>VBCG01000010.1 GCA_005881895.1 Betaproteobacteria bacterium
TGCTGTCTCCTCTCATCGCCGCCCTGGCAATGTCGTTAAGCTCGGTCTCGGTAGTGGGGAATGCGCTGCGCTTGCGCTCGGCTTAGTTGGAACGACGCTCGAGTCGACCCTGGTGGGTTGTAGCGCTAACGGCGGCCCTTATCGCGACGCGGCCGACTATCGCGCGACAGCGGTTCCGCTATGCGCGGCCGACCGCGGGCCGCTATATCAGACACGCTCTCCTCCGCTAGCGTGAAATCAATTTTCGCGGTCTCGAGATCGACGCGGGCGACCTTGACGCGCACGCGTCCGGCAAGCTGAAACACGCGACCGCCGCGCTCGCCGATCAGGGCATGCCGCGGTGCGTCGAAGTGGAAATAATCGCGGCCGAGCTCGGTGACGTGCACAAGCCCATCGATGTTGAGCCCGTCGAGCGTCACGAATATGCCGAAGCTCGCCACGCCGCTGATTGTGCCGGCGAAATCTTCGCCGATCTTGTCCTTCATGTAGTGGCACTTGAGCCATTGCAGGACGTCACGCGACGCATCGTCGGCGCGGCGCTCGGCCATCGAGCAATGCGAGCCGAGTGCTTCCCACGACTGCGCGGAAGGCGTGTAGTGCTTGCCTGCAAGCACCGCCTTGATAGCCCGATGCGTGAGCAGGTCAGGATAACGGCGGATCGGCGACGTGAAATGCATGTAAGCGTCGTAGGCGAGACCGAAATGGCCGACGTTGTTGGGCCGATACTGTGCCTGCGACAGCGAGCGCAGAAGCACGGTCTGCAGCAGCGCGAAGTCCGGGCGCTCTCGAATTCGACCGAGCAGCTCTGCATAGTCGGCGGCCGTTGGCTTGTTGCCGCCGGCGAGCGATAACCCCGAACCGCCCAGAAATTCGCGCAACGCGGCGAGCTTGTCGGGCGGCGGGCCTTCGTGCACGCGATAAAGCGCGGGCTGCGCGTGCAGCGTCATGTACTCGGCGGCGCAAACATTGGCGGCCAGCATGCTCTCTTCGATCAAACGGTGCGCGTCGTTGCGCGGCGACGGCACGATACGAACGATCTTGCCGTGCTCGTCGAATTCGAGCGCCAGCTCGTCAGTGTCGAAATCAATCGCGCCGCGCGCCTCGCGCGTTGCCAGCAGCACGCGAAACAAGGCGTGAAGGTCCTGCAGATGCGGCAACAACGCTTTCGCTTCCGATGACTTCGCGCTCGCCGGTTGCGAGAGCCATCGCCAGACTTGCGTGTACGTCAAGCGGGCATGCGAGTGAATGACCGCTAGGTGGAACTCGTAGCGTTCGATTGCGCCGGCGGCTGATATCGTCATGTCGCAAACGAGCGTCAATCGATCGACGTTAGGCTTGAGAGAGCAGAGATCATTTGACAGCGCTTCGGGCAGCATCGGGATCACGCGTCGCGGAAAATAGACCGACGTGCCGCGTTCCCGCGCGCAGGTGTCGAGTGCATCGCCGTCGCGCACGTAATGCGAAACATCGGCGATCGCCACGACGAGTCGGAAGCCGCTACCTTTGCGTTCGCAATACACGGCGTCGTCGAAATCCTTCGCGGTTTCGCCGTCGATCGTCACGAGCGGCAGCGCCATCAAGTCGGTGCGACCCTTGCGATCAGCAGGCCGCACTTCGGTGGGCAAACGTTCCGCCTGCCGACGGGCCGATGCGTCGAATTCAAAGGGCAGATCATGCTTGCGAAGCGCAATCTCAATTTCAATTCCCGGATCGGTCGCGCTTCCCAGCACGTGCTTTATTCGCGCGATCGCTTCGCGATGCTCGGATGGCTGCTCGAGAATTTCAGCGACGACAACCTGACCGGCGTTCGCGCCGTTGACTTCATGCGGCGGAATCAGCAGGTCCTGGTTGATCTTGCGGTTCTCCGCTTCGACGAACCAGATGCCGCGCTCTTCATGGAGCCTGCCGACAACTTCGCGATTGGCACGAGTGAGTACGTCGACGATTTCGCCCTCGGGACGACCGCGGCGGTCGTAGCCGATGCGCTTGGCACTCACGCGATCGCCGTGCAGAACCTTGCGCATCTCGCGCGGCGCAAGGAACAGATCGTCGCCGCCCTCGTCCGGTACAAGGAAGCCAAATCCATCGGGGTGTCCTTGCACGGTGCCGGTCACGAGATCGAGCTTGGAGGCGATGCAAAGCTCACCCTTTCGGTTTCGCATGACGAAACCGGCGCGCTCCAACTCGGCCAGCTGCGCGTCGAAATCAGGCAGCGATCTTTCTGCTACGCCGAGGCGACGCAGAAGCTCATCCAGGCCGAGCGGCACACCGGCAGCGGTCAGCGCGGCCACAATTTCCTCGCGCGAAGTCGACGTGCGTGAATTGCGCGTTCGCCCTCCGCGCGATGCGGCTCGAGGCTCGTCGTTCACGTCATTTCGCTTTGACAAGGAGAGAAGCGTCTTTTAAAATAAAGGGTTGCGGTTGCAAGCCCCTTTGTTGGACGATGTAGGCAAATAAGGCCCAGATGGCGGAATTGGTAGACGCACTAGGTTCAGGTCCTAGCGGTGGCAACACTGTGGAGGTTCGAGTCCTCTTCTGGGCACCAGTTCATTTGTAAGTCACGACGACCGGCCTGCCGTTGATCATCAATTCGCCGGTTGTCATGTTGATCTGGAGCACCGGCTTATCGCCGTTATAGAGACCCCACGTTCCCGTTTCGGGGTCGAACTTGCTGGCGATCTGCGCCGACTCTTCCCACGCGCGCTTGTTGCCCGCCCGCATCGCGTAACACGCGTAGCGACAATGCGCCGATACCATCACGCCAAAATTAACGTCGGCTTCGCTGTCCTTGAGCGCCGCCGGCAAGATCCACATGCCATAGTCGATCGTCGCCTTCGGGCCTTCGCCTTGCGCGCGACCGAGCACGATGCCGAGTCCGATTCGATTGCCGCCGCCAAGCTCGTCGAATCGCGGCGGACCCGTCATGAACGCATCGATCTCCAAACCCCATAGCGCTCCGGTGCCGGCGTGGTCGTGCGCCTCGAGAACGCCGCCCCACGTTGGTCCGGTGTCGAATTTGTTGGCTTGTGCGTAAAGGGCGACACTCGCATCGTACGCGCTGTGGTTGTTCAGGATCGTGAGATTCGCCCATTCGAGCGATCGCGTGTCGGCGTCCGTTGTCACGTGTGTATAGAGTGCGGGAACGAGCGACCCCGCCCGCCCGCCGGCGCGGAACGCGTGACGGTCAAGCTCGCGGGAAACGCGTATACGTCCGGCGGACGCGGCGTAACGCCCTGGAAGTAACCGGTCTGCGCCGACACGGCGGACGCCAGCGCGAACGAGATGCCGAAGCATAACCATGCGCGCATCGCTCATTCCTTTCTTGGACGGTTGAATGCATTTGCAAGAGCCGATCATGTGCGACCCGCGTGCCATCGACTCGACCGTACTCAGCGCATTTCGCCGGCGGCAAGCCGTGCCTTCAGCGCCTCAGGCCGCAACGTATCGTAGATCTCGAACGGCTGATGGATCCACGGGTTGTGCGGCAAATGCTCGACCCAGTAATCGGGCTTGAATACGGAAGACCCCTTCCACCAGAGGACCGCCGTCTTGAGCTCGGTGATATGAGGAAAGCGCTGCGGCAGCTCGCGATGCACCGCCTCGAGCGTGTGGCCCGAATCGACCATATCGTCGACAAGCAATACGCGTTCGCCAAGTCGCGGCCGCGTCATCGTCATGTGCTCGGCGATGACAAGCTCGCCGCGAATGGTTCCGCCCTCGGCGGTATACGAGTGGGTCGACAGAATCGCGAGTGGCAGCTCGTAGATGCGCGACAGCACGTCACCGACGCGCAGGCCGCCGCGCGCGATGCAGATGACCTGATTGAACGCGAAGGCCGATTCATAGATGCGAAGCGCCAGGCGTTCAACGAGCGTGTTGTACTCGTCCCAGCTCACATGCAGGCTCATCGCCTCATCCTCGATTTTTACTGGCGGTTGCACCAAAAGGATTTTGCCGAAGAATGGTTTCCTCACGATCCGGCCCGGTCGAGATCATCGCGATCTGCGTATTCGTCAACTGCTCGATGCGTTCGAGATAGGCGCGTGCATTCGGGGGAAGCGCGTCGTACGTCTTCACGCCGAGCGTGCTGGCTTGCCATCCTGGCATCGTTTCGTAAACAGGAAGGCAACGCGCAACGGCGTCCGCGCCGGTCGGAATGCGATCGAGCCGCTTGCCGTCCGTCGTGTAGGCGGTGCAGATATTCAACGTCTGCATGCCATCCAGCACATCGAGCTTGGTGATGCAGAGTCCATCGACGCCATTCAGCTCGAATGAGCGTCGCAATGCGGGTATGTCGATCCAGCCGCAGCGACGCGGGCGGCCCGTCACCGAACCGAATTCGTTGCCGCGTTGCGCGAGGCCGGCGCCGATCTCGTCCCTCAGCTCGGTGGGAAAGGGTCCGGTGCCCACGCGCGTTGTGTAGGCCTTGACGATTCCCAACACATAGTCGAGCAACTGCGGTCCGATGCCGCACCCTGGCGCCGCAGCGCCGGCAAGGCAGTTCGAGCTTGTCACGTACGGGTAGGTGCCGTGATCGATGTCGAGTAGCGAACCCTGGGCACCTTCGAATACCAAGGAATCGTTGCGTTCGCGCGACTGTTGGATCAGCGCAGCGACGTCGGCGACCATCGGCGCGATTTCGGCAGCGAATGCCAATGTTTCGTCGCGCGTTTTTTCGAACGGCACTGGCGGACATTTGTGATAGTGAACGAGCGTGAAGTTGTGATACTCGAGCAGTGCCGCGAGCTTGGGGCTGAAGCGATCGGAATCGAGCAAGTCCTGCACGCGCAACGCCCGCCGCGCGATCTTGTCTTCGTACGCGGGGCCGATGCCCCGGCCGGTCGTGCCGATCTTGGTATCGCCCATGCCGGCCTCGCGGGCCTGGTCGAGCGCCACATGCACGGGTAACACGAGTGCGCAGGCCGGCGATATTCGCAGCCGCGAGCGAATCTCGATCCCTGCGACTTCAAGCTCAGCGATTTCGGCCATCAAAGCGGACGGCGAGAGAACGACGCCATTCCCGATATAAATCGCGACGCCGGGGCGAAGCGCACCGGACGGAATGAGCCGAAGCACCGTCTTCTTGCCGCCGATGACGAGCGTGTGGCCGGCATTGTGGCCGCCCTGAAACCGGACGACGCCTTGCGCGCTTTCCGTCAGCCAATCGACGATCTTGCCTTTGCCTTCATCGCCCCATTGGGTGCCGATGACGACGACGTTCTTGCCCATTGCGGTGTCAGGCCGAGTAATGGATAGAGCTGGGCACTGGAGCAACGCGCATATTACCGCTGCGCCCTCGCGAGCACTGCGTTGAGCTGCCGCAGATACAACGTGAAGCCGGTCGCGGGACGCGAGCGGCCGAAGGCTTTGCCGATGCCGTCATAGCGGCCGCCGTTACCGATCGCAGACGGTTCGCCGGGCGTAAACACCGAAAATATCGCGCCGTTGTGATAGTGATAGCCGCGCAGATCGGCGAGATCGATGTGCAGCGCTTCGACCAGCGTACCCACCGACTGAGAGAGTGCATCCAATGTTCCGAGCGCGTTGGCAATGGCCGGCGTGTCGGGCAAAACGTTGCACGCATTCGCGAGAACGTCCTGTGCCGGACCGTAAAGCGACGGCAGCGCCGTCAACGCATTGCGCCACGCGGCGGGAAGCCTCCGGCAAAGCTCCGCCACCGCCGGCACATCCTTCGTACCGATCGCAACGAAGAGGTCGCCTTCTTCGTTGGCAATACCCGCGCCGTGCGCGAGCGCCCGATAGACGCCGACGTGCCCAAGATCGAGATGCAGGCCGGCGAGTCCCGCCGCACCCAACGACGAGATCAGCAATGCAACGACTTCGCGATCGCCGTCGATGCCGGGTTCGCCAAAAAGCTCGGCGCCAACCTGGAACACTTCACGCGTTGCCCCGGGAACACTCGATATCGTTTGCAGCACGCTGCCGGCGTAACACAGGCGCGTCGGACCCGGCTCGTTCAGCACGTGCGCGTCGATGCGCGCGACCTGCGGCGTGATGTCGGCTCGCACACCGACGAGACGGCCCGACAATGGATCGACGACCTTGAATGTCTGAAGCTCGAGATCGCTGCCGCTGCCGGTCAGCAACGAATCGAGATGCTCGATCAGCGGCGGCTGAACGAGACGATAGCCGCGCGAAGCGAAGTGGTCGAGCAAATTGCGGCGCAGCGATTCCAGCCGCGCAGCCTCGTCGGGCAGCACGTCCTCGATCGATTCAGGTAACAGCCATCTACGCATAGGGTCAGACTCCCATTTTTGCAGCAGCCTATCGGAGACCGGGTCGCAAATGGGAGTCTGACCCTATACTGATTTTACGCATTCTGGAGCACCAGGAGCGAGACGATACCGAAGCCGATGGCGATCAAGCCGATGAAGCGCAGCTGTCCGTCGGTGAGCTCCGTCAAGCGCTGGAACGCTTCGCGCCAGACGCGCGGCGCAAGAAAAGGTAGCAGTCCCTCGAGAATCAGCAGCAAGGCAAACGCGATCCAAAGCGATTCACCCACGGCGGGCTCGTGAGTCGTGAACCACTATTTGGTCGGCAACTTCGATCCACGGCCCGATCCGTATTGCTTGAAATACTGGAAGAACTCGGAGCTCGGATCGAGGACCAGCATGTCGCTCTTGTTGCGGAACGTCGTTTTGTACGCTTCCAGACTGCGATAGAACGAATAGAACTCCGCATTCTGGCCGTACGCATCGGCGTAGATGGTCGACGCGCGCGCATCGCCTTCGCCCTTGATCTTCTGTGCGGCGCGATAGGCGTCGGCCAGAATGACCTGGCGTTGGCGGTCGGCATCGGCTTGGATCTTTTCGCGCTCAGCGGAACCGAGCGAGCGGAGCTCGTTCGCGACGCGGCGGCGCTCCGACTCCATCCGTTGATAGACGGGACCGGTGACGTCGGGCGGCAATTCGACGCGCCGCAGCCGAACATCGATGACCTCGACACCGATCGACGCCGCATCGGCATTTGCCTTTTGCCGCGTCAGCGACGTGATTAGATCGCGTTCGGTGGATATCGTCTCGTGCGCGGTGTGCTTGTTCACCTCCTCGGCCAGGTTGGCGCGAACGGTTTGCGACAAACGGCGCCGCGCGGCTTCCTCGTCGCCGCCGACCGAAATGTAGTATTGCTTGACATCGAGAATACGCCAGAGAACGAAGAAATCGACGAGCAGCGGCTTCTTTTCCGACGTCGTGATCCGGTCCGGCTCCGCGTTGTCGAGCACTTGGTTGACTTTGTCGTAGTACTTGACGTTCTGCACGAGCGGCACCTTGAAATACAGTCCCGCGTTCGATTGGGTCTCGATCACTTCACCCAACTGAAACTTGATCGCATACTTGCGTTGGTCCACCGTATAGATCGCTTGCGAGGCGACGAGCAGCAACGCGACGACCAGCGCGAGGATCGGCATCGAGAATTTCATCGCTAGCAGCTTCCCGCCGGGCCGCCCCAAGGGAGGCTTGCTCCCCCTCTGGGGGCAGCGAACAAAGTGAGCGTGGGGGTCGTCATCTTCCCTCTCGACTGCGGAGTGTCTCGCGCGAGCGCGTTGGGTCGACCGTTACTGCCGGTTCTGGCGTCGTCGGCACGCGTGGCGGCGAAGTTGCCGAATCACCTGCCGACGAAGCGGAGGCCGCGGCGCCCTGCTGCAAAAGCTTGTCGAGCGGTAAGTTCAGCAAGTTCGCGCCGCTTTTCTGGTCGATCAGCACCTTGCTCGAATTGCCGAGCACCGATTGCATCATGTCCAGATAGAGCCGGTCGCGCGTGACGCCCGGCGCCTTCTGATATTCGACGAGGATGTCGCGAAAGCGCGCCGCATCGCCTTCGGCCCGCTGCACGACCTCGGTCTTGTAACCGCTCGCTTCTTCGCTCAGACGCGATGCTTGACCACGCGCGCGCGGCACGACGTCGTTCGCATACGCTTGACCTTCGTTCTTCGAACGCTCGCGGTCCTGGCCCGCTTTTACGGCGTCGTCGAACGCGGCCTGTACCTTTTCGGGCGGCTGCACACTTTGCAGCGTCACTTTCTGCACGTAGATGCCGGTGCCGTAGCGATCGAGCATCTGCTGCATCAGCTGCTCGGTCTGCTTCGCGATCTGCTCGCGCCCTTCGTAAAGAACGAAGTCCATCTTCGCCTTGCCGACGACCTCGCGGATCGCCGACTCGGCGACGAACGCCGCGATCTGATCGGGCTTGCGGTTGTTGAAGACGTAGGCCTCGGCGCTTTTCAGGTTGTATTGGACCGCGAACTGGATGTCGATGATGTTCTCATCGTCCGTCAGCATCACGGCCTCTTTGTCGACCTTGTTCTTGGGCGAATTGCGGTAACCGACCTCGATCGTCTTCACTTGCGAGAAGTCGACCAGCTCTACGGCCTCCACCGGAAAAGGCAGATGCCAGCGCGGGCCCGGGAGCATGGTCTCCGTGTATTTGCCGAAGCGGGTGACGACCCCGCGGCGACCTTCGTCTACGATGTAGAAACCGCTTGCAAGCCAAACCAGCAGCGCGAGCGCGACGAGGAGCCCCGCGCCGCCCAGCGGAAATTTCATCTTGGGACCGCTCGGGCCTTCGGGCGGCGTTTCTTCGCCGGGGGCCTTGCGTCCGAACAACTCGGCGAGTCGGCGGTTGACGTTGCGCCAGATCTCATCGAGGTCGGGCGGTCCGCTGCCCCCGCCGCGCTTGCCCCACTGCGGATCGTTGAGCGACATGACGGTGCGTCTGCTTCTGGCGGGTGGAGACGAGATGGAAAATGAGGCGCGGCGATTCCGCGCGTTATCGAGACAGCGCCGGCGTCGAGATCGAATGCGGGGCAGGCGGCGTTGTTGGATCGCGCGGGAAACGTTCGGCCAGCGCGGCGCGCAATTCGGCGCATCCGGCGCCGGTCAATGCGCTTGTTCGAATATTGCAAATGTTACCACAGGCATCGCGCTCGGCGCCCGCCGGCATCTGCGCGAGATCGCATTTGTTGTAGACGCGAAGCTGCGGCACGCCGTCGGCGCCGATGGCGGCCAGCACTGCTTCGACGGCGGCGATCTGATCGTCGCGATTCGCCGCGCTGGCGTCGATCACGTGCAGCAGCAAATCGGCGTCCGCCGCTTCGGAGAGCGTAGCGCTGAATGCCGCGACCAGATCGTGCGGCAGGTCGCGAATGAATCCGACGGTGTCCGAGAGGACCATCGACTCGGCAGCGTCGACGTGCAAACGCCGCAATGTCGTGTCGAGCGTCGCAAAGAGTTGATCCGCCGCATGGACGTGGCTGCCGGTCAAGCGGTTGAACAATGTCGACTTGCCGGCGTTCGTGTAGCCGACAAGCGCGATCGTGCGCACCGCGGCGCGGCGCCGCGTTCGGCTTTGCGTCGCGCGCGAGCGAGCGACACGCGATAGCCGCCCGCGCAGCAGCTTGACGCGCTGCGCGATCAGTCGACGATCGGTCTCCAGCTGCGTTTCGCCGGGACCGCGCAGCCCGATGCCGCCCTTCTGGCGCTCGAGGTGAGTCCAACTGCCGACCAGGCGCGTCGCCATGTGATTCAACTGCGCGAGCTCGACTTGCAGCTTGCCTTCGGCGCTCCGCGCGCGTTGCGCGAAGATGTCAAGGATCAGCGTGGCTCGATCGACGACGCGGCATGACAACGCCTCTTCAAGATTGCGCTGCTGCACGCCGGAGAGCGAGTGATCGAAAATGACCAGATCGGCGCTGGTGGCTGCCTTGCGCTCGGCGATTTCGGCGACTTTGCCTCGTCCGGCGAACAGCGCAGCATCCGGCCGCTCGCGGCGACCGCGGACTTGGGCGACGACCTGCGCGCCCGCGGAGGCGGCGAGCGCCGTAACTTCGCTCATGCGATCGCGATCATCACCTCGCCCAAAGGCAAGCGCGACGATCAACGCACGGTCGCCGCCTTCAGGACGCTCGAACATCAACCTGCTGCGGCATCTTGCCGCGTGCACTGCCGGGGCGATTGATGCCCCCGTGTCGCATGTGCATTCGGACGCGAAGCGGTCGTATCAGCTCTCCGCCTCGGCGCTGGGGGCGTGGTGCGGCATCGCGACCGAACGCGACGGAACGACCGTCGAGATGGCGTGCTTGTACACCATCTGCGTGACGGTGTTCTTGAGCAGCACGACATACTGGTCGAACGATTCAATCTGTCCCTGTAGCTTGATGCCGTTCACGAGGTAGATCGACACCTGCACGTGTTCCTTGCGCAGCGTGTTGAGGAATGGGTCTTGTAGCATTTGCCCTTTATTGCTCATGTTCGAGCTCCGCTCTTATTGATCGGCCGCACCTTTGCGCTCAGGCTGCCCGATGGTGGCAGGAGCGGCCCTAGCGGCGTGCGGTGGAATCCGCGTAGGGGTTGACACCCGTTTTGAATTGTATCCTAAGCGGAGTTCCCCGCAATTGGAACGCGTCGGCAAGAAATCGTTCAAGGTAGCGGCGATAGGCGTCGGGAACGTGCTTGAGCGCGCTGCCATGCACGATCACCAGCGGCGGATTCATCCCGCCCTGATGAGCGTAGCGCATCTTCGGGCGCACCAAACCGGCGCGCGGAGGCTGCTGCCGCTCGACTGCCGATTGCAGCGCTCGCGTAAGCCGCGGCGTCGACAGCTTTGCCATCGCCGCGGCGTAGGCGAGGTCGACCGAACCCAGCATCGCTTCGATGCCGCGCCCCTCTTTCGCCGAGATAAAGTGGTGCTGCGCAAATGACAGGAATGAGAGCTTGCGTTCGATGTCCCGCTTGACCCCGTCACGCTGCTCCTGCGTCAAGCCATCCCATTTGTTGACGCCGATGACGACCGCGCGCCCGGCCTCGAGCACGTGACCGGCGAGGTGCGCATCCTGTTCCGAGATCCCGTCCTGCGCATCGAAGAGCAGGATGACGACGTTTGCATCTTCGATCGCCTGCAGCGTTTTGATGACGGAAAACTTTTCGATCGACTCGAATATTTTGCCGCGCCGGCGTACGCCTGCGGTGTCGATCAGCGTGTAACGGCGCACGGCCTCGTTGGACCCTCGCGGTTGAAGCAACGCCAATGTGTCGGCCTCTGTTCGCGATTCGCGTTTGCTCGTCGCCCTGCTGGCCTCGCCGTTCACGCGACCGTCACGGTCGAAGTCGACGTAGATCGAGTCACGCGTCGTGCCGGGCTCGTCGAATGTGACCAGGCGCTCCTCGCCGACGAGCGCGTTCGCAAGCGTCGATTTGCCGACGTTGGGCCGGCCGACAATAGCGACTTTGATTCTCGACCCCATCCCGCTTTCCGCGGGTGTTTCACTCGCTGCCGCGACCGCCGGAACGCACTCGAGCGCCGTTTCGACCATCGCCCGTACGTTTTCGCCGTGCGCGGCCGACACGGCGAGCGGCTCGCCGAGCGCGAGCTCGTGAAATTCGGCAACCGCGCGTTCGGGTACGAGTCCTTCCGCCTTGTTGACGGCGACGACGACCGGACGACCCGATCGCCGTAACAGCTGCGCGATCGCGCTGTCCTGCGGCGTGAGACCGGCGCGCGCATCGACGATCAGCACGATGACGTCGGACTCCGCGATCGCCGACTGCGCCTGCTTCGCCATTTCGAAATAGATGCCCGACGTCGCGACAGGCTCGAAGCCGCCGGTATCGACGACAATGTATTCACGATCGCCGGCGCGGCCGCGTCCGTAGTGCCGGTCGCGCGTCAATCCCGGATAGTCGGCGACGAGCGCGTTGCGCGTCTTCGTAAGTCGATTGAAGAGCGTCGATTTGCCGACGTTAGGCCGGCCAACAAGGGCGATGGTGGCAAGCATCCAAGCTTCAGCGCGCAGTCACGGAGTACAGCGTCCCCGCATCGGACAGCCATAAGCCGCTTCCCGCCATTACGACGGGCTGTGCAGTCGGAGGGCGGCCATCAGTCGCGAGTCGTCCGACATAGGCGCCATCGGCGCGTGCAAGCAAATGCAGATAACCTTCGGTATCGACGGCGCCCACGAAATTGCCGACGAGCTGCGGACCGCCGACGCGCCGTTCGGCGAGCGCGTCCTGTTTCCACACCGAGGCGCCGCTCGTCTTGTCGAGCGCATGAACCGCGCCTTTGTCGTCGGTTACGTAAAGATTTTTCTCATCGCCCGCGAGACCGCTCAAGCTCGACAGATCGCGCGACCATAGAAGAATCCCGCGGACGACGTCGAAGCACGCGACGCGGCCTTGATAGGCGACTGCGCACACTTGCCGCTCATCGATGAAAGGAAGACTGGTGATGTCGGCGATGCGCTCCAATTCGGTGGCGCCTTTGGGCGAAGCGACGGTCGCGTCCCAGCCGACGTTCCCGGTCGTAACATCAAGTGCGAGCAGATGACCGCCCGCCGTCCCCGCGAACACGCCGCCGCGCGCTGTCACGCCACCGGCGGTGTTGCGGATCGTCAGTGCCGGATTGCTCCGCTGATGTACCCATTTCGTCTTGCCGTCGGCGGACGACAAGCCGTAGATGCGTCCGTCACCCGAAAATACGATCGCGACGCCTTCGTCGACACGCGGCGGCGCGATGACCTCGCTCGACACGTGCGCGGTCCACGTGGGCTTGCCGTCGGCGTCGAAGGCCAGCACGTCGCCTTTGTCGGTACCGACGACGACATGCGAATCGTCTGCACCCGGGCCTGCCGAGATCTTTTGACCCACGTTGATGCGCCAGACCTGGCGTCCGGTCGCCGCGTCGACGCGAACGAGCGCGCCGTCATTCGCCGCCGCATAGACCGCCGAGGGCGTAATCGCCGGTGCGAGTCCTGCGGCCGCTTTGCCGACGCTGACTTGCCAGTTGAGTTGCGGCGTGACCTTGGCGGTCAACGTCGGCAACGGTCCGGGCTTGTTGCTCTTGCCGAAGAGCCAGCCAAACGATGGCGCAGGTATTTTCGGCAGCGCATCCGTCCACGATGTCAGCGTCGTCGAGCATCCGGCAACCGTGGTGGCCGCAAGGACCGCCACCGCCAATCGTTTTGTCCGTGGCCAGACTGCGAAACATGCGGAGTTGAAAAGGCTCATGGTTTCGCGACGGTGGCGGGCGCCGGCGCAGCAGGCACCGCGGGCGCTTGTGCGGCCGGTCCCGATGCTGCAGGCGGCGCGGTCGGGCCTCCGACAGCGTCGAGCTTTACCTGAACATAAGCGCGGTACGGCGATTTCGGATCGAGCGCCGCCAGCGCTTCTTCGTAGGCGACGCGCGCTTCGGCCGCGTGGCCGGCGACGGTCAGTGCATCGCCGCGCAAATCGGCGTACAGCCCATTGAACGAAGCGGGGCGCTTCGCATCGAGCGTGCGCAGCGCTTCGTCGTACTGCTTATCGTCGAGAAGGGTTTCGGCCAGGCGATAGCGCGCGATCGCTTTCAACTCGTCTTCGCCGGCGTGCTCGATGACCCATGAAAGCTGCGCTTTAGCGCCCGCTTTGTCGCCCGCGTCGAAGAGCAGCTTCGCATACAGCAACGCCGCGCGCGGCGCGTATGCGGTCCCTGCAAACTTGTCGGTGAGTTGCGCCATCGCGTCCTTAACTTTTGCAGGATCGCTTTTGCGCACGCCATCGCTCACCGCCTGATAGAGGACCGACGCGTCCGCCGCGCGGCGTCCGGCCCACCACCGCCAGCCTTGCACGCTGCCGATGACGATGCAGGCGAGCACAATGCCGACAGTGATCGTGTTGCCGTACTGCTGCCACCACGCTTTCAAGTCGTCGATCTTTTCCTGCTCTTCCAAGTCGTAAGCCGCCATCGCTGCTTCCTTGCGCTACAAAGTTTTATGCGCCGAAGCGCTGAGGTGTTCCGCTACATCTTGGGCGGCGACGGCGCGTTGCTCGCCGGGCTCGCGCAGCGGCTTGATTGCAACGGTTCCAGCCGCGGCCTCGTCATCGCCGACGATGAGCGCAAATCGCGCGTCGCTCGCATCGGCGCGTTTCATCTGCGCTTTGAAGCTTCCGCCACCGGCGTTCATCACGATGGAGTGACCGGCATCGCGCAGCTCCTCGGCGACGCGATGAGCGAGCTTCGCCGCGGCATCGCCGACGTGGACAATGTAAGCGAACGGCGCATCGCGCACGTCGCCCTTGGCGAGCTGCAGCAGCAGAATCATTCGTTCGACGCCCATGGCGAAGCCACATGCGGGAGTGAACTTTCCGCCAAGCTCTTCGAACAATCCATCGTATCGGCCGCCGCCCGCCACCGTGCCTTGCGCACCCAAGCGATCGGTAACCCACTCGAACACGGTGCGGTTGTAGTAATCGAGGCCGCGCACGAGCCGTGGATTGACGATGTACGCGATGCCGGCGTCGGCCAGCATTTGTGTCAGGGCGTCGAAGTGCGTCCGCGCGGGAAGTTCCAAGCGGTCGACGAGGCGTGGCGCGCCGGCGATGATTTCCTGCAGCGCTGGATTCTTGCTATCCAGTATGCGCAGCGGGTTGGTCGAGAGGCGTCGCCGAGAGTCGGCGTCGAGCGCGTCGGCGTAGCGCGTGAAATATTCGACCAGCGCGCTGCGGTGCGCGCGCCGCTCCGCCGCATCGCCGATCGAGTTGATCTCGAGATGGATGCCGTCGGCGAGGCCCAACTCGCGCCACAACCGCGCCAGCATGACGATCTGCTCGACGTCGACATCGGGGCCTGCAAAGCCCAGCGCCTCGACGTCGAATTGATGGAACTGCCGGTAGCGTCCCTTCTGCGGCCGTTCGTGACGAAACATCGGTCCTGCAAGCCAGACGCGCTGCGGACGTTCGTAGAGGAGGTTGTGCTCGATCGCAGCGCGCACGATGCCGGCGGTCGCTTCGGGCCGCAGCGTCAGGCTTTCGCCATTCAACCGGTCCTCGAACGTGTACATCTCATGCTCGACGACGTCGGTCGCATCGCCGATCGCGCGTACGAAAAGCGGCGTCGGCTCGACGATCGGGACGCGGAGATTGCGATAACCGTAACGGCGAAACACATCCCGGGTCGTCTCTTCGAACCGCTCCCACAGCGCTGCTTCGTCAGGCAGCACATCGTTCATGCCGCGAACGGCCTGCAGCGCCGTCTTGCGCGGCGGACGCGCGTCGTCGGCGCCGGGCGATGTCGCAGATCGCGGAGCGTCGGTCATTGCCGATTTCATGCCAGCGCCTTGAGCGCGATCGATTTCGCAGCCGGCCGGAGATTGGATGTCGCGGGCTCGCCGCCGTAGGTGGCCCGAACATAATCAGTGACGATCGCGATGAACTCTTCGGCGATGCGATCGCCCTTGAGCGTTGCGGTTTTCTGTCCGTCCACGAACACCGGCGCCACTGGAATTTCGCCGGTACCCGGCAACGATATGCCTATATTCGCGAGCTTCGACTCACCGGGACCGTTGACGACGCAGCCCATCACCGCGACTTGCATCGTTTCGACACCCGGATATTGCGCACGCCATGCGGACATCGACGCGCGCAAATAGATTTGGATGCGGCCGGCAAGCTCCTGGAAATACGTGCTCGTTGTGCGGCCGCAACCCGGACATGCCGTCACCATCGGCGCGAACGAGCGCAGTCCCATCGTTTGCAGAATTTCCTGCGCAACCTGAACTTCCTTGGTGCGATCGCCGTTGGGCTCCGGCGTCAGCGATACACGGATCGTGTCGCCGATACCTTCCTGCAGCAGCACCGCAAGCGCACCGGTCGACGCAACGACGCCTTTGCTGCCCATGCCGGCTTCGGTCAACCCCAAGTGCAGCGGGTAGTCGGAGCGGCGCGCAAGCTCGCGGTACACGATGATCAAGTCTTGCACGTTCGAGACCTTGCACGACAACAGGATGCGCTCGTGCGGGAGCCCGATATCTTCGGCCTGACGCGCGCTGCCGAGTGCCGATGCGATCAGCGCCTCGCGCATGACGGCATCGGCGCTGTCCGGCGTTGCGCGCTTCGCGTTTTCATCCATCAACCGGGCGAGCAGCGCCTGATCGAGGCTTCCCCAATTCACGCCGATGCGCACGGGCTTGTCGTAGCGGAGCGCCTGCTCGATCATCATCGCGAACTGCGGATCGCGCTTACTGCCTTTGCCGACGTTGCCGGGATTGATCCTGTATTTCGCAAGCGCTTGCGCGCAATCCGGATGATCGGCTAGCAATTTGTGGCCGTTGAAGTGAAAATCGCCGATCAACGGCACTGCGCAGTTTGCGCGATCGAGCGTGGCGCGGATCGCACAAACCGCGGCGGCGGCCTTGGCTGTGTTCACCGTAACCCGAACGAGCTCGGATCCTGCGACGGCGAGCGCCTGAATCTGCGCGACAGTCGCGGCGATATCGACGGTGTCGGTATTCGTCATTGATTGGACGACGATCGGCGCGGTACCGCCGATGACGACGTCGCCCACGCGAACCGGCCGCGTCGGATGGCGAGCGATCGCCGATCGTTCCATCATCGTCACTTGAGCAGGAGTCGAGCGACGTTCGCGCGCGTATAGGGCGCGATATCGATAGGCTGCCCGCGATAGGTCAGCATGACGCCGGCCGCATTGCCGATGCTGACGTCGAGTGGTGGCGTTCCGCTCAATGTTTGCGTCGTTCCCGCGGTTCCCGTTTGCACAAAGATCGCGGCACCGTTGCCGTCCTTCACTTCCACCCACGACTTTTCTTTAAACGTCAACAGAAGCGTGGCGCTCGGTGCGGCGGCGTTTGGCGTCGGCGACGCTGCAGTCGGGGCAGTCGATTCGGCTGTCGCCGTGGCCGTGTTCGCAGGTGTCGCCGACGTCGCGGCCGCGACCGGTGGCGTGACTGTCGCCGCGCTGTCGCTCTTTTCCATGGGTGCCGCGGATTCCGTTTTTGCCTTCGCGAGCGGATTGGGCAGCGCGGTCGTTGACGGACTCGCGGATTCAGGCGGTGGCGATGGCGCGACCGAGTCGTTTTCCACGGCCGGCCGTCGTGTCGCGGCTGAGGTTCGCATGAACTCGTACACACCCGCGGCGGCGACGATCGCGAGCAACGCAATAGGGATCAGCCAACGCGTCCAGGAGTTGCGTCGCACGCTTGCCACCGGCAGCTCGACCATCGGCCGCGAAACCGCCGTAAGCGAGGGCCGGTCCAGCGGCGAGGTGCCGTCCCCGCGCGGTAGCGCAGCTATCACCGCGCTCGGATCGAGACGCACCAACCGCGCGTAGTTGCGGACGAATCCGCGGACGAACGTGCGGCCCGGCAAGCGCGCGTAATCGTCCTCTTCGATGGCGCGCACTTGACGCGGTGCGAGCTTCAGCTGTTGCGCCACAGCCTCCTGCGACCAGCCGGCGGCTTCGCGGGCGGCGCGCAGCTGTGCGCCCGCGGTGGAAGCAACGGGCAGCGGCGTCGTGTGATCGTTCGTCATCATTCGCAGGCCTGCGACGCAACCGCTTTCGCTTCGGGCGAGTCCGGAAATCGATTGCGAAGTTGCGTCATATACGAGATCTCGGCCTGCCGATCGCCCTGCTTGCGCTCGATGCACATGCCCAGGTACAGCGCTTCGGGGCGCGGGCTTGTGTCGCGCATCACGGGCCGCATCCAGCTACGTGCATCGTCGAGCCGCGCCTCGCGGTAAGCAAGCAGCGCGAGGTTGTACGCGGCGATCGAATTTCCCGGCGACGCGCCGAGCGCGCGACGGAAATATTCGTCGGCCTTCTTGTTTTCGCCCAGCACGGCACTGCATTTGCCGGCGTTGATCAGCGCGATTTCCGGTGATCGGTAGAGTGGATCGCGCAGAACGGTTTCAAACTCGGGAATCGATTCGCGCGCGCGGCCCGTCGCGCAGAGGAATGCGCCCCAGTTGGCGCGGATATCCGAGTCGTTCGGCGCGAGCGCGAGTCCGCGCTGGAAGTTGCTTTCCGCCTTTTGCGTTTCGCCCAGCATCGTGTAGACGAGACCGTAGACGTTGTAAGTCTTCGGATAATTCGGATCAATCCTCTGCGCTTCGTCGAGCACCTGGAGCGCGACGTCGAATTGACCCCGCTCGTAATAGCCGGCGGCAAGATCCGTCTTGATCTGCGCGCGCTGCAGCGGCGTCGCTTCCTGCGGCTTCACGGGATCGGGCGCTGCCTGAGTCTGATTCTGACCGGTTTGCGCCGGCTTGTTGGATGCGCACCCGGCAACGACCACCAGGACCAGCATGCCGAGAAGAGCGTAGATGCGCATGGACGAGCGGCTCCCTATCAATGCCTAACGCGTCGCGACAACCGGAATTCGGCTGCCGAGCTTTCGCTTCGTGCGGTCCTGCACGCGCCCCGCGAGCTGACCGCAGGCGGCGTCGATATCTTCGCCGCGCGTCTTGCGAATGGTCGTCACGATGTCGCCGTCGATCAACGTCCGTTGGAACGCCAGAATGCGCTCACGCGGCGACGTCCGAAACTCCGTTCCCGGAAACGGATTGAACGGAATGAGATTGATCTTGCACGACGTATCGCGCAGCAGCGCGAGCAATTGGCGCGCCGTCGCCGTATCGTCGTTGACGCCGTCGAGCATCACATATTCGAACGTGATGAAGTCGCGCGGCGCTTTTTCCAGATACCGTCGACACGCGGCCAGAAGTTCGTCGAGCGGATGCTTGCGATTGATCGGTACGAGACGATCGCGTAGCGCATCCGTCGGCGCATGCAACGACACGGCGAGCGCAACGGGGCATTCGTCGCGCAAGCGATCGATCATCGGCACGAGGCCGGACGTCGACAGCGTGACGCGCCGGCGCGAGAGACCGTAAGCATTGTCGTCGAGCATCAGCTTGAGCGCCGCGACGACGTTATCGAAATTGGCGAGCGGCTCGCCCATGCCCATCATCACGACATTGGTGATCGGCGCACGGCCCGCAGTCATCCACGGCGCTGTTACGCCGTCCGCAATGAGCGCGCGGTTCGCGTGCCAGAGCTGGCCGATGATCTCGCCCGTCGACAGATTGCGATTGAAGCCCTGCTTCCCCGTCGAGCAGAAGGCGCAATCGAGCGCGCAGCCGGCCTGCGACGACACGCAAAGCGTGCCTCTGTCGTCTTCTGGAATGTAGACGGCTTCGATCGCGTTCGCGCCGCCGGCGTCGATCAGCCACTTGCGCGTGCCGTCTGCCGCGATCGTATCGGCGACCACTCGCGGTGCGCGGATGTCGACTTCGCTTGCCAGTCGTTCGCGCAGGGGCCGCGCGAGATCGCTCATTGCGCCGACATCGTCGACGAACCGTTGATGCAGCCAGCGCGAAACCTGCCGCGCGCGAAACGGCTTCTCGCCGCGTTCGGCGAAAAACGCGGTGAATGCATTCGGGTCGAGGTCGAGCAGGTTGATCACTTATGTTTCGCTCACCGGCTAAAAATGGCGCTGGTCGGAAAAAAGAAGTCGATTTCGGTTCTCGCGGTTTCAGGACCGTCCGAACCATGGACCGCGTTGGCGTCGATCGATTCGGCGAACGCCGCGCGAATCGTTCCGGGCGCCGCCTTTTTGGGATCGGTTGCGCCCATCAGCTCCCGATTGCGGGCGATGGCATTTTCGCCTTCGAGCACTTGCACCATGACTGGTCCCGTCGTCATGAAGCCCACGAGATCCTTGAAAAACGGGCGCTCGCGATGCACGGCGTAGAAACCTTCCGCTTCGGCACGCGACAACCGCATCATCCGCGCCGCGACGATTTTGAGCCCGGCCTTTTCGAATCGGGCATAGATCTCCCCAATGACATTCTTGGCCACTGCATCGGGTTTGATAATGGACAACGTACGTTCGACAGCCATTCTTTTTGGGCTCCGGAAGCGCGAAATCGATGAAACCGATAATTCTAACATGCGTTCGTCATACGAGATCATCGCGAATCAGCCGATAGGTATCTGATCCACAACCATATTGACCCCCCGCAGCGGCCGCAACGCTGCCCGGGAAAACGTGCTCCGGCGGACGGCAATCCTGGTCTTCGCCGCACTCATGACCGAGTGGCGGCGTGCCGGCCAGCTGCAGACGCGCGAACGTCTTACGCCGTGCCGCTACCCCATCATCCCGAGCGCCTTCGGCAGCCAGATCGACAGCGACGGCCAATAGGTGACGATGACGAGGAAGACCAACATCGTGACCAACCACGGCCAAACGGCGATCGTCAGCTCCGTGATGCCCATCTTCGTGATGCCGGACGCCACGTAGAGGTTCAAGCCCACGGGTGGGTGGCACATGCCGACCTCCATGTTGACCACCATCATGATTCCGAAGTGCACGGGGTCGATGCCGAGCTTCATCGCGACCGGAAATAGAATCGGCGCCATGATCAGCACGATCGATGACGGCTCCATCACGTTACCGGCGAGCAGCAACAAGACGTTCACGACGAGCAGGAACGCGACGACGCCGAGGCCTTTGTCGAGCATCCATGCGGCGAGGACCTGCGGAATCTGCTCGGAGGTCATCAAATAGCTGAACATCACCGCGTTGGTGATGATGTACAACAGCATCGCGCTCATGTTGGCCGAGTCGAGCAGTATCTTGGGCACGCGCGACAGCGGCATGTCGCGGTACACGAACACGGCGACAAAGAACGCGTACACGGCGCTCATCGCCGCGGCTTCGGTCGGCGTGAAGATGCCGGTGTAGATGCCGCCGATGACGACAACGATCAGCAGCAGCCCCCACATGCTTTCGCGAAAAGCGCGCAGACGCTCGCCCCAGCTCACCACCGGCTGGCGGGGATAGTTGTTCTTGCGCGCTCGCCACCATGTGGTCAGTCCAAGCATCGTCGCCAGAAACAGGCCCGGAATGATGCCCGCAATGAAGAGCTGGCCCACCGACGTATTGGTCGCGACCGCGTACATCACCATCACGATCGACGGCGGAATCAGGATGCCAAGCGCGCCTGACGTGGTGATGACCCCCGCGCCGAAACGCTTTGGGAAGCCCTGGTTGACCATGGCGGGCAGAATGATCGAGCCGATGGCGACGACGGTCGCCGGCGAGGAGCCGGAAACAGCGGCGAAAAGCGCGCAGGCCAGCACACCGGCGAGGCCGAGTCCGCCGTGCCAATGGCCGACCATTGAAGTGGCGAAATGGATCATCCGCCGCGCGACGCCGCCGTGCGTCAGGAAATTGCCGGCAAGGATGAAGAACGGGATCGCCATGATCTCGAACTTTTCGATGCCGGTGAAGAGTTTCAGCGCCACCGACTGGATCGGGACCTGAGTCATCGTGAACAGGTAAACGAGCACGGTGAGCCCGAGCGAGATCGAGATCGGCATGCCGGTCAGCATCAAGCCGATCAACAGCGAGAAGATGATCCATGCGTTGGCGATATCGACGCCGGCGAGCCGAAGCGAGAACGGAATCGCGATGATCGCGATGGGCAGTAGCGCGGGCCAGCGACCCCCGGTCGGCAGAACGACGGGCGCTGCGGCGGTCATTGGACCCCCACGCTTGCGGCTGTCGCCGCTACGCTCTGCCCTCTGCCCCCAGAGGGGGAGTAATTCCCGCCTTGGGACGGCCCGGCGGCGGTCATGGAGCGGCTTTCAGATCCGCGGGATGCAACGACGGAATTGCGGCCGGGGCGTCGACGCCTTCGACGTGCGCAATATCGTGATGCGGCAACTCACCGGTGCGCCAAAACGACCACGCCACCTGAAGAAAACGAAAGCACATCAGGTACGAGCCCAGCGGGATGCACAAGTAGACGATCCACTTCGGCACCTCGAGGTCGGGCGACGTCGAGTCGGTATGCCCGATGTCCCAAACGAATCCGGCGCCCAACGTGCCGACGATGCCCGTGAACAGCGCACCGGCCAGGAGGCCGAACTGCACATACCATTTGCGCGTGTCGCCCGGCAGCCGGTTGATCATGACGTCGACGCCGACGTGGATGCCGGTGCGAACGCCATAGGCGGCGCCGAACTTTGCCATCCACACGAACATGTAGATGCAAAGCTCCTGCGCCCAGGACAAGTCGAGCCGAATCAGAAAATCCTGCACACCGGGAATCGCGACGCCCGCCGCGTACCGATGCACGACGGCGATGAAGATCACGAGCGTCGCCGCGCCCATGAGAAACGCGATCAACCATTCCTCGAGATGATCGAGCCATTTCAGCATGGAGCCGCCTCCCTGTGTCTCGGTCATCCCGGACGGGCGCCGATTAGACGGGCGTAAAGTATCGAAAAGGACGGCACCACGCAATGCAAATCACGCGGCCGTTGCCGCGCTCGCGGCATCAATCGCGAGGTCTCATCCCGGCGGCACGGATTGGGTGGATTCCGGAAGGCCTCACGCGGACGGGGGTGCCGACGCCATTCCCGGCATGGTCACGTTCCGCGCGCGGGGTCCGTTGACAAACGCAGCGATGCGCTTACGGCTTGAACCCCGTCTCCTTGTAGACCGTTTCGATGATGTCCTTGCCGATTCGCGATTCGTTCTCCTTGTGCACCGCAACTGCTACCTTCTTCCAGGCCGCTTTTTCCTGTGGCGTCAGCGTGATGATTTCCGTCTTGCCCGACGCTTTCACTGCCGCGAGCGCCTCTTCGTTTTCCTTCTTCGCGATATCGTTCGCGTACTTCGTTGCGTCCTTCATCGCGCCTTCGAGCGTCGCGCGGATGTCAGCCGGCAGGCCGTCCCAGAATTTCTTGTTGACGATGACTGCGTACTCGATCACGCCGTGATCGGTCAACGTCAGGTATTTCTGCACCTCGTGCATTTTTTGCGTATAGAAGTTCGACGGTGGATTCTCGGATCCGTCGACCACGCCGGTCTGCATCGCCTGATAGACCTCCGAGAACGCCATGACCTGCGGTAGCGCACCAAACGCACGCATTTCGCCATCCAAAACCTTGGAAGACTGGATCCGCATCTTGAGGCCCTTCATGTCCTCGGGCTTGCGTAGCGCCTTGTTGGCGCTCATATCCTTGAAACCGTTGTCCCAAAAGGCAACGCCGACAATGCCCTTGGACTCGAGCTTCTTGAAGAGTTGCTTGCCGATCGGACCATCGTTGACTTTGTGCAGCTCATCGTAGTTGTCGAAAATGTACGGCAGGTCGTAGACCTCGAATTCACGCACGCCGAGCGGCCCGAACTTCGACACCGACGGCGCCAGCATCTGCACCGATCCGAGCTGCAATGCTTCCATTTCCTCGCCGTCCTTGAACAGCGCGCTGTTCGGATAGACCTCGACCTTCACGCGGCCCTTGGTGCGCTCCTCCGCGAGCTTCTTGAAATATTCGGCGCCCTTGCCCTTCGGCGTGTTGACGGCGACGACATGACTGAACTTGATGACGATCGGCTGCTGGGCCGCGGCTGGCATCGCGGCGAGCCCGAGCGCGCAGAAAACGGCGAGCAATGCACGGACCTTCATGTTCCCTCCAAAAAATAACGATGGCGCCTTACCGCTTTCCGGGGCGCGCCGTGTTGTTGAAAGTCTTGCCCCAAACGGTTGTCGCCATCAGGAATCTCTCAGCACGGAGCAGCGGCGACGTGGTCATCCTATGTTACCTCGGCTCGCTCTACAACACGACGTTGGACCGGGTCCGTCCAAGGGGCGGGTTCTCCGTCTACGCGCGCTCATCCCACTGGAGCTCGAACCCGTCTTCGCCGGCCGAGGCCGCAAAATGCGTGTCGATGCCGATCTGCGGTACGCCGGCCAGCACGTCACCACAAAAGACCAACGGCAATCCCATTCGCGTCCACGTCGGGATGTCGGCCTGCTGCAGCAGCGACTTGAGCGCTTGTCGGGGTCGATTCGCCGCCAGTTGAATCCGTTCGCCGCCGCGGCGTGATCGGATTACGACGCGTTCGCTCCGCAAAAGCGCAGCCTTGATGCCGCTTCCGATGGAGCGATCGAAGCGGAGCACGCCGTGCGGCAACGCGATGACGGCTTCGCCGCTCCAGTCGTACGCGAAGGACGCGGGCGGCGGCGCGTGCACGACAATGCGGTTGCGATGAATGCCGATCTCGGCGCCGGCATGCCGCACGCATGTGCGCGCATCGATGCGTGCGTCGCGTAACTGCTCGCACATCGCCGCCAGCCGTGCAGACGACGGTGGCGAAAGCCCGCGCTCGCGCAGAAACCAGCGAAGCACATTTCGCGCGCGATGTGCGGGCAATCGAGCGAGCGCGGTGCGCGAGAGCGTTGCGCCATCGAAGGAATCCGCCGCATCGAGTGACGCCAGGTCGTCCGCGAGATGCGCGGCTTCTGCCTGGTGCGCGGCCGCTCGTGCGACAGTCCCCGGATAACCGGGCGCAATCGACGCAAGCGCGGGCACCACGCGCTTACGCAACGCGTTTCGCATATAGCGGACATCGGCGTTGCTGTCGTCGTCGACCCAAGCAAGATGTCGCTCGTGAACGTAGGCGTCGATCGCGGTGCGCGGCACATCGATGAGCGGGCGCAGCCACTTCACTCCCATCGCGTCGGTGCGCGCTTCCGGCATGGCCGCCAAACCCTGTGGACCCGCGCCCCGGAGGAGCTGCAAAAGCACTGTCTCCGCCTGGTCGTCCTGATGATGCGCGAGTAGAACGACATCAGCGCCTGCCGACGCCGCAGCGTCCGCAAGCGCTGCGTAGCGCACATGGCGAGCTTCGGCCTCGACGCTTTTGCGCGGCTTGCGGGCGACATCGACGCGGCGCACGATCAACGGCACGCTGCATTCGCAGCACAAATCCTTGCAAAAGCGGACCCATGCGTCGGCGCTCATCGACAGGCCGTGATGGACGTGAACCGCGACAATGTCGTGCGCGCGCGCCGACGCTTGAGCGAGCGTTGCGTGTAGGAGCGCGACGGAATCGCGACCGCCCGACAGCGCGACGGCCACCTTGGCTCCGCGCGGCGCGTGCAACGCGAAGGCTCGGCTGACCGCGACCGTTACGCGTGCGGACGCCGGCGTGGGCGCGACGGACGGTTCGTCGTGAGACCCGTCCGCGTCAGCTCGGGACCATCTCCTTGAACTTGCCATAGCCGAGGATCTTGTCCTCACGCGCTTCGATCAGCGCATCGAGCGGCTGCTCCTGCAGGTTGCGCAATGCTTCGACGAGGGCCTTCTTGAGCGTCACCATCATTGCTGCGTGATCGCGATGGGCGCCGCCGAGTGGCTCATTGACAACCTTGTCGATCAGACCCAGCTGTTTCAAGCGCGGAGCGGTGATGCCAAGCGTCTCGGCGGCTTCGGGTGCGTGCTCGGCGGATTTCCATAGAATCGATGCGCAGCCCTCGGGCGAGATCACCGAGTACGTTGCGTATTGCAGCATCAACGTGCTGTCGCCGATGGCGATGGCGAGCGCGCCGCCGGAGCCGCCCTCGCCGATGACCGTTGCGATGATCGGAATACGGAGCCCGGCCATCTCATACAAATTGCGGCCAATCGCTTCCGACTGGCCGCGCTCTTCCGCGCCGATACCCGGATAAGCGCCGGGCGTGTCGACAAACGTGAGCAGCGGCAGCGCGAACTTTTCGGCGAGCTTCATGAGTCGCAACGCCTTGCGATAGCCCTCCGGCCGCGGCATGCCGAAATTGCGGTGGATCTTTTCCTTCGTGTCGCGGCCCTTCTGATGGCCGATCACCACGCACGGTTTGCCGTTGAACCGCGCGAGCCCGCCGACAATCGCCGGATCGTCCGCGTACGTGCGATCGCCATGCAGCTCCCGAAAATCGGTGAACAGCGCGCTTACATAATCGAGCGTATAAGGCCGTTGCGGATGGCGCGCGACTTGGGCGATCTGCCATGACGTGAGCTTGGCGTAGATTTCCTTTGTGAGCTGCTGGCTCTTCTTCGTGAGGCGCGTGATCTCATCGGAAATGTCGACGGCCGAGTCCTCGTGGACGTAGCGGAGCTCGTCGATCTTTTGCTGCAGCTCGGCGATCGGCTGCTCGAAGTCGAGAAAGGTCTGTTTCATAGAAACGTACGGCCTACGCGATGCTCGGCATCATAGCGCAACCGACCATCACCATCGGTAAGCTGTGCCGCCCGACCGATAAAGTCGGCGTCAGGCCCGCGCCACTTCGGTGGCAGTAAGCGAGCGACCGGTCGATGTGGGGATGACACCGCTGCCGGACGGAAAATCGGGAAAATCACGCGCGAAGTCACGTCCCATTGCCGCCGCGATGAGCGCGAAATCCGCTTCAGGGAGCTTGACGAAGCCGAACCGGAATGCCGCGCCCCAAAATGCCTTATTTCGGATGAACGAAAGGGCTTCGATCAGCGGCTTGATCGGCGCTTCATGCGCAGGCAGATAGTCGACCGCGCGGCGGAAGGGGACAAAGCCGTCGCCCTCGTCGGCTTGAAAGATCGCGCCGCGGCCCACGCGGCCGATTGCCGTGAACGCCTGCAGTGGCGCACCGTACGGATGGTCGATTCGGGGTGAGTAGAACGCGAAGCCGTCGCCTTCCCGCATGCGCTCCAGCGGACCCGCCTTGCCGTGATTGAGTTGCGTGTAGCCGCCGGCGACGGCCTTGTCGACATGCGTCTTGGATACGACGCCGATCCAGTAGTTGCGCACGAGCGTGGCTTGCTTCATGGTTTGCCTCATGGTTTGCCCCTTGTCGCAAGTGTGAACTCATCACATGCGACGTTACGCTGCGGGGTTACGGCGTCGCCATCGGCCAAACGGATGATGGACGAGCGTTACAATGACTGACGGCAAAGGGGAGGACGCATGGCAGCGCATCGGATCGCCGTAATGCCCGGCGACGGCATCGGCAAGGAAGTCATGCCGGAAGGTCAGCGTGTCGTCGAGGCTGCCGCAAAAAAATTCGGCGTCGACTTCGCGTTCACTCACTACGACTGGAGTTGCGACTACTTCGCCGCTCACGACCGGATGATGCCCGAGGACTGGTTCGAGCAGCTGAACGGTTTCGAGGCGATCTACTACGGTGCCGTCGGCTGGCCCGCCACCGTTCCGGACCACGTGTCGCTGTGGGGCTCGCTGATCCAGTTTCGCCGGCGCTTCGATCAGTACGTGAATCTGCGGCCGTGCCGATTGATGCCGGGCATTGCGACGCCGCTCGCGAACCGCAAGCCGGGCGACATCGACTTCGTCGTCGTTCGCGAGAACACCGAAGGGGAATATTCGTCGGTCGGCGGACGGATGTTCGAGGGCACCGAGCGCGAGATCGTGTTTCAGGAAACGGTTTTTTCCCGCAAAGGCGTCGATCGAATCATGCAGTTCGCGTTCGATCTCGCGGGCACGCGTCCTGCCAAGCACCTGACGTCCGCGACGAAGTCGAACGGCATCTCGATCACGATGCCGTATTGGGACGAACGCTTTCGCGCAATGGCGGCAAACCATCCGGCGATTCGCACCGATCAGTTCCACATCGACATCCTGTGCGCGCATTTCGTTCAGCGCCCGCAGGTTTTCGACGTCGTCGTCGCATCGAACCTGTTCGGTGACATCCTGTCAGACTTGGGACCGGCCGTATGCGGCACGATCGGCATCGCGCCGTCGGCCAACATCAACCCCGAGCGGACGTTTCCGTCGCTGTTCGAGCCCGTGCACGGATCGGCGCCCGATATTGCGGGAAAAGGCATCGCGAATCCGATCGGACAGATCTGGTCCGGCGCACTGATGCTGGATTTTCTCGGGCATCGCGACGCCGCTCGCGCGATCGTCGCGGCGATCGAGAACGTGCTCGCGGATGCCGCCGCGCCGCGGACACCCGATCTTGGCGGCCGCGCGACGACGACGGAGCTCGGGCGCGCCATCGCGGCCGCGCTGTAATATTTGTGGCAGGATAAGAAACTCACGAAAGAAAAGCCGCTGGCCAGCCGCGACCGTCGGCGGCAGCTGGTGGCCTGCAACAGGGGAACCGATAGTGTCTGGCTTGCTCTTCGTGCCGATAACGCAATCGCTCACTACCGATTCCCCTGTTACAGGCCACTGATAGGGGATACGCATCATGCAAATCGGCATACCGCGCGAGACGCGCGCTGGTGAAACGCGTGTCGCCGCCACTCCGGAGACCGTCAAGAAAATGATGGCGAGCGGCCAGCACGCCGCCGTCGTCGAGGCGGGTGCGGGTTTGGCAAGCAGCGTGACGGACGCCGCATACGTCGATGCCGGCGCAACGGTCGGAACGGCATCCGACGCGCTCGGCAGCGACCTCGTGCTCAAAGTTCGTGCGCCACGCGGCGACGAGCTCACGCAATTGAAACGCGGCGGGTCGGTCATAGCGCTGCTCGATCCGTTCGACGCGGCGGGCGTGCAGGCGCTGGCTGCTGCAGGCGTCGCCGGGTTCGCGCTCGAATGGCTGCCGCGGATCACGCGCGCACAGTCGATGGACGTGCTCTCCTCGCAGGCAAACATTGCCGGCTATAAAGCGGTCATCATGGCTGCGAACGAATACGGCAAGTTCATGCCGATGCTGATGACGGCGGCCGGCACGGTGAAAGCGGCGCGTACGTTGATTCTCGGCGTGGGCGTCGCCGGATTGCAGGCGATCGCGACCGCGAAGCGATTGGGCGCCGTGATCGAAGCGTCCGACGTGCGTCCGTCGGTCAAGGATCAGGTCGAATCGTTGGGCGCGAAGTGGGTCGATGTGCCGTATGAAACCGATGAAGAGCGCCAAATCGCCGAGGGCGTGGGCGGGTATGCGCGGCCGATGCCGCCCGCGTGGATGGCGCGTCAGGCGTCGATCATTGCGGAGCGCTGCAAACTGGTCGACATCCTGATCACGACGGCGCTGATTCCCGGCCGTCCGGCGCCGAAGCTCATCAAGGCCGACACCGTTGCGGCGATGAAGCCCGGCTCGATCATCGTCGATCTCGCGGTCGAGCAGGGTGGCAATGTCGAAGGCTCCCGGCCGGACGAGCTCGTGAACATCAATGGCGTGAAGATCATCGGCACGACGAATCTTCCGGCGCTGGTTGCGGCCGATGCGTCGGCGCTCTATGCGCGTAACGTGCTCAACTTTCTTGCACTGTCGCTCAACTTGAAAACCGGTGAATTCGCGCTGGCTCGCGACGACGAGATCGTCAAGGCGACGCTGGTGTGCGACAACGGGCAGGTCGTACCAAGAGGGTAAGGAACCTCTGAACAACTCCCACGTGGAGCGCGTTGACGCGAGATGCGGATGAATGCAAGACGGATGACGAAGGTCGTAGTTCACACTACGAGCCGAGGAGGCGCGCGCAGCAGGCGCCGCATTCTCGCGTCAACCCGAAGGGACGGGGCTTGCCGGGGCGCTGGCTTTGTCGCTCGGCTCGCCAATAGCGCCGTGCTATTTATTGGCTTCGCCTCGCTTCGCGCCATCATCCCCGGCAAGCGACCCGTCGCGCCCGCGTGGGAGCTGTTCAGGAGGTTCCCTCTAGAGCAATCTCTCGGCAGAATTTCGAGGAGCTCGCAATGGCAGCCGCCGTCGATCCCATCGTCTTCTATCTGATCATTTTCGTATTGGCGATTTTTGTCGGCTATCACGTCGTGTGGAGCGTCACGCCGGCATTGCACACGCCGCTGATGTCGGTGACCAACGCCATTTCGGCGATCATCCTGGTCGGCGCGATGCTCGCCGCCGGACCCGCAGCGTTCGATTGGGGCGGTTGGGTCGGCGCGGCGGCAGTTGTGATGGCATCGATCAACGCGTTCGGCGGGTTCCTGGTGACGCAGCGAATGCTCGAGATGTTCAAAAAGAAAGAGCCGAAGGCGAAAGCGGTGGACAAGAAATGAGCGCCGACCAAGTCGCACTGTGGTATCTGATCGCGTCGATCTGCTTCATCCTCGCGTTGAAGGGCTTGTCGCATCCGACGACGGCGCGACGTGGCAACGTGCTTGGCATCATCGGCATGGCCATCGCGGTCCTCGTGACGCTGGCGCTGGTCTTTTCTCATACCAAGAACGTCGGCTACATCCTGGCTGGCATCGCGATCGCAGCCATTCACGATCCAGCCGCGTTCAGTCTGCCGGTGCCCATCCCGACCGGCAACAAGCTCGAGCTCTTCATCGGCACGTTCATCGGCGCGATCACGTTTTCCGGCTCGGTCATCGCGTTCGGCAAGCTGTCCGGAAAGATCAGCAGCGCGTCGGTCGTCTTCGGTGGCCAGCATTGGCTGAATCTCGCGCTCGCTCTTGCGATGATCGGCTTCGGCATCTGGTTCTTCCTGTCGGCCGATGAGCACAAATGGCTGCCCTACATCGTGATGACGGCGATCGCGTTCCTGCTCGGGGTGTTGATCATCATTCCGATCGGCGGCGCCGACATGCCGGTCGTGATCTCGATGTTGAACAGCTATTCGGGCTGGGCTGCGGCCGGCATCGGGTTTTCGCTCAACAACCCGATGCTGATCATCGCCGGTTCACTGGTCGGTTCGTCGGGCGCGATCCTGTCGTACATCATGTGCAAGGCAATGAACCGCTCGTTCTTCAGCGTGATTCTCGGCGGATTCGGTGCCGTGGCTGGCTCCGTTGCCACGGGCGCCGAGCAGAAAACCGTCAAGTCCGGTTCAGCCGACGACGCCGCTTTCCTGCTGAGCAACGCGGAGAGCGTGGTCATCGTGCCGGGCTATGGGCTTGCCGTCGCCCGCGCCCAGCATGCCGTGAAAGAGATGGCGGACAAGCTTCGCGCGAGAGGCGTCGAAGTCCGCTACGCGATTCATCCGGTCGCGGGTCGCATGCCCGGTCACATGAACGTGCTCCTTGCCGAAGCCGAAGTGCCGTACGACCAGGTGTTCGAGATGGAAGACATCAACGGCGAGTTGGGCACGACCGACGTTGCGCTGATTCTCGGCGCGAACGACGTCGTCAATCCGCTGGCCGAGCAAAAGGGCAGTCCGATCTACGGCATGCCGATCATCGAGGCGTTCAAGGCACGCAACGTCATCGTCAACAAGCGTTCGATGGCGGCGGGGTACGCCGGTCTCGACAATCCGCTTTTCTACATGGACAAGACGATGATGGTGTTCGGCGACGCGAAGAAAGTCGTCGAAGACGTCGGCAAGGCGATCGAATGAGCGGAACGCGCTGATGTCGGTCAGCCGCAGGCTCGTCGCGGTGGTCGTCGCCGACGTCGCCGGCTACTCGCGGCTCATGGAACGCGATGAAGCAGGCACGCATGAGCGGTTACGCGCGCTTCATTCCGAGTTGATTGCCCCAAAGATCGCCGAACACGGTGGCCGGACGGTGAAAACATCCGGCGATGGCATGCTGCTCGAATTCGCAAGCGCGACCTCCGCCTTGCGCTGCGCGGTCGAGATCCAGCGGGAAATGGGCGTGCGCAATCTCTATGTCGCGCCCGACGAGCGCATCGAGTTCAGGATCGGGATCAACCTCGGCGACATCATCGTCGAGGGCGACGACATCATCGGTGACGGCGTCAACGTCGCCGCGCGGCTCGAGACGCTGGCGCAACCGGGCGGCATCTGCGTCGCGTCCGCAGTATGGGAACAGGTGCACGAAGATCTGGGTGTCGAATTCGTTGATTCCGGCGAGCAGCACGTCAAGAACATCTCGAAACCGATTCGCGTGTTCCGCGTCGCGCTCGGGAAGGGATCGGCCGCGAAAGCGCCGCTCAAAGGCCCGCAGTCTGCAGCGACCAAGCGATTCACCGGTCGCCGCATCGCGATGATCGGCGGCGCAATCGCCGTTTTGGCTGTGATCGGAGTTGGAATATCGCAGTGGCTCCAGCGACAAGGCTCTGCTGGCTCTGCCGCGGCAGCAGGACCACCGCCAAGATCGCTGATGGTATTGCCATTCAGCGCCGCAGCCGGCGACGCGGCGCTAGGCACGCTCGCGGATTCGCTCACCGGGGACGTCACGCGTGCGCTTGCCAATAGCGTGCGCGACGCGCGAATCGCGGCTGCGAGCGGTGCGGCGGCGGAGAAGGGCAAGCCGATTGACGAGCGCGCGTTAGGGCGAGACGCTAACGTCCGTTATCTTGTCGCCGGAGACGTACGCGGCAGTGGCGACGACATCGTCGTCAACGTGCGGCTGACGGACACGACGACGGGAAAGGAGCTCGGCAGCGAGCGGCGGACGATCGCGCGCACACGAACTGTTGAGGACCACGACCTTCTAGTCGCACGCGTGACGGCCGCAACGCGTGTAATGTTCCAGAACGCCGAGGGGCGGCGTATCGCGGGCCTCCCGCTCGACACGAACGACGCGCAAAGTCTCGTCGCGCGCGCCGATGCCATCTTCACTGAAGAAGATCTCGCTACGACTCGCGCGGCGCGCAAGCTCTACGAACAGGCGCGCGAACGCGACCCGACGCTGGTCGCGGCGTGGATTGGACACATGTACACGCTCTGGTCGGAGCATTGGTCCGACTTTGCCGCCGGCCGCAACGAGGCGTTGCTCGCAGAAATCGATAGCGATTCGCGGCGCGCGATCGCGCTTGATGACCGCGACGCCAATGCATGGAATGCTCGCAAGAATGCGCTCGCCCTTCAGTGGCAGTGGAAGGCGGCCTTCGAGGCTTTCGACCGGGCGGCCGCGCTCGATCCGTCGAGCTTCAGGGCTCCAATTCTTCTTCTGTTCTTGACAGGCCGATCCGCCGAAGTGTTGCAGGCGGTCACCAAGCACAACGCGATGCTAGGGAAGGCTGATCCGGCATACCTGTTCGACGCTTGCCATGCGTACGTTCATCTCGGCCGCTACAAAGAGGGCATCGACGAATGCGAACGCGCGGTCGCTGACAACAACGATTATTGGGTCTATCTGGACCTGACCGCGGCTTACGCGCAAACGGGCGACCTAGTGCGCGCCGCCGTAGCGAAGGCGCAACTCATGAAGCGCGTGCCCGATTTCACGATTTCGCGTCTCGAAGCCAAGAAGTTTTCGAATCACCCCGTTTGGATCGAGGAGATCCGCACGCATTTCATAGCGGGCCTGCGCAAGGCGGGCGTGCCGGAATGAATAGATACAGCGTTCGATTTTGCCGCTGATCGACGATCGAATCTAGGGACGAACCGGATCGACGACGTCGAACGACGTCCACACGAAATCGCGCTGCTGCTCGATCGGCTCTTTCAAGCGTACCGCGGCCTCGTTCGTGGACAGCATTGTGAATACGCGGCCCGGACTGTATTCATCTGCGGGCACGATCAATGTTTTGATCGGGATCCGCGGATAGGCGTCGCTTTCCGGCAGATAGAGCGCAACGATCTTGTTACGCTTTGCGTTCCCCGCGTCCTTGTTGTCGTGAGCGATCAGCAGAACGCGCTTTGGGTCGCGGCCGATGTGCTCGACGCCGAGCTCCACATTCTCGCCGACGAT
>VBCG01000088.1 GCA_005881895.1 Betaproteobacteria bacterium
GTGATTGGCGCAGCCGGCGAGATACTTTTCCCAGGCCCATTTGTACTTGAACGGGACGAGCTGGTTGACGTCGGCCTGGGCGTTGATGACGCGCTTGTCCTCCAGACGCACGCGATGAAAGCCGTTTTGCATCGCGTGCCGTTCGACCTCGAGGTCGTGCACCGGCTCCTGTGACAACTGAGGCGAAAGGATGCCTCCGCTGGCGCTGTCAAATGAGTGCGCACGCACCGTCTCGGGCGTCTGCGGCGCCGGGGTCGCGGTAGTGAGATCGTCGTCGAAACTCAACATGGTGAAACTCTCCTGAACCAACTGCAGATGGGGGCGAATCGATGCGTTTTCATCGTGTTCGCGCGCCAATTACCTCTAAAAGCAGCTCCATCGCTTCGCCTCGGGATGACATAGAACAGCAGGTCCCTCGCTGCGCTCGGGATGGCATTGCGCTAATGCATCTCCTTTAACCGCTCGTACAAAAACTCCGGCGTGAAGTCCTGTCCATCCAGCCACGCGATCGAGGCAAGCCCGTAATCCAGATAGAACTGCGCGAATCGATCGCGGTCGCGCAGCGGCTCCATTTCCTCGCCGTGAAGCTCGTCCGCCAGATCGACCACCCCTTTGCGTCCGTCGTTGAATTCCAGCCAAACCTTGTAGTCTCCGAGATAGCGCGCCTCAATAACATGACGGGGTTCGTGCTCATATCGGGCCAACGGGTACCTCCTTTCGCGATGCCGAGGACGGTCGACAAGAACTGCAGCCGGGATACCGGCACCGGGAAAAATCGGCGTGCGACGGCTCGTATCGCCTTGCGGCCGCGCGCCCCCAGCACAACGCCTGCACCTGCGGGCCCTCATTTCAATTGCCGCACTTCGTCGATCCGCTTTTCGGATCGAGGGCCCTTTCGGCACTACGGTTCCCTGTCGCGTCCATCGCCAACATCGCGTCCTGTCTGGGTCCGCGCGGGTCCGTCTACCCGCCGATTCCGCCGCGTAGCGCTCGTTGTGGCGCCGCTGCCGTCGCTGAACCGGGTCCACCGAAATCTGTTCGCTCGCTCCTTTCGCTATTGGCACGCCTCGCACGATGGGTCGTCAATCGCGCAGAACTGCACTTCATCCGTTTCACTGGGCGTCGGCGGGTTCGCTTTCGCCGCCATACCGGGTACGCCGCCCGACGCCGGAACCGAATTCAGCTCGCCGCCTTGGCCGGTCGATTTCTCGGCCGACGTCTTACCGAGCGTCCGCAGGTAATACGTCGTCTTGAGACCGCGTACCCACGCGAGCTTGTACGTTTCATCCAGCTTCTTGCCCGACGCGCCCGCCATGTAGATGTTGAGGCTCTGCGCCTGGTCAATCCATTTCTGCCGCCGCGCGCCAGCCTCGACGATCCAACTCGAATCGATCTCGAAGGCCGTTGCGTAGAGCGTGCGCAACTCGGCAGGGACGCGGTCGATCTTCGCGAGCGAGCCATCGAAATATTTGAGGTCGGACACCATGACGTCGTCCCAGAGTTCGCGCGCCTTCAAGTCGCGCACGAGGTGCTCGTTCACGACGGTAAATTCGCCTGACAGGTTCGACTTGACGTAGATGTTCTGGTACTCGGGCTCGATCGACGCCGCCACGCCGACGACGTTCGAGATCGTCGCGGTCGGCGCAATGGCGATGCAGTTCGAGTTGCGCATGCCGTAGTTCATGATCCGGGCGCGCAGTGCGTCCCAGTTCATCGTCGACGATTCGTCGATATCGACGTACCCGCCGCGCTCGTCGCGCAACAGCTTGATCGTGTCCTGCGGCAGGATGCCGCGATCCCACAGGCTGCCCTTGTACGACGTATAGCGACCGCGCTCTTCCGCCAATTCCGTCGATGCCCAGTACGCGTAATAGCAGACCGCTTCCATCGACGCGTCGGCAAACGTGAGCGCCTGTTCCGATGCATACGGAATGCGCATCAGGTGCAGGCAATCCTGGAAGCCCATGATGCCGAGCCCGACAGGACGGTGCTTGAGATTGGAATTGCGCGCCTTGGCGACCGCGTAATAGTTGATGTCGATGACGTTGTCGAGCATCCGCATCGCGGTACGAATCGTTCTTTGCAGCTTCGTGTGATCGAGCGTCCACCTGCCGTCACTCATTTGCGTATCCTGGACCATGTGCGCGAGCAGATTGATCGAGCCCAGATTGCAAACGGCGATCTCGGCCTCGCTCGTGTTGAGCGTGATCTCGGTGCAGAGGTTCGAGCTATGCACGGTGCCGACGTGCTGCTGCGGCGAGCGGACGTTGCACGCGTCCTTGAACGTGATCCACGGATGCCCGGTCTCGAACAGCATCGAGAGCATCTTCCGCCAGAGCTGCACCGCCGGAAGGCGCTTGAAGAGCTTCAACTCACCGCGTGCGACGCGTTCTTCATGGCGGCGATAGGCCTCGTCAAATGCATGACCCCACTTGTCGTGCAGGTCGGGCACATCGGAGGGCGAGAACAGCGTCCAGTCGCCTCCTTCGATGACGCGCTTCATGAACAGGTCCGGAATCCAGTTCGCCGTGTTCATGTCGTGTGTGCGGCGGCGATCGTCGCCGGTGTTCTTGCGGAGCTCGAGAAATTCCTCGATGTCCAAGTGCCACGTCTCGAGATACGTGCAGACGGCGCCCTTGCGCTTACCGCCGTTATGCGCGAGGCCCGCGACGGTCTGATACGACTCGTCGACGTCAACCTTGAGATCGACGACCATCGGCTTCGGCTCGATCGGCGTGACCGAGCGCACCCGCGAATAGATCGTTCCGCCGTGCGTGATCCAGTTGCGCTTGCCGATCGGCTTGCATCCGACGAGCTCGGCGATTTCGGCTACGGCGGGGATGTGCAGATCGATGGCTTCGCCGCCGCTTCGTTGGCCGCTGACCGGAACGCCGAGCCGCAATAGCTGATAACGCACGCCTTCGGCAAGCGGTTGTGAGGACGATGTGAAGCAGATCTCCTTGCCCCTCGACACGCCACCATCCGTTTCCAGCAACCCTCGCACGAGCGCCAACGTTTGGGAGCGCGGCAGATGCGCGAGCCGCGGCGCAATGCGCTTGCGATGCTGGCTGTCGTAGATATCGTCGTACGCGAATGGCAACGTCGACGCGCCGGTGCCAGCGATGCGGCCGGTGGTCGCGTCGCGGACGACGCCCATTTGTGAAGTCCAATGCAATTGCACGTACGTTTCGCCGCAACCAGTTTCCCAGAAGTGAATGCCGCGGTCCCAGAGATAGTCGCGCACGAATTGCAGATGCGCGTCGCGCTCGGGGTTGCCCGAGAGGCCCCATTCGATTCCATTCTCCGATAGGTGGCCGTCGCCGAGGAGCATGCCGTAGAGCCGCGCATCGTCGTCGGTCACGCCGGCTATCGGCACGACTTCAGACGGGATCGTGAAGCCGACATAATCGCCGCGCGCAAGTTGTCCCGCATCGGTCCATTCCGCCGTAACTTTGCCCTTCGTGAGCCATTCCAACGTAAGCGCTTCGGTCTGCTCGAGGGGCACACCGCGAATGGCCCAGAACGGATGCGCATCGGTGACTTCGATCGGCTCTACGGCGTGCTTGACGTCGATCGCGATCATCGGATCGCGCTGGTTGTAGACGTAGCGCTCCAGCACTTCGCGATAGACGCCGCTCTTGCCGAGCACGAGATCGCCCACTTGCACATCGCGGATCGGCTGCGTGCCGCGCGCGGTGTGGACGAGCGTGTTCGGTGCGAAACACTGATTGACCGCTACGGCCGTGTCGTTCACCACTTTCAGGAACGGGACGACGCCCTGCGACTTGCCGTTGGTGCCCTTGATGTGCGAGCCCATCGCGCGGACGCTCGTCCAATCGTTGCCAAGTCCGCCGGCGAACTTCGACAACAGCGCGTTCTCCTTGATCGCTTCGTAGATGCCGTCCAGGTCATCAGAAACCGTGGTCAGATAACACGACGACAATTGTGACCGATGCGTGCCGGAATTGAACAGCGTCGGCGTCGAGCTCATGAAGTCGAATGTGGACAGCGCATTGTAGAACTCGATCGCGCGCGCCTCGCGGTCGACCTCGTTCAACGCCAATCCCATCGCGACGCGCATGAAAAAGCACTGCGGCAATTCGAAACGGCGGCCGCCGACATACTGATCGACGAGGAAATAGCGATCGTAGAGCGTCTGCAGCCCGAGATAACCGAATTGCAGGTCGCGATCGGGCACGAGCGCGGCGCCGAGCTTCTTCAAGTCGTACTGTGTGAGCGCTTCGTTCAACAGCCCAATCTTGATCCCGTGTTTCACGAAGCGCGGAAAATACTCGGCGTAGCGCGTCCCCATCTCGGCGTGCGAGACTTCTTCGCCGATCGCCTCGAAGCGCAGCGCGTCGAGCAACAGGCGCGCGGTGACGTACGAATACGCGGGGTCCTTCTCGATCAACGTGCGCGCGGCCAGCACGAGACATTTGCGCACTTCCTCCATCGGCACGCCGTCGTACAGATCCTTGTGTGTCGCCTTGAGAATGCGCTCGGGCTCGGCAGCGGTCAGGCCTGCGCACGAGGTTTTGACGAGCTCGGTCAACCGGCCGAGATCGAGCGGCTTGCGCACGCCGTTCTCGATGACGAAGATTTTGACTTCCGGCGCCTTGCCGCCTTTCTGCTGCTTTTCCTGCGCGCGTTCCTGGGCGCGCTTTTCGCGATAAAGCACATAGGCGCGCGCGACTTCATGCTCGCCACCGCGCATCAGCGCGAGCTCGACCTGGTCCTGAATTTCTTCGATATGGATAGCGCCGCCTTCGGGCTTGCGCTTCATCAACGCGGCGACCACGGCATCGGTCAACTTCGTGACTTCGTCGCGCACGCGTGACGATGCCGCGCCTTGTCCCCCATGGACGGCAAGAAAAGCCTTCGCCATCGCAATGGTGATCTTGGCCGGCTCAAAGCCGACCACGGCGCCATTGCGCCGGATTACTTTGTATTGCGCGAATCGGGGGTCGGAAGCGCTTGCGACAGGACTGCCAGGCTCACCCACAATCAAATCGCGCGGCGGCGCGGATGCCGGGGTTTTCTGGCCAGTCGTGGCGGTGTGCATGGGAGGATCTCCAATCGAAATCGGGTCGTTGCGTTCGGGTACGACACGTTTGCCGCGGAAAGGCGCTTTCTACGACCCTCCCTAGGGCCGGCGCGCGGGCATCGCTCATCAAGCCCGGCGCGTCACGCTCGCTCGTCAAGGCGACGCATTCTTCGTTGCATCTGCCTTTCGTGCCGCTCACCCAAAATCTACTACATCTTGTGTGGAATTGCTTGCTCAACACAAAGCATAGTGGCTGCGAGACCCGAGTGCAAGGGGAATTTCATGCACAGTTTTGCTGCTCGAAAACGACCGCTAAAACAGGCTTCTGCAGAGGCCCGAACGAGTCATTAACCGCCGCTCCACCGTTTTTCCACAGCTTCGTCCACTGATCAAACGTTGGAGCAGCCGACGAACGGTCGGTTCGCGTTGCGGATTTGCGACATATCGCGTCAACGCACGGCAGTTCGCGGCGAAATCTATTCGATTGCGTTGGCAAGACCGCCGGCGCACAATCGCCGCAGCGATTTCAAGGTGAACGGTTGCCGTCCGATTGCACGCGGCGTCAGTCGCGTGATCGCTGCAGCGCCGATCACCGTTCGCGTCGATATGCCGCGGTTCTCCGCGAATCTTTCATATCTTTTTACTGAGACGCCGTTTCTCGAGCGATTCGGGGAGGCTGCGCACGCCGGCTTCCGCGCGGTCGAGTTTGCCTTTCCGTACGACTATCAGGTGAAGGAAATCGTCGGCCGCGTCCTCGAACACAAGGTCGAGGTCGTGTTGTTCAATTCGCCGCCGGGGGATTCGGCTTTGGGCGATCGTGGCCTTGCGTCAATTCCTGGTCGCGAGCACGAGTTCGCCGCCGGCATCGTCACCGCGCTTCGCTACGCCCAGGCTTTGCACTGTCCGCGTCTGCACGTCATGGCGGGCGTGCTGCCGGAGGGTTGCGATCAGGAAGAGCGCGATCGACGGCTACGGACGTACACGCGCAATCTGCGCTTTGCGTGCACCGAAGCAGCCAGCGAGGGTGTGACGATATTGATCGAACCGTTGAATCCGCGGGACGTCCCGAACTACTTGTTGACGACGCAGGCCGAGGCACACACGCTCCGCACGGAAATCGGCGCGGCGAATCTCAAAGTGCAAATGGACCTCTACCACGCGCAGATCGTTGAAGGCGATCTGTCCGAGAAGATCAGACGCTGGCTGCCGCACATCGGACACATTCAAATTGCCGGTGTGCCTGGGCGACACGAGCCCGACGTCGGCGAGATCAATTACGAATATCTGTTCCGGCTGCTCGACGATCTCAAATACGACGGCTGGATCGGCTGCGAATATCGGCCATCGCATGGCACGACCGCCGGTCTGACTTGGCTCTATAAGCTGCTCGATCGACGGCGCGCGGTCGTCGCGAGCGACGACTAGCTGCGCTCCGCCGTCGCGAGCGCTTCTGGTTGTCATCCCGGCTGGTTCGGTTTGACTCCTGCTACACCAATGCCTGCGTGTCTGCGTCGACGGGCAACGCGTGCCCCGAGATATTGGCGCCGAGCGGTGACGCGAGAAACACGATGGCATTCGCGATGTCGTCGGGTGAAATCAGCCGCTTGAGTGACGACTTCGCCAGCGCCTCGTCCCGAATGACGTCCGGTGTGACGCCGCGCGCTTTCGCCTTGTTCGCGAACACGCTTTCGATGCGCCGACCGGCGACCGATCCGGGACAGATCGCGTTGACGCGAATGCCGTCATCGCCGAGCTCGATCGACAACGACTTCGTGAATCCGATCACCGCCCACTTGGACGCCGCATACGGCGTGCGCAGCGGAAAGCCGAAGCGGCCGGCCGCTGAGGACAGATTGGTGATGCTCGCGTTCTTGCTGCGGCGCAAATGCGGAATCGCCAATTGCGCACAGTGGAACTGACCGGTGATGTTGACGTCGAGCGTTCGTGCCCAATCGGCTGGATCGATTTCTTCGCAGCGCGCGGTCGGACCGGCGATCCCGGCGTTGTTGACGAGCACATCGAGACCGCCCAGCGTGCGCAGCGCTTCCTCGAAGAGACGCGCGACGGCGGCGCGATCGGCGACGTCGCAAACGCTGCGGGTCAAGGTCGCATCGGACGTGGCAAGCGCGTCGAGCGCGCTTTTATCGACATCGCACACGTGCACACGGGCGCCCTCGCGCACAAACGCGCGCGCAGTCGCGAGTCCAATGCCGCTCGCGCCCGCGGTGACGAGGACGCGAGCATCGTTCAGTTGGAGGTCCATGGTAAGGGTCCAGAGTGTCGCGCCGCACGTCGGGCGCGCCTTCCGCTATCATAGCCGCGATCAGAGCCGCTACCCAACGG
>VBCG01000255.1:0-1865 GCA_005881895.1 Betaproteobacteria bacterium
CTCAGTCTGGTCGAGAATGTCACACAATGCCTGTGCGGCGCGTGTTCGATGTGGAGAGCTCAGAGGCGCCAACGTGATGTGTAGCTCTGTGTCGGACACGCGGATGTCGCCGGCGGCGGCAAAAAGCTCGTGCAGTAACGTGCGTCCCTCTTGCTCGGCACGGGCATAGTGAGGCCGCAGCAGCGCCAGCAGATCGCTTTCGGCCTGGTAAGCCACCATCTTGATGATGTCGGTCAAGTGCTTGCGTTCGGTGGCGAGCTTGACCACGGCATGTTCACTGAGATCGCGCACTTCGATGCGCTGGGGAACGTCACGGCGCTGCGCGATGAGTTTGGCCACGCGAGCGCGAGCCGCTCGTAGCTTCTTACCAAGCGTGCTATGGGCGATCTTGAAGCCGCGCATGCTCGGTCGATTTTGCTCGACATTATCGGCCGCGGCGACGCCGTATTCTCGTTCGATCGTGGCGAGTTCGGTACGAGCGCTGCGAATCTGCTTGTTCAGCGCGCGGTGCTCGGGGTTGGGAATGGTACGGGTGGGATCTTCCGGCTCGATGCGATAGTCCACGAGCGCATCCAGGAGGAACTCTTCGCGCATGTACTTGAAGAAGTTCTCCTGTCGCCAGCGCTCGAACATGGCGTAGGCGAGCTCGATATCGCGCAGGTCCGATCGACTCGTGATCACCTGGGTCTGATGAGCGTTGTCGCACAAGCGCGTGATCTGCCGCAACCGCAGCTTGCCCTTGAGGAAACGCACCGGCTGATCATGCAAGTCGTAGCTCAGCCAATGGCCGTCGAGCTTCGCTCGGCGGCGCACGAAGCGCCGCTCATGGATGCGACGGCCCTTGCCCTTGCGATAGGTGAGGATGTCGAAACCGTCCTTGATCATCTGGTGGAACAACTTGGGACTCCAGCCACCGCGGTCGAACACGATCGTCACGCGCCGCTCGCCGACCACGCTGCGTACCTCTTGCAGCAGATGCGGGAAAGCCTTGGTCAAGGCGGCGTTGACTTCACCGGTAACCACCAGCAGCGGATCGCCGGCGCGATCGTTGACCCAATAATCGGTGGTGGCGGGCATGGCGAGATGGCGGCGCGCCACGTACGCGTGCGAGATGCTGCGCTGACCATGATAGGCGCGTACGTGACCATCGACGTACAGGAACCCCATGAGATGGCCGCGCTGGGCGACCCGCAAGCGCGCCAACTCCGCGCCCAATTGCTCAGCGCGCTGGTACGCGGCAAGCCGCGTGAGCTTGCGCCTGAGGGTCTTCACTTCAGGCGCCCGATCCAGCCCGAGCACCCTGCCGAACGCGGCCGGGTCTTGCTCCTTGAGATGCTCGGGACGCTGGATGCGTAGCAGCGCCATGAGCAGCAGCGTGAGCAACGTCGTGCGCAGGCCATAGAAGGCCGGGCCGATTTCACCGTAGAGCTTGCGACTGAGGCGCAAGAGCCCGCTTTCCATCAGCGCGGGAATGGCGAGCAGCACACCCACACCGGGGACCTGCGAGCCGTCGCGGAACAGCGGTGCGGCATCATCGAGTAAGCCCAAATAGGCGAGCTGCCGATCGAAGGTCCGATCGCTCGCATCGCGGTCTACACTCAGCGGCACCGGCTCGTCTTTGGCGCTGGCGTTATCCAACTCGTCGGCCTGGGCGTTGGCCAATGATGGTCCCGGATGCCTTGTAGCCTCGGCCGTTGATGATTTCGCACACGGGACAGCAGCCTGCGGCAGCTCGCCCGTCGCGGCGCTCGTGATCGCGGCCAAGTCGAGCTGCTCGGCCTGCACTGATGTCGAGGACCCGATCAACTTCCTGATGGCGCGCTCGCTCACGCCCAGCCGTTGCGCGATCGCCCGATTGCTCAGCC
>VBCG01000255.1:1871-2808 GCA_005881895.1 Betaproteobacteria bacterium
TTGCTCAGCCTGTCACTCTTCAGCCCCTCAATGTGGCGCAGCCGCTTACCGCGGATACGCCGTCGACCGCGACGCCAGCCCGCTGCCCGTCCCAGCGCGGCCATGCCGCCTTGCGTATAGCGCTGCTGATAACGGCGCACCGTGCGCTCCGAGCGGGCGAATGCACGCGCGACCTCCGTTTGTTGTGCGAAGCCGGTCTCGACCAAGAACACCATCGCATACGCTTCTGCTACCGCATCGTCGGCGCAATAGTGATGCACCGGCAATCCCGCGACGACGATCACGCGCTGATCTTCTTCGACACGCAAGCTGCAGCGCGCATTGATCACTACTGTGTTTGACGGCGCCGCACACGGCAGCGCCAGGGCTAGTTGGGCGCTCATGGCCCAAGCTAAAGCGGACAGCTTTGGGTTCGCAACCTCCTGCGAAAAATCTTCTTCGCCTCAGCCAGTTATACTTCGCCAATCTCAAAAACCGGACAGGTATTGGTTCGCACCTTGGCGCGGGCAAAGACCAGGCATTTCAGGCTAATAAACCGGCTATGTCAGGAGGTCTGAAGTTTAGTCGCCGGTTTGCAGCGAGGGCGCCTTGCTGCGCAGGTGCCGATCGGCCCACCAACGCTGGAACCGCTCCATGTAAAGATAAATCACCGGCGTGATGTAGAGCGTGAGGAACTGCGACACCACAAGACCACCCACGACGGCCAAGCCGAGTGGCCGCCTCGCTTCGCCGCCGGCACCGAATCCGAGCGCAATGGGCACACTGCCCATCAGCGCCGCCATGGTGGTCATCATGATCGGTCGAAAGCGCGTCAGACACGCCTGAAACATTGCGTCGTCGGGTGACTTCTGCTCCTTGCGCTGCGCGTCGAGTGCGAAGTCGATCATCATGATCGCGTTCTTCTTTACGATGCCTACCAGCATGACGATGCCGACAA
>VBCG01000011.1 GCA_005881895.1 Betaproteobacteria bacterium
TTCCCGGGACGATCTTCTCGCGCGACAGGAAGTAGGTCACTTGCATTGGATCGAGCTGCAAGCCCCCCGGTGCACAAAGCTCCAGGGCGAGTGCGATGTCCGGCCGCTCCATGAAGCCGTAACGTGCGCTGATGCGCCAGCAATCATCGGTCAGGCGTTCGCTTACGACGCGACGCTCGGAAGACACCACCGGAACGTCGTGGAATTCGACTGTCAAGAACACATTCTGTTCGTGCAGAACCTTGTAGTGCTTGAGGCTGTGCAGCAGCGCGTTGGGCGTGGCATCGGGGGTCGAGGTGAGAAACACAGCCGTACCAGGCACGCGCTGCGGCGGTTCCAGGAAAAGCGACTTCAGGAATCCGTCCAGCGACACCGATCCTTCACGCAGACGTTCGACCAGCATTTCGCGCCCGCGGCGCCACGTCATCATGATGAAGAATACGATCGCTCCCAACGCCAGCGGAAACCAGCCGCCGTCGAGGACCTTGTGCATGGCCGCAGCAAAGAACACCACGTCGATCACCATGAAAAACGCGGTGGCGAGCACACAGAGCCACAACGGATAGTGCCAGCTGAAGCGAAGTACGAAGAAGGTGAGCAGCGTAGTCACGAGCATTGTGCCCATGACAGCGACCCCATAAGCGGACGCGAGACGTGTCGAGCTGCCGAATCCGACAACGGCGACCGCGACGACTACCAGCAATGTCCAATTCACCGCCGGCACGTAGATCTGCCCCATCGTTCGCGCCGACGTGTGGAGGATCGGCATTCGCGGCAGATAGCCGAGTTGAATCGCTTGCTGCGTCATCGAATACGCCCCTGAAATCGTTGCTTGCGAAGCAATGACTGTCGCGGCGGTGGCGAGCACGACCATCGGATAGAGGGCCCACTCGGGATAGGAAAGATAAAAGGGATTTGCGATCGCCGAAGGTTGTGTGATGAGCAGCGCACCCTGGCCGAAATAGTTGAGCACCAACCCGGGCGCGGCAACGCTGAACCACGCGATGCGGATCGCCCGCTTGCCGAAGTGACCCATGTCCGCGTAGAGCGCCTCCGCGCCGGTGATCGCAAGCAGCACCGAACCCAGCACGATGAACGACGCGGTGCCGTGTCCCGTCACGAAATGCAGCGCGTACGTCGGATCGACCGCCTTCAGAATCGCCGGCGCCTTGGCGATGTTCCAGATTCCGATTGCGCCGATCGAAATGAACCAGACGGCGCACACGGGACCGAAGAACAGGCCGACGACACCCGTGCCATGCCGCTGGATCGCGAACAATGCGATGAGAATGCCCATCGCGATCGGCACGACGTAAGGTTTGAAAGCCGCGGTCCCGATCTCCAGCCCCTCAACCGCCGAAAGCACCGAGATCGCGGGCGTCAACACTGCGTCACCATAGAACAGCGACGCTCCGAACACGCCGATGGCGAGAAGAGTCGCGCGCAATCTCGGCAGTTCTCGCACGGCTGAAGTGGCGAGCGCCAGCAGCGCCATGATGCCGCCTTCGCCGCGGTTATTCGCGCGCAGCACGAGCGTCACATATTTGAGCGAGACGATGATCGTCAGCGACCAGAAGATCGCCGAGACGCCGCCGAGGATGTTCTCGGCCGTCAGCGGAATGCCATGCTGCGGATTGAACGTTTCCTTCGCGGCGTAGAGCGGACTCGTGCCGATGTCGCCGTAGACGACGCCCAGCGCGAGAAGGGCCAGCGCCGCCGTCGTCCGCCGGCGGTACGGTTGTTCGGGATAAGCGGCAAACGAAGCCTGCGAATCGACGGCCGTGGTCATTTGGGAGCTAGCTTAGACCGCGCTGAGCTTGGTTTCGCGGCCCATCGCGAATTTTTACGGAAACTTTACATCGCCTGTGCGTACAGTCTCACGATGAATATGCTTGCGCGGCACGCGCTACGCTGGTCTGCACACTCGCCGGATGGGCGATGCATCGTTCGGCTTTGCTATTGGTTTGCGGTCGATAGGGTCGAGTGAAGGAATGCCGCAAGCCGAGTCGACCGCACGCATGGGCAAATGGTTTGGAGCGAAAGGCGGACCCATTGTCGGTGAGTACACGACGTACGCTGACGCCGAGCTGAGCGAAATACTTCACCGCAGCATACAGAAACGCGGTCGCACAACCCGAGTAGTTCAAGCGACCTTTTCGCCGTTGTTTTTCGTTCTTCAGCTCGCCGGCTCGAGCACGTACTCACCCGGCGCTGGCGCGAGGGGACGATGCCGCGAACTGCCCGCGGTTCGCGGTGCGGGACGCTTCGCGGCACCATGGCGTGCGAGCCATGCGTACCAATGCGGCCACCAGCTGCCGGGATAGTTGTGTGCGCGCGACAGCCAATCGTCGGGATCTGTGGTCAACGTTTCATTCGTCCAGTAGCTCCGCCGCGACGACGTTATCGGGTTGACGACGCCGGCGATGTGACCGGACGACCCCAGCACGAACGTGACCTCGCCTCCGACCAGCGCCGTTGTCCGATACGCGGTGCGCCATGGCACGATGTGATCCTCACGCGATGCGTAGACGTACGATGGCATGGCAATTTTCCGCAGATCGATTCGCTCGCCTGCCATCGTCAAAGCATTCGGCGTCCGCAGGCGATTCTCGATGTAGAGCTCCTTCAAGTAATAGTCATACATCGGGCCGGGCAGATTGGTGGAATCGCCGTTCCAGTACAAGAGGTCGAACGCCGGCGGCATTTGTCCTTTCAAATAGTTATTCACCACGTAATTCCACACCAGCTCGTTCGCGCGCAAGCTCGCGAAGGCGCTCGCCAGCTCGTTTCCACGCACGCGCTGTCCAGCCAGAAGCGCCGGCTCGCGCGCGGCAAGCGATTCGCGCGAAATGTAGACGCCGATCTCGCCTGGGTCGGAATAGTCGAGCATCGTCGTCAAGAACGTCGCGCTCGTCACTGACCGATCATTGCGCGCCGCGAGCACAGCGAGCGCGCATCCCAGCATCGTGCCGCCAACGCAGAAGCCAAGCGTGTTCAGTGCGTTGCTGCCGGTGATCTCGCGCGCGACGTCGAATGCCGCGAGCACGCCGCGGTTCAGATAATCGTCCCACGAAAGCTGGCCGAGATCTTGCGGTATGTTGCGCCACGAGATCATGAACACCGTATGGCCCTGTGCGACGGCATGGCGAACGAAAGAGTTCTCCGCCCGCATGTCCAGGATGTAGAACTTGTTGATGCACGGCGGCACCATCACCAGCGGCCGCCTGTGCACGGTGGGCGTCGTCGCGTCGTATTGAATGAGCTCGATCAGCTCGTTGCGGAAGACAACGCTACCCGGTGTCACCGCGAGATTCCGGCCGACCGCGAATGCGCGCTCGTCGCTCATTGTGATGCGGCCCTTGCGCGCATCGCCGACAAGATTGGCGAAGCCCTGCAACAAACTGGCTCCGTCGGTCTCGAGCGCACGCTGCAGCACTTCAGGATTGGTCGCCGGATAATTCGTTGGCGCCATTGCGTCGATATACTGCCTCGTCGCAAACTCGAGCCGACGTTTGTCCGTGGGGGAAAGTTGCGCGAGCGACGCGAGCTCCGTCAAATATTCGGCGTAAAGAAGATAGGCGTCTTTGATGAACGTGTAATACGGTTGATCGCGCCACGCCGGGGCAGCGAAACGCCGATCTCGTTCGCTTGACGCCGTCGCTTTCGATGGCAACGTCGCGGAACCGCTCATCACGCGCGTCCACAACGCCTGAAAACGCGGCGCGAATCGTTCGGTGAGTTCTGCGATGGCGCGAGAATCGAACAACGGCGTAACGCGCTGCGCCGAATTTGCGCTCGTGTGATGTGGGGGCGCTGACTGCGGTAAGGCGGAGGTCATCCACCACTTTGCCCATTCCTGCGCAAGCTGTTGCCAGCGCGCGGCAAGTTCGCTCCCTTGGTCGACCTGCGAAGTATCGAGCGCTGGCATGGAACGATAGCGGTGTTCAGTATGTTAGAACATCGGCCGCGGCGAGCCGTTCAATGCTCGAGCGCGATGTGCGCAATGCCGATCGTTGCGAGTCCCAATCCGATCAGCAGCGCCTGTTTTGCCGTTTCGATCGGTTCAGGACGACGGTGAAGGCTCGGAATCAAGTCAGCGACCGCGACGTAGAGGAGGCTCGCTGCGGCGATCGCAAGTACTGTCGGTAGCGCGCGTTCCATTCCGGCCAATGCGCCATACGCGGCGAGCGCCCCGAGCAGCGTCGCAAATCCCGCGCCGACATTGAACGCAAATGCTCTCGTGCGTCCGAAGCCCGAGTGCAGGAGAACGGCGAAATCGCCGACCTGTTGCGGCACCGCGTGCGCAACGATCGCCAGTGTTGTGGCAATGCCGAGCGCGTGATCGGCAAGAAAGGCTGCAGCGATGACGACGCCATCGCAAAAGTTATGCACGCTGTTGCCGATCAGGATCATCAAACCCGGGCGGCCGCCGTCGACGTTCGCGTGACCGTGCATCGCGTGATCGTGCTCCGATTCGTCGTCGTCGTTCGCATGCTGCTCGTGGCCGTGCGCGTGCCGCCACAGCACCAGCTTTTCGAGCAGGAAGAATGCGAGCAGACCGATCAGCACGATCAGCATCACGTAATGGACGCCGCCGCTTTCGAGCGCGTGCGGCAACAGCTCGAGGAACACGGCGCCTAGGAGCGCGCCGACGGCAAAGGAGACGAGTCGCGGTATCCACGACGACGCAAGCCGCAACGTTGCCGCGGCCGCGAGCGTCGACAGCACGCCGCCGGCGAGTGCCGCAATGACAATTGATAAAAGGGTAGGCACGAAATCGATGGACCGTTGTTGTCGTTATTGTTCGCTAGGGTACTACGGCGCGATCCATAGCAAGACCGCCATTCGACCCGTTTCCCGCTCGCGCCGATACGAAAAGAATCGTGCGCTGTCGGTAAATGTGCAGTAGCCGCCGCCATTTACGCTTCGTACGCCCGATTGCTCGAGTCTTGCGCGAGCAATTGCGTACAAGTCGGCGTTCCACTTGCCGCGCCCCTTTGGAGCGAAGCCTTCATGGACATCGGATGCCGCGAACGCATCCACAACGTCTTCGCCCACCTCGAACGCGCTCATTCCGATCGCCGGCCCAAGCCACGCGATGATGTCGGCCGGCTCGATGCCCATCGCAGCGACGGCGTTTTGCAGAACGCCGCGCGCAAGACCCCGCCACCCCGCGTGCGCGACCGCGATGACGTTGCCATTGCGCTCCGCCAACAAGACAGGCAAGCAGTCGGCGATCAACACGCCGAGTACGACGTTGTGCTCACGCGTGACGGCGGCGTCGGCGACGGGCGAACTCGCATGCGCGGTGGGAATCGCTGTCGCATCGAGTGTGACTACGTCGGGACCATGCACTTGGTGAAGCCACACCGGAGCCGAGGGAAGATACATTCCGAGACGGCGCCGATTCTCGGCGACCGCTGCCGGATCGTCGCCGGTCGCCCCGCCGAGATTCAATGTAGCGTAGCGGCCGATGCTGACGCCGGCGTTTCGCGTTGTGGCGATCGCCTGAATGCGCGCGGGCACAGGCCACGAAGGCTCAATCCAGTCGAGACCGGCTGCGGCGAGGCGCGAGCCGAATGTTGACGTCGCAACCGTCATTGTTGCGCGGCGCGCAGTTGCGACAACAAGCGCTTCATGTCGTCCGGCAACGGCGCTTCCCATTGCCGGCGTCGTTTCGTTTGCGGATGAATGAAAGCGAGGCGAATCGCGTGCAGCGCCTGACGGTGGAATGCCGGCACCATGGCAGTACCGCGACGGCGGCCATACGCCGGATCGCCAATCAGCGGATGCTCGATTGCCGCAAGATGAACGCGAATCTGATGCGTGCGTCCCGTTTCCAGCGTGCATTGCACGAGCGTTGCGGCGCCGAAGCGCTCGAGCGGCGTGACGTGGGTACGCGCCGGTTTGCCGCTCGCCACGACCGCCATCGTCGTGCGAACGCGCGGATGACGGCCGATCGGGGCGTCGATCGTTGTCGGGCGCGCGACGTCGCCCTGCGCGAGCGCGACGTATTCGCGTTTCACTGTGCGCGCCTGCAACTGCCGCACGAGATCGGTCTGCGCAATCGCGGTTTTTGCGACAACCAGAAGGCCGCTCGTATCCTTATCGAGTCGATGAACAATGCCGGCGCGCGCAAGCGCCGCGAGTTGCGGCGCGTGATGAAGGAGCGCGTTCAGCAGCGTCCCGTCGCGGTTGCCGCTGCCCGGGTGGACGACCAAGCCCGGCGGCTTGTCGACGACGAGAATCGCGTCGTCCTCGTGCACGATGGCAAGCTCGATCGCCTGCGGCATATCCGCGACCGCGAGCGGTTCCTGCAGGACCTTGATCACGATCCGCTCGCCGCCAGACAGCCGCCGTTTGCCCTCCGCGATCGCGCCATCGAGCGTGACGCGCCCCGCGTCGATCCAGTCCTTGAGCCGACTGCGGGAATGCTGGGGAACCAGTTGCGCGAGCGCCTGGTCGAAGCGCAGCCCAGCGAGGTCGGGGGGGACCCTAAGCTCGAGCGGAGTCCCGACGGCATCATCGCGAAGGGCTCCGTCCGCTCCGCTATAATTCGCGCGACTCACGAAGGATTGCACCGATGATTGGACAAAGGCCGCAGGCAAAAACGTGGATTGCGGGCATGTTGTTGGTGCTTGCGCTGGCCGGCTGCGGCCTGTTGCCCGACGTGAAAGACGAAACGGCGGGATGGTCCGCCGAAAAGCTCTACAGCAACGCGCACGACGCGATGCTCGAGGGGAATTATACGCGGGCGATCAAGCTCTTCGAAACGCTCGAGTCGCGTTATCCCTACGGTCGTTATGCGCAGCAGGCGATTCTCGAAGGCGCGTTTTCCAACTGGCGCGCGAGTGAGCAGGCGGCGGCGACGGCCGCCTGCGACCGCTTCATCCGAACGTATCCGAATCATCCCAATGTCGACTACGCGTATTTTCTGAAGGGACTCGTTTACTTTCGCGAGGACCAGGGTATCTTGGGTTATGTGTACGAGCTCGATCTCGCCGAGCGCGATCCGAAACAGATGCGGGAGTCGTTCTCCGCGTTCAAGGATCTGGTGCAACGTTTTCCGGACAGCCGTTATGCCGATGATGCCAAACAACGGATGCGTTATCTAACCAATGCGATCGGCATGTACGAAGTCAATGTCGCCCGCTACTACTACAATCGCGGCGCGTATGTCGCCGCGGCGAATCGCGCGCAGGCTGCGCTCGTGAATACACCACAGACGGCGTCGAACGAGCCGGCGCTCGACATTCTCGTCAAATCGTACGAAAAACTCGGCCTCAATCAGCTCGCCGACGATTCACGGCAAATTCTGGTCAAGACTTTTCCCGATAGCGCCTACGTCAAGGGAACGCCGCCGAAGCAGTGGTGGAAGTTTTGGTAGCAGTGACGCGAACAGCTGGCGAGGGGCCCCACGTAGTGGGGATCGACAGCAATTGTGAGTCGGCACACGAGGCCGACGGTCTGAGCCACGATTCGCGATCACGGTTCAATGAGGCCGAGGCGCGAGCAGCCGGAAGCGGTGCGGCAAGCTAGACCAACGTCCGGTCGATGATCGTCCGCACGTCGTAGCCCTCCAGCTCGCGAAGGCATTCTTCGAGGGAAAACAAGCCAACGCACGGCAGAGCGCCGCGCGCGACGAGCGTCCCGGCGGCGAGCTTTCGCGCGATCACGATCGCGGCCGTGCAAGGAATCTGTGGACCGTCACCGTGCCCGGCCACGAGCGTCCAGATCAAGTCAAGCCGATGGCCGCGACGAAAGCCGTGCATCTCGACATGCATTGCACCGACATCGGTTCCTAATTTCGCGAACCACTCGCTTCCCCGCCGCAAACGTTCGGCGTGCGCTTCGAGGCGCGCGATCCAGCGCCAGCGCGACGGCCAAGACAAGAGCCATAGGCCAAAGTGCAGGAATGGAAGCTCGAGCCCCGCGCCGAAGCGCACCGATTGCACGCCGGGATAGCGCTCGGGAAAAAGCTCGAGATCCGGCACGTCGCAGTCCGCGAGCCACCGTGTACCAACGACAGGCGGATAGCGATAACGCCGTAACCGTTGCCAACCGTAAGCGGGCTGCCACACGCCACCGTCCCAGACGCCGAACTGGCGGCCGACGTAACTCGCGACCGAAGCGACCGTGGCGCTGCCTCGCGGCGTACGGTTGCCGGGCGCGATCCCCAAATCGATCGATTGCAGTACGTCGAATTCGTGAGCGAAGGCGTCGAGCACGGCGCCACTCAATCCCGGCACGGTGCTCGCACCGCTGACGACGAGCAATTCGCGCGAGCGCGCGGCGTCGTCGATCGCCCGAATGCCGCAGACGAATTTGCGCGCATCGGCCAGGTCGACATAATGCGCGCCGACCGAAAGAGCGGCGCGCGCTACGCCGTGATCACGCGATTGGAACGGGCCGCACGTGTGAATGACAAGGTTCGGCTCGAGCGTTCGCAGCCGCGCGCCGACGTCGCGTGCCGACACATCGAAGGCCGCCGCGTCGACGCGATTGCCGCATTCGAGCGCGATCGTCGCCGCCGTGTCGGCCGCTCGGGAGGGTTCGCGGCCAACCACGGTAACCGCCATTGCGGGATCGCGCGCCAGCGTGCCGGCAATACGCGCGCCGAAATTTCCGTATCCACCGAGCACGACGACACGAAAACTCATTCAGCGCTGGAGCGCGAGCATCACGTCCGCCGCGTCGGACGGCCGCGGCGTCGAATCGAAAAATGCCAGCACGTCGTCGACCTCGCGCGTCCGGCGCATCGGCGGAAGGCTTTGCCAGATTCGGCGTCCGTAGGGTTTGTCGGTGAGCCGCGGATCGCAGATCATCAGCACGCCGCGATCGGTCTCGGTACGGATCAAGCGTCCGGCGCCTTGTTTGAGGCTGATCGCCGCCTGCGGAAGTTGCCAGTCGAGGAACGGATTGCCGCCCTCGGCCCTGAGCTTGTCGAGCCGCGCCGCGAGCAGCGGATCGTCCGGCGGCGCGAACGGCAACTTGTCGATCACGACGACCGACAGCGCATCGCCGGGAACGTCGACGCCTTCCCAGAAGCTCGCGCTGCCCAACAAGACGGCGTTGCGCAGCGCGCGAAATCGCGTCAGGAGCTCGGTCTTCGAGCCGTCGCCCTGCACGAGCAGCGGATAGTCGAGCCCATGGCGTACGAAGGCTTCGACGAGACGGTCGCGTGCTGCGGCGAGCGCGCGCAGCGTCGTGAACAGCATGAATGCGCGTCCGCCACTTGCCTTCAAGACCGGCAGCGCGGCATCCACGACAGCGTCGGTATGCTCGCGTGTGTTCGGTGGCGGAAGGTCGCGCGGCACATATAGCAAACCTTGTGTCGCGTAATCGAAAGGACTGTCCCAACATCCGGTCGCGGCATCGGAGAGGCCGAGCTCGTGCGTGTAGTGCGTGAAATCGCGCGCGACGGCCAGCGTTGCCGATGTGAAAATCCACGCACGGCCCGTCGACTCCACTTGGCGACGAAAGATATCGGCGATCGAAAGCGGCGACGACTGGAGCTGCCAGCTTTGCGGCGTGACGTCGATCCAGCGGATCCAATCGCCGTCGGCGCTGCGCCCTTCGGCTGTCAATCCAACCTGCCAACGCGCGACACGCGCCGCGGCTTCGTCGGCACGACGCGCGACACTCGCGAGATCCTCGCTTCGCTCCGCGTAGTGCTGCATCTCGGCGGCGAGCCGATCGAGCGCTGCGGCAAGCTCGTCGAGCGCATCAATGAAACCGGGGCGCGCGGCAATCGTGTCCTGCGTGAACTTGCCGGTCAAATCCCCGGCGGCGAGCCGCAGCTTGCGGATCGCGGGACCGACGTCCGCTGCGGCATCCGGGAGCCCGGGAACGTCGCGCGCGTTCGTGCGTGCGGCAATCTCGGCGTCACGCGCCAGCTCGGCCAACTGTCCCGCGGTTGTCTGCTCGCCGAAAAAAAGCGTCGCCGTATCGGGCAGCTGGTGCGCCTCGTCGAGGATCACTGTATTGCACGCGGGCAAGAGCTCGGCGAGCCCTTCGTCGCGTAGCATGACGTCGGCAAAGAACAAATGATGGTTGACGACGACCACATCGGCGTCGAGCGCGTCCTTGCGCGCCTTCAGCACGAAGCATTCCTTGTGGAACGGACAGTTCGAGCCCAGACAATTGTCGCGGGTCGATGTGACGAGCGGCCAGATCGACGCGTTCTCGGGCACGTCCCCAAGCTCGGCGCGATCGCCGCGTTCACTTGCGCGCGCGAACGCGATTATTTTTTGCAAGTGGCGGATGTCTTCGCGCGATGGCAACCGGTCCTCGCGCGCCGCGCGCTCGAGATGATGATGACAGACGTAGTTCGCGCGTCCCTTGAGTACCGCAATGGTCACCGGCACGTGGAGCGCGTCGCGCAGGAGCGGGATGTCGCGCTCGTAGAGCTGGTCCTGCAAGGTCTTCGTGCCCGTCGACACAATCACCTTGCCGCCGTAGAGGAGAGCGGGAACCAGGTAGGCGAACGTCTTGCCGGTGCCTGTCCCGGCCTCGGCGACCAGCTCGGTTCGCGACGCGATCGCGCAAGCGACCGCCTGCGCCATCGCGAGCTGTTGCGCACGAAACCGGAATGCCGGCAACGAACGCGACAAGACGCCGCCATCACCGAAGATCGACGCCAGCGTCGCGTCGGTCGAAGTGCCGTCGCCGTCCGCGCGAACGTCAACGCCCGCCGCGATTACCCGCCCAGCCGTCGCATCCGTGTGGGGCAAGTCAAATGCGTCGGCGCTGTTTCTTGTCACGTTCGGGCTTTTGCGGAGGGGTGGTGTTTTCCTTGACGATCGAAACGATCTTGCGGATCCCGTCGATGCGTACCCGAAAATCGTCGTAGGGCTTGGCGACGCGGGCCTTGTATTCGTCGTCCGATTCGCCGGGCTTCCATTTCAGTTTGACGAGGGCGTCGAGCCAGAATTCCTGAAGGCTGCGCACGCCCTCGACGGCCTGCGTGGAGATCGACGCCTCACGAAGGGCGGCCTGATACGGGCGCGTGATGTTGAGCTTCTGCTTGTCGACGCAGTATTCGCTCTTGGCGCCGTTGACGCCTTCTTCCGACTTTTCATAGCCGAACTCGATGACCTCGATGCTTTTGATGTGGCGGCACATCGTGTACAGATGCTGCACGGCGTCGAAATAGCAATCGAGCCCGCCTTTGCCGTCGGTGTTGGGACAGACGTAGTTGTATTGGGGTCCGGGGTTGCCGCCAATCGTCTTGTACTGTGGAAGGACGCTATCGGCAGCCTTGTCGGCGAAGGCCGGAAAGGCGATCGGCGCTGCGAGCGCCGCGATCAAAAGCGCAGTCGGGAATCGCATGGGGGGGAAATTGCGTACGATGACGATGGCATCGTACCCTGCCCACGCCAACCCGCTCAACCTGCCGAACGGATGAACTGCCGTGCGACCGACGAGCGGCCGCCCGCCGACACCGTTCTGTTGCCTAGATGGTACAGCCGCCCGACACTTCGATCACTGCGCCGTTGATGTACGACGCTTCGTCCGAAGCGAGCCAGGCGTACGTATTCGCGATTTCTTCGGGCTTGCCGAGCCGGCCCATCGGCACTTTCTCTTCCATCATCTTGATGACCTTGTCCGGAATGTGCGCGAGGATCGGCGTTTCGATGAATCCTGGACAGATCGCGTTGGCGCGGATGCCTTTGCGGCCGAGCTCGCGGGCCCAGGTCTTGACCATTCCGATCACACCGAACTTCGTTGCCGCGTAATTGGTCTGGCCGAAGTTCCCGTACAGTCCGACGATCGATGATGCGTTCAGGATCACGCCGGAGTTCTGTTCGAGCATGATGTCGACGACCGCTTTGGTGCAGTTGTAGACGCCCTTCAAATTCACGTCGATCACCCGCTCGAACTGCTCGTCGGTCATCTTCTTGAATTGCGCGTCCTGCACGATCCCGGCGTTGTTGACGAGCGTGTCGATCCGGCCCCATTTCGCCATGACGCCTTCCACCATCCGCGCGATGCTTTCCTTGTCGGTCACGTCGACGCGAAACGCGGCCGCTTCGCCGCCCTCGGCTTCGACTTCCTGCATCGTTTCCTTGACCGATTCGAGATTGATATCGCAGACCGCGACTTTGGCGCCCTCGGTCGCGAACTTGAGAGCCGTCGCGCGACCGATGCCCTGGCCTGCCCCTGTGATGATCGAGACCTTTCCGGTCAGACGCATGAACGATTCTCCGTTATATTTTTGCGCGGGTTTGCGCCCCGGCGGTGGCTACGCCGAGCCGACCTAAACCACTGTAATCTAACTGTAAATATTGCGGCGCACAAGCTTTATTGCACCGCGGTGAATAAAACCGCACCAAAATACAACGCCCAACTAAATCAAAGGGTTGACGCGGGCATCGTTGCACAATTAATGCGGCTATGGCGCAAGGAAGTGAGCGATCGCTCACTTGCGTCCTTGATCCTAGTCAACAGGCAGCCAATGCTCGACGATCAGTTCGAGCGCCTCGAGCCGATTCCATTCGTGGACCTCGGGCCGATAGGCGGCGTGAATCCGGGCGGGGAGGAGCTCAGTCCGGTGAAAGGCGATCGCCGCGAAGCGCTCGCCGGCGCGTGAAAGGCAGAGCTTGACGTGCTTGTCGGCGACCGCCCGCTGCGAAACGACGTCGAACTGGTCGTCGAACGCCGGCGCCGGAAAACCTTGTCCCCAAACGCGGTGCTGCAGCGATTTGGCGAACGCGAAGGTCAATTCACCCGTTTGCAGCGCGCCGTCCGTTTCGAACGACCGGCGCAAATGGGCGGGGGTCAAGGTTTCCCGCGCGACGCTTTCGAACGCGGCGGCAAAAGCCGGAAGCGCCGCTTCGTCGATCGTCAACCCCGCGGCGAACGCATGTCCGCCAAAGCGGCGAATCAAGCCGGGCGTTCGCTTGGTCACGAGATCGAGTCCATCGCGGAGATTGAATCCGCTAATCGAGCGGCCCGAGCCGCGGAGCTCGCCCGCCGTACCACGCGCGAAAACAATCGCGGGGCGGTGGTAGCGGTCCTTCAAACGCGACGCCACGATGCCGACCACGCCCTGATGCCATTCCGGGCGGTAGACGCACAGCGTGAACGCGTCGGCGCTCGCCGGGCGTTCAACGGATTCGAGGTCGGACAGCGCTTCGTCCTGCATCGTCCGCTCGACCTCGCGGCGCTCCCGGTTGAGGGCGTCGAGCTCAGCGGCCAGCGGCAGCGCCTCGGCGGGAGATTGCGCGAGCAGGCAGCGGATGCCTATCGACATGTCCGCGAGCCGGCCGGCGGCGTTGAGGCGCGGTCCGGCAACAAAGCCCAGGTCGAAGGCCGTCGCGCGTGCCGCATCACGTCCCGCAACGGCGAAAAGCGCCGCAATCCCGGGATGCGCGCGTCCGTTGCGAATGCGTGAAAGCCCCTGCGCCACGAGGATGCGGTTGACTTGATCGAGCCGCACGACGTCGGCGACGGTTCCCAACGCGACGAGATCGAGGAGCGCGCCGAGGTTGGGTTCTGCGCCGTGCGCAAACGCGCCGCGCTGCCGGAGCTTCGCGCGTAACGCGATGAGCACGAAGAACATGACGCCGACGCCGGCGATGTTCTTCGACGGAAAACGGCAACCGGTCTGATTGGGATTGACGATGATAGCGTCGGGCAGCGTCGCGCCGGGCAAATGATGGTCGGTGATCAGAACGTCGATGCCGCGGGCCTTCGCGGCCGCCACGCCCTCGACGCTGCCGATGCCGTTGTCGACCGTGACGAGCAGACGCGGTGTTCGAGCGGCGGCGAGCGCAACGATTTCCGGCGTAAGTCCGTAACCGAACTCGAAACGGTTGGGCACAATGAAGTCGACGTCTGCGCCCAGCGCGCGCAGCCCGAGCATCCCGACGGCGCATGCGGTGGCGCCGTCGGCGTCGTAGTCTGCGACGATGACAATTGACTCACGCGTGGCGATTGCATAGGACAGCCGATCGACCGCCGCATCGATGTTCGCGAGCGACGCGAAGCTCGGCAGCGCATCGAGCCCGTGCTCGAGCTCGGAAACCGATTCGATGCCCCGCGCGGCATAGACACGGGCAAGCACTGATGGAATGCCGGCGCCCAACAATGCGGCGACGTTCGACGGCACCGCGCGCCTGATGATCGGAATCGTCATTCGGGAGCGAGCGCCGGAATTTCGAACTGACGAGCGCGCAAACGCGACGTGACGCGAGCAAAGCGGGATGGTCGCTCGGCGACCCACGATACGGCGGCGCCGTGGCCATCGGCGATAAGCCGCAGCGCGTCGAGCTTGCCCGCCTCGAGCGCGGCAACTGCGGGCTGCAGCCAATCGGCACCGAAGCGCTCGATCGCCGATTCGTCGTTCATCGATGCCAGCGCCACGATCGCTTTCTCGCTCCCATTCAATCGATCAAGGATCGCGGATAACCCGTCGGGCAGTGCATCGACCGAACGACCGATGTGACGCGCGAGACCGCGCACAAGATCACCGCTCTCATCTGCAGCGGCGAACGCGTCCGCGAACGTGGGGATCCTAACGTCCGACAATCGACCGTTACTCCAGAACCACATGCTCGAGACGGGCAGCAATCCTCGCGCCTCACGCCGCTGGTTGACGGCGTGCTCGTGTAGCAGCATCTGAATCTCGACCTGCCAGCGCTGCCACGTGTTGCCGTCGGCGCCGCCCGGAAGAAACGGATAAATGGACCGTCCGAGCGCGACGTCGAGTGGAGACGTGGACAGCGAAAACACCTGGTCGCAGCGCGCAAACCATGTCGCCGGACGCGGCGCGACGAAAGACACGCCATCGCCGACAAAATGACGGTTGAGAAGCTCGACCAAAATCGCGGCGTCGTCATCGGCAAGGTCCTGAACACGCCCGGCGAGCATCACAATGTCGCGATCCGCGACCAGCGTTACGGGCGTCGCCGCGATCAGGTACCGGTCGTCAACGTCCAGGCCCGCACCGAGCGCGCAGAGCGGTGCGAGCGGCGTCGTGGGCGGCAAGCCAAGCGCCGCGCACAACGCCGAGGCGAGTCCCTCTCCGTTCAGTTCCGGCGGATCGGCGTAGCGCGCGAACGATTGGAACGGCGCTGTGGCGCCTAGCGCATGCGTGCCGCGCGCAAGCAACCCGGGAACAGTCAACGTCAGCATCGGTCGAAATGCGGTCGACGTCGCGCGACGGAATCCGCGGAAATGAAAAATTCCAGCATGCGATAATCGTACGCTAACTCACGCGAGCCTTTGTTCATGATCAAGCACGTCGTCTTCTGGAAAATCAAGGATCCCACGCAAAAAGCGGCGCATGCAAAAGCGGTGAAGCGTGCACTCGAATCGCTGCGTGGTCACATTCCGGGCATGCTGGCGATCGAAGTGGGCATCGACATCGGTTACGACGCGCAAGCGGAGGACGTGGCGCTCTACGCGGAGTTCGCCGATCGCGCCGCGCTCGATGTCTATCAACAACACCCATCGCATCAAGACGCCAAGGCAATTGTTTCCCTGCTCACGACGGGCCGCCGGGCGATCGACTGGGAAGCCTGAAAGTAGGGTCAGACTCGACCTTCGTAAAACCTGATCGACAGGGGTAGAGAGCGACGATGAAAGTCGAGTCTGACCCTACCTATACCCGCGACGCCTACTAGCTACGCTTCGATAAGAACCCTTCGTGTCGCCCTACGAACTGGCCGTCGGCCTGCGCTATACACGCGCCCGCAAAGGCTCGGGACGCAACGCCTTCGTCTCGTTCATCGCATTTACATCGATGGCGGGCATTGTTGTCGGCGTCTGGGCGCTGATTGTCGTGCTTTCGGTGATGAATGGGTTCCAGCTCGAATTGCGCAACAGGATTTTGAGCGTTGCGTCCCATATTGAAGTGCGTGGATTCCCCGAGCTCAAGGATCCCGCGGCCGTTACCCAAATCGCTCGTCGTAATCCGCGCGTCGTCGCCGCAGCACCGTATGTGCTCGGCCAGGCGATGCTGTCGGCCGGCGAAGCGAACCGAGGCGTTCTCATTCGCGGTGTCGATCCCGCGCAAGAAGACACCGTTGCCGACATCGGCAGGCACATGGTGCGCGGATCGCTCTCCACACTGACGCCGGGATCTTTCAACATGGTGCTCGGCGCGGAACTCGCGCGAGCACTGGGCGCGCGCGTCGGTGACAGCGTCGTCGCGATCACGCCGCAGGGCGTCGTTACGCCGGCGGGCACGCTGCCGCGAATCAAGACGTTCAAGGTCGCCGGCATCTTCGAGATCAACATGTCGGAGTTCGACAGCAGTCTCGCGTTCGTCAACATCGACGACGCGGAAAAGCTTTATCGTCTGGAGAACGCGACCGGCGTCCGACTGAAGCTCGACGACATGTTCGCCGCGCCGCGCGTCGCGAACGAGCTATCGGCGGTAATGCCGGTGGACACGGATGTGCGCGACTGGACCCGCAATCACGCGAACTTCTTCCGCGCCGTGGCGATCGAGAAGCGGATGATGTTCATCATTCTCACGCTGATCGTCGCCGTCGCGGCGTTCAACATCGTGTCGGCGCAAGTCATGGTCGTCACCGACAAGAAGGCCGACATCGCGATCCTGCGCACGCTCGGCGCGGCGCCGAAATCGATCCTGGCCATCTTCATGATCCAAGGGATGTTGATCGGCGTTATCGGCACGCTGATCGGCGTCGTCACTGGCGTGCTGACCGCGCTCAATATCGATACGATCGTTCCCGCCATCGAGCGCGCGCTCAACATTCAGTTTCTCGATAAGACCGTTTACTACATCAGCGATCTGCCGTCCGATCTGCAAAGCGGCGACGTGATCACGGTCGCGTTGATTGCGCTGTTCCTCGCGCTTGCCGCCACGATCTATCCGAGCTGGCGCGCGGCGCGCGTCAATCCTGCGGAAGCGCTCCGGTATGAATGAGGAGACGGCTCGCGCGCAGGTGTCGGTCCTCGCGTGCCGCGGTCTTCGCAAGACGTACCGCAATGAACCACTTGACGTTCCGGTGCTGATGGGCGTCGATCTCGACGTCGGCGCGGGCGAGCGTATCGCCGTCGTCGGCGCGTCGGGCTCCGGCAAGAGCACCTTGCTGCATCTATTGGGCGGATTGGACGCGCCGTCCGGCGGCGAAGTGTTCATCGAAGGCGCGCCATTCGCGGCGCTGACCGAAGCGGAGCGCGGCGAGGTGCGCAACCGCGCGCTCGGCTTCATCTATCAGTTTCATCATCTGTTGCCGGAATTCACCGCGCTCGAGAACGTTGCGATGCCCCTCGCGATCCGCCGCGTCGCGACGGCCGAGGCGAAGGCGCAAGCGCAGTCGATGCTGGAGCGCGTCGGGCTCGGCAACCGGACGCGTCATTTGCCCGGCGAATTATCCGGCGGCGAACGCCAACGCGTCGCACTCGCGCGGGCACTGGTGACCAAGCCGCGCTGCGTGCTCGCCGACGAGCCGACCGGCAATCTCGATCGCAAGACGGCGTCGAACGTTTTCGAGCTGATGCTGGAATTGAATCGCGCGATCGGGACGTCGCTCGTGATCGTCACGCATGATCCGGATTTGGCCGCGCGTACCGATCGGACGCTGCATTTGGTCGACGGCGTGTTGACCTAAGCCTCTGATCAGTGCCGCGTCCCGTGAAGAATTCCGCGGGCGAGAAAAATCGAAGTGATGAGGTCGGTGGCTTCGACAAAACGTGACGATTTCCGCGCGTCGAGACCTCGCGGGCGCGCAAGTCCGATCTCCAAAATTCGTTCGATCCGTCCCGGCCGTGCCGACATGACGACGACGCGATCCGCCAGCAGCACGGCCTCGTCGATGCTGTGCGTGATGAAGACGACCGTCTTCTTTGTTTCGAGCCAAAGCGCTTCGAGATCGACGCGCATCTGCTCACGCGTGAGCGCATCCAGTGCGCCGAATGGCTCATCCATCAGCAGGAGCGGTGGGTCGTGAATCAGCGCGCGGACAATCGCTGCGCGTTGCCGCATGCCGCCCGATAACTCGCGCGGATATCGATCGGCGAAGTCCGCGAGTCCCACGGTAGCAAGCAACGCCAACGCGCGTTCGCGGTGCGGAGCGGGGTCGCGACCGCGGAGCTCGAGCTGCAGCAACACGTTGGCCAGAACATTGCGCCACTCGAGCAGGACGGGACTCTGAAACACGATGCCGAGCGCGGTTTGCGGATGAACGACGCGAGTGCCGTGCAGCTTGATCGACCCGGCTGTCGCGGACGTAAGCCCCGCGATCAAGCGCATCAGCGTGCTCTTGCCGCAGCCGGACGGACCGACAATGGCGACGAATTCGCCATCGTGAACGGTCAGATCGATACGCTCGAGCGCGCGCGTTTCGGTGTTTCCCCGGCGAAAGGTCTTCGCGATGCCATCGATGACGATCGCGCTCTGTAGGACCTCCACGCTGCTCACTTCGCGGTGACGAATTCGTTCGTGTGGAAAGCCGTCCAGGGCTCCGTTGTCTTGAGGTCCCGATACTTCTTCAGCAAATCGAGCGTCTGGTCCCAATCGGCTTGCGCGCCCCAGCCGATGCGACCTTTCGAATTCGGCGAGTCGAGGAGCTCGATGTCGACTTGAAGCTGCTCGAGCGTCGATTGCCGGTTCAGATCGGGCTTCACCTTGAGCGCAGCATCGACCGCTGCGCCGGGATTCTTTTTCGACTCCTCCCACGACTTGATCGTCGCACGGACGAAGCGCCGCACGAGATCGGGATTGCTCTTGATGAGGTCGGTCTTCGTCACGATCGTCATGCCGACGATGTTGGCGCCGTTCTCCGAAAAACGCAGCGCCGCCGGTTGCACGCCGCGTTGCTTGATCAGGAAATATTGATCGTCGGCGCCTCCCAACAGACCGTCGGCGCGTTTTTCCAGCACTGCAACGACTTTCGCCGCCGGATCGACTTGCACCATCGTGATCTTGGACAGATCGAGCTTGTTGTGCGCGGCGAGCGCCTGGAACAATTGTCCGAGAGGATCGCCGGCGGACACCGCGAGCTTTTTGCCTTCGAGATCCTTCGGCGTCTTGATGCCGGTTTCCGCAAGCGACACGACCGAGAATCCCGTCGAATTGAGCAGCGACATGACGGACTTCACGTCGGCGCCGCGCGCGGCCGTCGAAATGACGCTCGATGAATCGGCGAGTCCAAACGTGTCGGACCCCGCCGCAACGACTTGAACCGTGTTGGCCGAGCCGCGACCCTCGTTGATCGCGAGATCGATGCCCTCGGCAGCGTAGTAGCCCTTTTCCTTGCCGTAATAGAAGGGCACGTGCAATCCGCCGAGGTACCAGTTCAGACGAAAGGAAACGGCGTCCGCAGCGAGCGATGTTGTAGCGAACGACGCGAGCAGCAACAGCATCAGAGCTCTAAGTGCGCGCATGAATCCTCCTCATAATTTCTTGCCAGCGCTCATGCCAGCGTTTCTTCAGCGGTGAGTCGTTGCGAAACGTGCCACGGAATCGTGAAACGCTCGATCAGCTCAACGGTGTAGTAGACGGCGAGACCGATCAGCGACAACAGAATGATCGTTGCAAATACCATCGGCGTGTCGAGATTGCCGTTGTATTGCAACAGCAGATAGCCGAGGCCCTTGTCCGACGCCACGAATTCCGCGACCACCGCTGCGGTAGCGGCGAGCGCCGCGCCAACCTTGAGGCCGGTGAAGATCTGCGGCAACGCCTGTGGCAGGCGGATCATCGCGAACATTTTCCATTGGCTTGCACCGGTGGTGCGCGCGAAATCCATGATGTCGGGGTCGACCGATTTGAATCCAGCGATGCTCGACACGATGATCGGAAAGAACGACAGCAGGAAGACGACCAGCAACTTCGGCGCGAAGCCGAAGCCGAACCAGATGATGAATAACGGCGCGACGGCGATTTTCGGAATGATCTGCAGGAACACGATGACCGGATAGACGGCGTTTTCCATGAAGCGTGAATATGCGATCCACAGCGCAAGCGGAACGCTGACGACGATGGCGAGCAGGTACCCGGCGACGATCTCGCGCGTCGTGACCCACGCGCTTGCCATGACCGGATCAAAACGCTTCATGAACTCGGTATAGACGCGCGACGGCGGCGGCAACAAGTATTCCTTGATGCCCGTGACGCGGACTGCGAGCTCCCACGCAACGAAGAGCGCAATGAACGCAACGATGGCGCCGCCTCGCTTGCGGAACCAGGCGCCGAGCGCGCTTTCGCGTGCATCGGCCACAGTGCCCACCGGCGCAACATCGCTCATGGCTGCGAGGCGTCCTTCGATACGGCGAGATCGAACGTGCCGTACTGCGCCGGAACATTGATCTCGAGGAGCTCCAGATCATCGGAGCGTGCGATGACGTTGTGCGCGACGCCGGCGGGCTGTGAAATTCCGGAGCCGGCCGCTACGACGATATCGCCGTCGATGCCGGCAAAGCGAAACGTCAGCGAGCCTTTCAGCACGAATACGAAATGCGCGGTCATGTCGTGCCAATGCCAGCCGGTCGGACCCGGCAGCGGCATGATGGCGCGCACGTGCTTGACGCCGATCCGGCCGTTCGTCGCGGCGGCGAGCCCGAGATCGCGGTATTCGACGTCCGCCCTCGGCCCGTCGCGCGTGAATTGTGCAGCGTCGCCGCTCGCAAGCGCGAAGGCCGAGAGCGATTTTGCGAGCGAAAGCGGTCCCTCATAGCGCGGCGAATTCGCGTTCTCCTGTCGGCCCGATCGCAATGTTTCCTGCGGTTCCATGGTCACTTCACTCCTGTCGTTTCGACTGAGCTCGTTTACCGGCGAATATGCAGCCGCATCCGCTGTTTACGAAAGCACTCAAAAACGCGATCGAGGCAAGTATCACATTGAAGCGTAAGCCCGCACGCGCGGGGCGGGAATTTGGTAATCGTAGCGGCGGTTTTTGCTGTTGCGGATCGGTGTTTCTCGCCATAGACTGCGCGTCCGCGCAATCCGACACAATCGGATTCGATCACTACTTCGCCGCGACCGCGCGGCATTCATTCTGTCACCGGGGGCTTTGATGCAACATCCGGTTCAATCCAGAGGAAGCTTTATCGATTTTTCTGCATGGGCGTCGGGGCCGCTGCCATTTCCTTCGCGGGATCGGCCGTTTCGGCATCCAACGCCGACAACGCCCAGCAAGCCGCTCAGGACACCAGTTCCGCGCTCGTGCAGTTGAACGCCGAGCCGCTCGCATCGTCACGATGTCGATCACGACACGTCGGCATGGTTTGTCAGGGTTCTCGCGCGAAGAGAGGGCACCGTCACGAACCGCTCGCGGACTCGCCGCAGTTTTGAGCGCCCCTGGACCGTGAACCTGCAAAGAGCGATTGTCGGCGCCAATGAAGTGTCACCGGCGAGAAGGCGCTGCTGTCGTTCGACACGCCAGGTAGCGATTTGCGGAAGAAGTCCTCGACCGACGGTGCGTCCGCAGGGGAGCTCGGCGGCTCCGCGGCGAGCGCCGAAGCCACGAAGGCCGGCAGCCCAACCGTAAAAACCTGACGGATTCGGCGTGTCATTCAATACTCCACGGGTACGGGATCGAGCGAGCGCCACAAATACCACGTCGCGACGCTTCGATAGGGCTGCCAGCCTGCCGCCAGCTCGCGCATTGCCGCGACGGTCGGCCGGCTTCCGTCGAGATAGTGCACGCCGATCGCTTTTTGCAAGCCGATGTCGTCGACCGGCAGGACGTCCGCGCGAAGCTCGTGGAAGATCAGGAACATCTCTGCCGTCCAGCGGCCGATGCCCTTGACGTCGGTCAGCGCCGCGATCAGCGCCTCGTCGTCGAGCGCTGGCCATGTCGCCGGATCGAGCTTTCCGGATACGAAGTGCCGCGCAAGGTCGCGGACGTATTCCGCCTTGCGTTCCGAAAGGCCCACCCGGCGTAGCGTGCGCTGTTGCGTCCGACTTACGCGACGTGGATCGAGACGTACCGGGCTTCCGCTGCCGTGCGTCGCGAGGACCAAGCGTTCCCAAATCGTCTGCGCAGCCTTCACCGAGATCTGCTGGCCGACAATCGCCCGTGCCAGCGTGGTGAAAGCGTCGCCGCGGCGGACCAGATGGATGTCCGGGAAATCGCCGATCAACCGGCGCAGAATGCGATCTCGCGCGGCGAGGGTGGCGGTGGCTTCATCCCAGTAAAGCGGCTTCATTGGGACGCTGCCTGCGGTCGACTTGAACCGGTGTCGTCGAAGAGAGTCAAAGGCGCTTCATTCGAGTGTGGCAGGGCGGCCGATATGTTACATTTCGCCGCTTTTTCTTTTCTGGAGTCGGGATGTACGGCGGGTTTCGCGTAGTCATTGCCGTTCTAGGGCTCGCCGCCGCCGCTTCCGCCGCCGCTGCCGATCCCTCCAAGGTTCTGCGCATCGCATTCCCCGTCCAGGAAACCGGCTTCGATCCGGTACGTGTTTCAGACAGCTACTCGAATACGGTCAACGAAGTAATTTTCGACCGCCTGCTGACGTATGACTACCTCGCGCGGCCGGCCAAACTCGTGCCGCTCGCCGCCGAGACGATGCCCGAGATCAGCGACAACGGCCGCACGTATCTGTTCAAGATTCGCCGCGGCATCTATTTCACGCCCGATCCGGCGTTCAAGGGACAGAAGCGCGAGCTGACCGCAGAGGACTTCGTCTACACGTTCAAGCGCTTCGCCGACCCGAAGAACCGCTCGCCGTGGGCGTTCATGATCGAGGGCAAGATCGAAGGGCTCGACGAGCAGATCGAAGCCGCGCGCAAGAACGGCAGCTTTAATTACAAAGCGACGATTCCGGGCATGGTCGCGCTCGACAAGTACACGCTGCGCTTCAAGCTCAAGGCACCCGACTATCTGTTCCAATATACCGTTGCGCATCCGCCGTTCGGCGCCATGGCACGTGAGGTGGTCGACGCCTACGGTGACGACCTGCAGGGGCATCCGATCGGCTCGGGACCGTACATTCTCAAGGAATGGAAACGCGGGACGAAAATCACCCTCGAGGCAAACCCCGACTACCGCGGCTTTGTCTGGGATTTCGAGCCGACCGCCGATCCCTGGGACCAGGAGGTCGTCAAGGCGATGCGCGGCAAGATGATGCCGCAGATCGGACGGGTCGAGATCAGCATCATCGAGGAAGACCAGTCGCGCTGGCTCGCGTTCAACCAGAAGGAGCTCGACTATCTCGCGTTGCCGGCGACGTTCCGGCCGCAGGTCTTCGGCGCCGACAACAAGATCAACAAGCAGTGGACCGATCAGGGCGTGACGCTCTATCGCGGCATCGATCCGGACATCGTCTACACGTTCTTCAACTTCCGCGATCCGATCGTCGGCGGATTCGCGAAGGAAAAGATTGCGCTTCGCCGCGCGATCATAATGGGCTACAACCTCGACGAAGAAATTCGCATCATCCGCAAATATCAGGCGGTGCAGGCGCAGATGCCGATCCCGGTCGGCGTCGTCGGATACGACCCGAACTATCGCAGCATCAATCAATATGACCCGGTACTCGCGAACAAGCTGCTTGATTATTTCGGTTACAAGAAAGGCCGGGACGGCTATCGCACGCTGCCGGACGGCAAACCGTTGGTCGTTCACCAGGCAACCGAGAGCGCGGCGATCAATCGCGACTTCAACGAGCTGTGGAAGAAATCGATGGACGCGATCGGCGTCCGGATCGTGTTCGATGTCTCGAAGTTCGCCGACAACCTGAAGGCCGCCAAAGCCTGCCAACTGATGATGTGGGGCGCGGCGTGGACGGCCGATTATCCCGACGGCGACAACTTCATGCAGCTGCTCTACGGTCCGAACACCGGGCAGAGCAACAACGGCTGCTACGAATCCAAGTCGTTCGACGCGCTGTACGAAAAATCCCGCGTGATGTCGCCTTCACCGGAACGCAATCTGCTGTTCCTCGACATGACGCGGCAGATGGAAGTGGACGGAGCATGGAGTTTGCACGTGTCGCGCGAGCGCAATCAATTGATCCGGCCGTGGGTGAAGGGCTACAAGAAGCATCCGATCCTGAGCGCCGAATTCGAATACATGGACGTCGACACGCGCGGCGTGAGCGGCCTCTAGTGACGGACTATTGCCGATGAACCCTTCGCGCATCGCTCGAACGCTTTGCATGGTCGCGCTATGCGCGCTCGTCTCGGCGCCGCTCGGCGCGGCCGACATGAGCAAGGTGATCCACCACGTGTTTCCTGCCGCCGAGACCGGCTTCGATCCGGCGGCGGCCGCTGACCTCTACTCAGGCACCGTCGAGCAGGCATTGTTCGAAACGCTACTCACCTACGACTATCTGGCGCGTCCGGCGAAAGTAGTGCCGCTGACCGCCGAAGCGATGCCGTCCGTTTCGGACAACGGCAAGACGTACACGATCAGAGTGCGGAAGGGCATTTACTTCGCGCCCGATCCCGCGTTCAAAGGCAAGAAGCGCGAGCTGACGGCGGAGGACTATGCGTACTCGCTCAAGCGCTTGATCGATCCGAAGATCCGCGGACCGTGGGCATGGCTGCTCGAAGGAAAAATTGTCGGTCTCGACGCGCTTGCGGAGGACGCAAAACAGACCGGCAAATTCGATTACGACGCGAAGATCGCCGGGCTTGAAACGCCGGATCGCTACACGCTTCGCGTTCGGCTGAACGACACCGATTACAACCTGCCCTACGTGCTCGCTCATGAGCCGACGTCGGCGGTCGCGCGCGAAGTCATCGAAGCGTATTCCGACGAGGCGGGCCGCGCGATGGCGAATCCGGTCGGCACCGGGCCTTACATTCTCAAGCAATGGATTCGAAGCTCCAAGATCGTGCTGGAAGCGAACTCCGACTACCGCGGCTTCGTGTGGGATTTCAAATCGAACGACCCGGCCGATCTCAAATTGATCGCCGAGATGAAGGGCAAGAAAATGCCGCAGGTCGGACGAGTCGAGATCAGCATCATCGAAGAGGACCAGGCGCGCCTTCTCGCGTTTCAGAAAGGCGAGCTCGACATGATGAACATGGAAGGGCCGCTCGCGCCGAACGTCCTCGACGGCGACAAGCTGAAGCCGGAGCTCGCGAAGAAAGGGATCAAGCTGTCGCGCTTCGTCGACCCCGAGATCTCGTACCACTTCTGGAATTTGCAGGACCCGGTCATCGGCGGCTACACCAAAGAACGAATCGCGCTGCGCCGCGCGATGGCGATGTCGTACAACACCGCGGAGGAGATCAAGGTCGTGCGTAACGGTCAGGCGGTCGAGATCAACTTTCCGATTCCTCCCGGGGTCGTCGGCCACGATCCTGGGTACAAGGGCGGCATCCAATACGATCCTGCTGGTGCGAACGCTTTGCTCGATCGCTTCGGCTACAAGAAAGGCGCGGACGGTTGGCGCACGCAGCCGAATGGCGATCGCTTGGTGGTTCGCTACGCATCGCGCCCCGACTCGCTCGGCCGGCAGCAGGACGAGCTGTGGAAAAAGGCACTCGATTCGATCGCGATCCGGATGGAAGTGCAGAAGGACAAATTTCCCGAGCTCTTGAAGCTCGAGCGGCAATGCAAGCTGATGATGCGCACGGCGTCGTGGATCGCCGACTATCCCGATGCCGACAATTTCATGCAGTTGCTCTATGGCAAGAACATCGGGCAGAACAACAACGCGTGTGCGAAAATTCCGGAGTATGACAAGCTCTACGAACAGTCGATTCGGATGCCCGACTCGCCCGAGCGCAATCGGATCTATCACGACATGACGAGGCTGATCGAGGCGTACACTCCGTGGCGGCTCAATATCGCGCGCTACCGCAACATGCTGACCCAGCCGCATGTGCTCGGTTTTCGCAAGCATCCCATTCTGCACGCGGAGTGGAAGTACATCGACGTCACGCCGAAGGGCATTTCGGGCGCTCCAAGAGACCAGTAAGCAGCCTATGTTGTTGTGTATCGGAACAGGACAATCGGAGGAGGTGGCAAGGCAGCAGGCAGGTGAGTACGTGCTGAGGATACAAAACAAAGGCGGGACCGCCCGGATATGCCGGGACGGGCCCGCCGATGCATTTGCTATACGTCTGGCTGCGCGGCCCGATAGCTTTGTTGTGTCCTCGCCCGCCGCTCGCTGCGCTTCAACCAACTGGGGTCAGACTCCAATTTTCGCTCCCTCGTCGAGTAGCGTCGTCCGGTCGGAAATTGGAGTCTGACCCCTAGCGAGAGAACGATGTCCGCCTACATCATTCGACGAGTCTGGCAGATGATCCCGACGATGCTCGGCGTCGTGCTGCTCGTGTTCATTCTGTTCAACACCGTCGGCGGCGATCCGGCGTACGTGCTCGCCGGGAAGATCTCGAGCCAGGAACAGATCGACAACATCCGTCGGCAAATCGGCGTCGATCAGCCGTACTACGTGCAGCTCGGGATCTTCGTCAAGCAAATCGTCACGGCGGATTTCGGCGCGAGCTGGAGCACGAACGAGCGCGTGTCGAACATTCTTGCGACGCGGCTCGGTCCGTCGCTGACGGTGCTGGTGCCGCTCCTCGTCATCTCGACGCTTATCGCCATCGCGCTGGCATTGGCTGTTGCGTACGTGCGCGGATCGCTGACCGATCGGATGGTGATGATCGTCTGCACCGTCGGCCTCTCTATCTCAATTCTAGTCTACATCATCGTCTTCCAGTATTTCTTCGCCTACAAGCTCGGTTGGTTCCCGGTGCAAGGCTGGGGTGACAGCGTGTCCGAGAATTTATTCCACTACGCGCTGCTGCCCATCCTCATCGCGCTCGTCGTCAGCATCGCGCCCAATTTGCGGCTCTATCGGACGTTCGTGTTGGACGAGATCAATCAGGATTACGTGCGCACGGCGCGCGCGAAGGGCGTGTCGGAAAACCGCATCATGTGGATTCATGTGCTGCGCAACGCGTCGATTCCGATCATTACGCATTTGATGTCGGAGCTGCCCGGCCTTCTGCTCGGCGCGTTCCTGATCGAACGTTTCTTCTCGATTCCCGGCATTGGCCGCGAGGTGATTCTCGCCGTTGAACGCTCCGATTTTCCGGTCATCAAGGCGATCACCGTGTATGTCGCATTCGCGACGATCGTCTCGAACCTGCTCGCCGACCTCACGTACAAAGCGGTCGATCCGCGCGTCCAGTTGAAGTAGGAGGAGACGCCGATGCCGCACGACATTCCGCTCAAGTCCGCGACGCTCACGCCGCGCGAAGTTCCGCACACCGTTTCGCCGGGCTTGTGGACGCTCGCCTGGCGCCGGCTCAAAACCGATTACGTCGGCACGGTGTCGCTTGCGATCGTAGCAATATTCGTGGCACTGATGATCCTGTCGGGCTTCGGTTTGATCGCCAGCGATTGGTCCAAGGAAACCGGCGTCAACTACGCGCCGCCTTCGTTTTTGGGCGCCGACTACGAAGGCGGAACGCCTGCCGCGCCCGCCGAACCGGCTGCTGCGCCGCCGACTGCGTCCGAATACAAGTCGCAGATCGTCGATCCGATCGGCGACGTGATCGCGCAGTTGAAAGCAGGCAAGGCGCCGTCCGAGGTGCCGGCCGCGCCAGCCGAAGAGGAAAAATCCGTCGATCCCTTGGCGGACATCATGGCCGAGATTCGCGGCGGCAAGGGCGCGAAGAAAGAGGCGACCGCGCCCATCGAAGAGCGCAAGGCAACATTGCCGTTGGGCGGAGACAAATGGGGTCGCGACGTGCTCAAGAAAACGATCAAAGGTTCGGAGACGTCGATCTTCGTCGGCATTGCGTCGGCGATCGTCGCGACGTTTCTCGGCACGGCGTTTGGCGCGCTGGCGGGCTACTACGGCCGCTGGGTCGACGATGTCTTCAACTGGTTCTACAGCGTGTTCAGCTCGATTCCGTATCTGCTGCTCGTGCTCGCCGTCGCGGCGGTGCTGCAGCAGAAGGGCATTCTGACGATCATTCTGATTCTCGGCCTGACCGGCTGGACAGGCACGTTCCGGTTGCTGCGGGCCGAATACCTGAAGCACAAGGCGCGCGAGTACGTGCAAGCCGCCGATGCGCTCGGCGCGTCGAACGTCCGACGAATGTTCATGCACATTTTTCCCAATGTGTCGCACGTTGTGCTCGTGCAAATGTCGATCCTCGTCGTCGCGTTCATCAAGTCCGAAGTGATCTTGTCGTTCCTGGGCTTTGGCGTTCCGGTCGACGTGGTTTCATGGGGCTCGATGTTGAACGAGGCGCAAAACGAATTGATTCTTGGCAAATGGTGGCAACTCGCCGCCGCCGGTACGGCAATGGCGATCCTCGTCACCGCGTTCGCGTTGTTCACCGATGCATTGCGCGACGCGCTCGATCCGAAACTGAAAGGCCGGTTGGGAAGCTGACCGCGACCGAGAAGACAAAAATGGAACCGCTGGTCAGCGTGCGCAATCTGCACGTGTCATTCCGCCTCGATAAGCACACGACGTTCGAGGCGGTGAAGGGCATTTCATTCGATATTCCCAAAGACAGCACGATGGCGCTCGTCGGCGAATCGGGATCGGGAAAATCGGTGACGTCGCTCGCCATCCTCGGCTTGCTGCCGGTTGAGAACTCGATCGTCGATCCCAAAAGCGAAATCATCTACGGCGGCCGCAACCTGCTGAAGCTGCCGATGCGGCAATTGCGCGATTTGCGCGGCGCGGACATCTCGATGATTTTCCAGGAGCCGATGACATCGTTGAACCCGGTGTTCACGGTCGGCTATCAGCTCGAGGAAGTGCTGAAGCTGCATATGGGGATGTCCGGACGCAGAGCACGCGAGCGCGCGATTGCGCTCTTGACCGAAGTCGGTATTCCGGACCCGACGCGGCGCATCGACGCATATCCATCGCAGCTTTCGGGTGGCCAACAGCAACGCGTGATGATTGCGATGGCAATCGCGTGCGAGCCGAAGTTATTGATCGCCGACGAGCCGACGACCGCGCTCGATGTCACGATTCAAAAGCAGATCCTCGACTTGATCGCCGAGCTCCAGAAGAAGCACCAGATGTCGGTGCTGTTCATCACGCACGACCTCGCAGTCGTTGGAGAAATCGCCGATCACGTCGTCGTGATGCGTAACGGCGAGATCAGGGAACAGGGCCCGGCCAAGCGCGTGTTCGAAGCGCCGCAGGATGCGTACACGAAAGCGCTGCTCAAATGCCGGCCGCAGCTCGAACGCAGGCCCGTGCGATTGCCCGTCATCGATGATTTCATGAGCGGCAACCCGCGTGCGGACAAGGATGCGCCGGAACGCAAGCGCGGCATTCGGCCGACCGATCCGATCATCCTCGAAGTGAACCAGCTCGGGAAAAGCTTCTATTCGCGCGAAGGGCTGTTCGGCAAGCGCGAATTCAAGGCGGTGAAGGACGTTTCGTTCCGCCTCGCAAAGGGCAAGACGCTCGGCCTCGTCGGCGAATCAGGCTCCGGCAAGACGACCATCGGCTTGACGCTGATGCGTCTGCACGAAGCGACCACTGGCGAGGCGCTGTTCGAAGGCCGCGACCTTTTGTCGATGTCGCCGAAGGAGTTCATGACGTACAAGCGGCGCATCCAGATCATCTTTCAGAATCCCTATGCGTCGCTCAATCCACGCTTCACGATCGGCCAGATCCTGACCGAGCCGATGGAGATACACGGTATCGGCGCGAACGCGCAGGAACGCACGGACCTCGCGTTCGAGCTGCTGAACAAAGTTGGATTGGCGGAAGTCTCGTTCTATAAATATCCGCACGAGTTTTCCGGCGGACAGCGGCAGCGAATCGCCGTCGCACGCTGCCTGACGATGAAGCCCGACATCCTGATCTGCGACGAGTCCGTTTCGGCGCTCGACGTTTCCGTGCAGGCGCAAGTGCTGAACCTGCTGCAGGATCTACAGGACGAATTCGGGCTTTCCTACATTTTCATTTCCCACGATCTCGCTGTCGTCAAATACATCTCCGATCAAGTGATGGTGATGAACGAAGGCGAAATCATCGAGATCGCGAATTCCGACGAGATCTACAAGCATCCGAAGATGCCGTACACGCAGCGTTTGCTGGCTGCCATCCCGAAAGGTTGGCACGGCGAGCACGCCGCACGCGCGAACGACTGACGTTCGGGAACTGCTCTGGCGCGGGCCATCGGGCGTTCCGGATACACCTGCTCTCCCGAGCGCGATCCAAAAAAGCGCGGGCCGCAAATTGCGACCCGCTCAATCGTATCGCTGTTCCCGTTACGGCGCCGTTGCGGCCCAGCATCAACGATGCCCGCGCCGTACGCGTCCGAGAATGTGATCGAATCGCCGGCCACGTTGGATATGAAGAGCAGGCGACACCAGCCGGTCCTAAACGGCACCCCTCTAGAAGACTCGGCGCAGTGTTCGGCCGGGATCGTTCGCCTTAGAGAAATGTCGCCGAGACGTCGGTCGTAGCGTGGCAGCCCAGTTTGCGCGCCGCCAGGAGCCGCGATGTCGAACCGCTCGGCGTAGTTCGAGTAATACGCGAGCTGATCCTTCGCCGCCAACCGTCGGATGTTCAAGGTTGGGATTGAGCGCATACGGTGGCATTCCATTCGCGTTATTCCTCGAAGACACCATGACTACGTTTGCAACGCCGGTCGTCGTCCTATCGTCGAAGTGCGCATTGACGGGGGCGACGACGACTTTTCCGTTTTCGATTGGCGAGTAATAAAATCTGCGCTAATTCGGACGCTTCCCTTTGTCGCCCAGATCAGCACCGTGACTCTGCACCGAGACTCTTGCATTCTTCGCCGAATAGGTGCAGCGTTTTCGCGGGCTGACGAAGCCCACCATCTACTTCTGGGGAAACCAACATGAGAGCATCTTCGAAGGGGCTCGTATGGGCACTGTGTGGTGTCGCAGCTATTGCCGCCGGTGCCGCACAGGCGCAAGCGCGCCGCGGTACGGATATCGCACCGGCGAACAAGGTCATCGCGCGCGCACTCAACATCGAGATGGGCCGGGTGTCGCCGCGGTCGAAGGAAGCCCGACTCTCGTCGGGAACGGTCTATGCTGCGCTGGCCGCAAGCGGCGAGCTCAACCGCCGCGCCGATGCGAGCGGAGGGATCGGCGACACGTTCGATCATAGCCGGGGTGGTGCGACACAGGGGTGCCCGAGCGCGCAGACTGGCGATGGTCGCAAGAACGTCCGCGTGAATCAGGACTGTTCGCTGCGCCGGCAAGCGGAATCGGTGGTGGCGATCAATCCGCTCGATTCCGACAACCTCATCGCCGGCCAGAACGACTCGCGCCTTGGCTTCAACAAGTGTGGCTACGACTTCTCGTTCGATGGCGGCAAGACGTGGGGTGACATGGTGCCGCCGTTTTACCAGTACGTGCTGGGCGACGGACATACGGCGGACGTATGCAGCGATCCGACCGCGACATTCGACTCCGCCGGCAACGCCTACATCGGCGGCATCCTGTTCGACATCACTTCGCCCGCGAGCGCGTTCGTGGTGGCGAAATCCAACGCCGGCATCGGCGGAGCCTACTTTCATTCGCCGGCGCCGCTCTCGTTCCAGGTGTATCGAAACGTGCCGCTCGGCGTCGTTGCGAGCGATAACGATCCCAACGTCGCCCACGACAAGGAATTCATCGTTGCGGATCAGAGTGCGGCGAGCCCGAAGAAGAACAACGTTTATGCAACGTGGACGCGCTTCAATTTCGATACCGGTGCAGGCGTCGGCGGCGACAGCCCGATCTACTTCAGCCAGTCGCTCGACGGTGGCGCGACATGGTCGTCCGGCATCGAGATCAGCGGCGCGGCGGCCACATGCACGGCGTTCAGCGGCGAGGCCAATCCAAACGCGTGCGACCAGGATCAGGGCTCGCATCCGGTGGTCGGTCCAGACGGCACGATCTACGTCACGTTCGGGAACGGCAACACGCCGACCGCGGGGATCAACCAGGTGCTGATCGTCTCGTGTCCGGCGAACAAGGTGTGCAGCAGCGCAGCCAATTGGACCGCGCCGGTCAAGGTTGCGGACCTGTTCGACTTCCAGCCGGTGGGCCCGAGCGCTGCAGGCTGCCCGGCGGGTCGCCAATGCCTGCCGCCGAACGGCTATCGCCTCGACGACTTCGTCGAAATTAGCGTAGCCGTGGACAACGCCAGCAACGTTTACGTCACCTGGGCCGATCTGCGCAACGGCAAGCCGAACTGCACAGGTTCGGCGGCCACCGCCACGCCGCCGTGCGACAACGACGTTTTCTACGCGTACTCGAAGGACCGCGGCGCGACGTGGAGCGCGTTCAAAAAGCTTACGCCGGCCGGCAGTGCGCAATGGATGCCGTGGAGCGCAGTGTCTCCCGACGGCTCGACGCTGTGGGTCGCGTACTACGATCGATCGTACGGCGACTGCGAAACGACCGGCTGCAACGACATCACGCTAGCTGGCGTAAGCAATCCGGCATCGGCAGCGCCGACCGTGTCCTACCGACGCGTCACCTCGTCGTCGATGCCGAACCTGACGCCAACGAACAATCCGCTGCAAGCCGGCTTTCTCGGCGACTATATGTGGGTCGCGGTCGACGGGAACGGCTGGCCCAACATTGTGTGGGCCGATACACGCGGATTGAACGGCGCGGTTGAGGAGGACGTCTACTTCGTCCGATTGCCGCCTCAGTGACGGATTGTTGTGGGGCCGGTGAGTCTTACTCGCCGGCCCGGCGCGGTCGCAACTCATTAAGCACGTCACCGCCCTTTTGCTGCCCGCGGCAGCCGGGCGCCGCTTGTCAGCACCTCACAACGTGAAAGCCATCTCCGACACGAGCGCGCCCGGCAACCGCACGCTGCGCAACCCACGCTCGCCGTAGGTTTCCGCATCGAGCAGCAATTCCGTTTCTGCGGTCAACGCTTCGAGATTCGAGCCCAGCAGTCGAAACAGCGTATCGTCGAAGCGCAGCACTTCGACGGGCGCGACGATTTTGCCGTTTTCGACCCAGAACGTTGCGAAGCGCGTCATGCCGGTCATCCGGCACGCCGGGCGATCGGAGTAGTTGAGATACCAAAGATTGCCAATCGCAAGGCCGATGTCGAGCGCGGCGAGCGCGTCGCATTTCGGCAAATCGCCGCCGGAAATGGAAAGCGCCTCCGGCGATTCGTGACCGTTTGCGCCGTTCGCGGCGAGCCCGAATTCGCGCGCCGTGCGCGGCGAGACCAGCGACCCGACGAGCGCGCCCGCTTCAATCAAAGTAACGCGATCGGGCCGCGTGAAGCCTTCGCCTTGAAAGGTGGGTGCGACCCCCGCCGCAGTATCTTCGGCGACGGTGACACGCGAATCGAGCCGCTCACCCGATTGCATTCGACCGAGCGAGCTTTGCTTCGTCGCCAGCGCGCGGCCCGAGAAACCGCCCCAGCAGAGGAGGCCCGCAATCTCTTCCATCGCCTGCGGCGCGAGGTACGCGCGATACTTGCCCGGTTGGAGCGCTTTCGGAGGACGGCTGACCAAGGCCAGCCGCTCGCTTGCCTCCGCCATCTTTCGCGCGAATTCGGCGCTGTCCCACATAAACCCGGCAAGGCCTGACTTCACCGCCTTGTCGGCGTGGTGATAGAGGCTCCACTGGAGGTTGAACGTCGTGGCGGCATGCCAGTTGCGCTGGCCTTCGGAATTTGCAAATCCACGATAGAGGGGTCCGGCCGCGAGCAGGCCGACGAGATCCAATTCCTTCGCCGCGCCGAGCACTTCGTCGACGATGGCTTCGGATGGCGGCAGCGTGCCGTCGCGCTGCACGCGCGTCGACGTGACGACTTCGGGCAGCAGAAGATGCGGATCCTCGGCAAGCTCGGGAAGCGCAACACGCAACAGTGCGATGGCTCGCGAGATCGCTTCGCGATCTGTCGCGATCGTGCCCGTCAACGATAACGAGTGGCTGGCGTGGCGTTTGCCGCGAACCAGCTGTATGCGGAGCTGCCGCTGGATCACCGTTCCGGGCTGGCGGACGCGACCGCGGTTCATCCGGACGAAGTCGGACTCCTCCGCAGAAAACCACGCGGTATAGCGCTCGCCCGCCGCGATTGCCTGATCGAGGATCGACGCCAGCGCCTCGAAGTAGTCTTCGATCGTCACTAACGTTCTCCGCCGAACACGTCGACTTTCTCGAACACGCACGCCGGCGACGCGTGTCCGACGCGAATGATTTGCGCCGGCTCGCCTTTGCCGCAATAAGGCGTGCCGAGCACGCGCAGCGTTTCGTTGTTGCCGACGCGCTTCAAGCTGCGCCAGAAGTTCGCACTGACGCCGCGGTAATTCGGGTTCTTGACGACGTGCGAAATCTTTCCGTTCACGATCAGCCGGCCGCGCTCGCAACCGAACTGGAACTTGTTGCGCGAATCGTCGATCGACCACGAGCAATTCGTTTCCATCACGATGCCGCGATCGATGCCGGCGATCATGTCGGCAAGCGTCGCGTCGCCCGGTTCAACGTTGAGGTTGGCCATGCGATCGATCGGCGGACGGTTCCAGCTGTCGGCGCGCGAATTGGCCACGCCCGGCAGACCAGCGCGCGCCTGCGAGATTGCGCCGCCGAGCGGCCGTTCCAGGACGCCGTTGCGGATCAGGTAGGTGCGCTCCGCTGCCATCCCATCGTCGTCGAACGCATAGCTCGCGAGCTGCTCGCGCCGCGTCGGATCGAAGGTTACGTTCAACAGTTCCGAGCCGTAGCGATAGCTGCCGAACATCTCGGGCGTCACGAAGCTCGTGCCGGCGAAGTTGCGCTCGTCGCCGAGGATGCGGTCGAGCTCCAGCGGATGACCGATCGACTCGTGGATCTGCAGCGTCATCTGATCGGGTAGCAACAGGACGTCCATCGTCCCCGAAGGGCAATTGGGCGCAGCCAGCAATTCGAGCGCTTCCTCGGCGATCCTGCGGCCGCTGCCGACGAAGCCGAAACGCTCGAGTATTTC
>VBCG01000257.1 GCA_005881895.1 Betaproteobacteria bacterium
CCAGATCCCGGGACAGGCCCATCGGTTCCGCGACGACAAGCCCGGCGGGCACGGCACCGTCGACATGTACAAATCGATCGTCGTCTCGTGCGATACCTACTACTATCTGCTGGCCAACGAAACCGACATCGATGTCACCGCGAGTTTCATGTCGCGGCTCGGGTTCGGGCAGAAAACCGGCATCGACATCGAAGGCGAGCTGACCGGTGTCTTGCCGTCACGCGAGTGGAAACGCCAGCGGTTCGCGGGCAAAAATTACCGCGAAGAGCATCGCAAGTGGTATCTGGGCGATTCGATTTCGGCAGGCATCGGCCAGGGCTACAACGCGTTCACGCCGATTCAGCTCGCGCATGCAATCGCGGTGATTGCGAACGACGGCGTCAGTTACACACCGCATCTCGTGAAATCTGTTCAAAGCCTGAAAACCGGCGAAGTGCGCGAGATCGCACGCGATCCGGCGTCGAGCCTCGGTGTCAAACCCGAGTATCTTGCGGTGATCAAGAATGCGCTCGTCGGTGTGAACCGCGAAGGCACAAGCGCTGCGGCATTCAAGAACGCCAAGTACGTGAGCGGCGGCAAGACCGGGACCGCGCAGGTCTATTCGCTCAAGGGCGAAAAATATTCCGAGCATCGCGTCGGCGAACGCTTGCGCGACCACGCGTGGTTCGTCGCCTACGCGCCTGCCGATAAACCGCGGATCGCGTTGGCGGTTCTGGTCGAGAACGGGGGCTTCGGCGCGCAGGCTGCCGCGCCGGTCGCACGCAAGGTTCTCGACTACTACTTGCTTGGCGACAGCGCGGTGGGACCGGCGCCCGTTGTTTCCCAACCCGGCGGCGACGACGAAAGCGATTAGCAATGCTGGGATTCCTGAGCCGTGTCTGGGAGGCGCTAACGCGACGGATCGATCGCATGCTGTTCGGGTGCGCGCTCGCGATCGTCGGTGTCGGCATCGTCACGCTCTTTTCCGTCCGACCAAAGCGTGCAGCGTGTGACGAGCCAACTGTTGAGCTTCGGCTTCGCGATCGCGCTGATGTGGCTGTTCGCGAACATTCCGCCGCAAACGCTCGCGCGCGCGGCAGTTCCGTTGTACGTCATTGCGGTGCTGATGCTGTTCGGCGTTGCGTTCTTCGGTGTCGTCGTCAACGGCTCCCGCCGCTGGCTCAATTTCGGCATCGCGCGATTTCAGCCATCGGAGTTGATGAAGATCGCGCTGCCGCTGATGCTCGCGTGGTATTTCCAGAAATTCGAGGGTCGCATCGGCTGGACCGATTTCGCGCTCGCAGTCGTGCTGATCGTCGTTCCCGTTTATCTGATCAAACGCCAACCCGATCTCGGGACCGCGCTGTTGATCGCGGCTTCGGGCTTTTATGTCCTGTATCTCGCCGGCCTGTCGTGGAAGATCATGGTGGGGCTCGTGGCGCTCGGCGCGGCCGCCGGCCCCATGGTCTGGCAACAACTGCACGACTACCAGCGCGAACGGATCCTCACCTTCCTCGATCCTGCGCGCGACCCGCTCGGCGCCGGCTACCATTCAACGCAAGCATCGATCGCGCTTGGTTCCGGCGGCGTTACGGGCAAAGGCTGGCTCAACGGAACGCAAACGCACCTCGACTTCTTGCCGGAACGCCACACCGATTTCATCTTCGCCGTGTTCGGCGAAGAGTTCGGCTTGATTGGCAATGCCGTGTTGCTGATCCTTTATTTGCTCCTGATCGGCCGAGGGATCGTCATCGCGGCGAACGCGTCGACGCTGTTCGCGCGCCTTGTCGCGGGCGCGATCACGCTGATGTTCTTCACGTATGCATTCGTCAACATGAGCATGGTGAGCGGCTTGTTGCCTGTCGTCGGCGTGCCGTTGCCCTTGGTGTCCTACGGCGGCACCGCGATGATTTCGCTCTTCATCGGACTCGGTGTGCTGATGAGCGTGCAGGCGCACCGCAAGCTGGTCGCGACCTGATCGTGTCGGCGTCCGACCTACGGCGGCTTCGGGAATATTCCGCTTGGTTTCCACCGCGTTGGGCGCAACAATGGTGTCACGTAGAGAGTGCAGATTATGCCGAAACCTTCAAGTTCCGAGTACGCGCAAATCATCGACGACATTTATTTGGCGTACTTTAAGGCGCTGTCCACGGAAGACGACACCGATCTCGCGGACGTTTTCGCAGAATACGCTGCACCGGCCAACGCGGACGCCGTCGATCGTGGCGAGGACGCGCAGCAGCCGGTTACCACGTTGCCGCCACGGAAGACCTTCCGGCGCGCGGCATAGCGGCGCTGCCGCACCTGCGACGGTTGGCGCACGCGCCAAAACACACATTCATACGTATCAATCGGGAGTGGGACGCGTCATCGCGCCGCGCTGCCGCGAGCGCTGCCAGACGATCGCATAGAACGCGATGTTGACGGCGACGACGGTCGCCCCGAGAACGAGCTGCACGTTTGGCGTCAGACCTGCGGGGTAAATAATCGGCATCAAATAACGCTCGACAAATCCGCCCTCATAGCCTGATTGTCCGGCGCGCAGGCGCAATCCGTTTTCGAACGGCGTCAACGGACAGATCGTCGACGTGAACTCCGCGTACGCCGCCCACACAACCGCGGGAAGATGGAGCCATGCGACGCGATGCCGCCATATCACCAATACGCCGCCCACCAGCACGAAGGCAATGAACGCCAGATGGAAAACAACGACCACATCGGCCAGCACGCGATCGAGCACGTGGGCTCGCGCTACGCGGACCTACTGGCCGGTCAGCGCTTGCGGGAACGCCGCGTGCGCGCCCGTTTGCCGCGTGTACTGTCTTTGGGCTTGGCGGGAGCGGCTTGCATAGGCGGCGGCTCGAGCTTGTAGTCGAGCTTGTAGTTACCGATCGTGCTCTTCAACGGGCACACCGACACGAGAGGGCACTTGTTGCAGCCGACGGCGATTGCGATTGGGCAGAGAAGCATGGCATCTTCCTTCGTTACGACTTTCGCAGCATACGCGCATCGCTGCCGGGATATCGATCATGATGGCGCCGGCCAATGGCGCGCAAAGACGCGTGCGACGAGCGGATCCGCCTCAATTTTGGTCAGGAGCCCATGAAACGCGGG
>VBCG01000089.1 GCA_005881895.1 Betaproteobacteria bacterium
AAGCCACGCACGTCGCGCTCGGCGTCGGCTGCACCGAGTTCACCGGCGACCGTCGAGAAACGCAGGATCAAGGCCGTCTTGGCACCGGGTTGCAGCACCTTGGCCTTCGTGTACTTCGAGATATCGCCACTGATCGTCAGCGTGCCCTGCGCACCCCAACCCTTGGCATGCACAGGACGTTCCGGAATGCGCTCGCGGTTCTGGTGCGCGAGCTTCTCGATCAACTGATAGTCCTGCATCAGCAACGGGCCGCGCGGACCCGCGGTGAGCGAATTCTGGTTGTCGGCGACCGGATTGCCGGCGCTGGTGGTCAACTGATTGCCGGGTGGACTGGAGTTGTCAGTCGGGTCGCTCATGGAACGCTCCGCTAGTCAGGGGAAAGTCAAAATACGTACTCGCTAGGTTTAATGCAAATTGATTGATCCTATGTGACCGATAAATTAAGACTATCCTGCTATCTCGGATCAATTCGCTCTGGAAGAATCCCGATGCGGTGAGAATGCCGAACGAATGCGTTAGCCGAACGGGACGGACTGCCAAGATCCACGATCCCTGCAAGCGTCAGGACGTTGAGCCTCAAGCGCATGAGTCCTGAGACCTGCGACGGTGCGACGGCGCTAGCATCATCCACTACTACAGAAGGCCCACGAGGCTGTCCAGTTCACGCTTCGAGCGCAAGTGCCGCGATTTCCCTCGAGCGATGCTGGCCCAGTCCAAACATCGTCAAGCCCGCGATGACGGCGGGAATGCCGACAATCAGAAATACGGTGGGCAGCGAGACATCCATCGATAGCATCGCACCGCCGCCGACCGATCCAAGCACCGATCCTATGCGCCCAACGCCATTGGCCCAGCTCACGCCGGTGGCTCGGCAATCGGTCGGGTAGAAGCTCGCGCTGAGCGCGTTTGCGCCGACTTGCGAGCCGGAGATGCAGAAACCCGCGCCGAACACGACGAGACCGACCAGCCATGGCGTCCCGGCGAGGTTGCCGATGGCCGCGATGAAGACACCCGCCAGCGCATAACTTGCCGCGAGCACGTTGTGCGGGTTGACGCGGTCCATGAGCCAACCGAGCAGGATTGCGCCCAGCGTGCCGCCCACCTGGAACATCGTGGTGACGAGCGAGGCCGTCTTCAGCGAAACGCCAGTGCTCTTAATCAGCGTTGGCAGCCAGCTCGACAACAGATAGATCACCAGCAGGCTCATGAAGAAAGCGACCCAGAGCATGAGCGTGCCGCGGATTACCTCGGGCTTGAACAGGTGACCAACCGGGGAGCCGTCGGCCTTTTTGTGCGTCAGGATGTAGCGTGCGCCGGTGAGATCCTCGCTCGGAGCGATGCGCTTCAGCGTCGCCGCGACGCGGTCCAAGCCTTTGCCTTCCATGACCAGGTAGCGCACAGATTCAGGGAGCCTCCACACCATCAGCGGCAACAGCACTAGCGGCAGGATGCCACCGAGAACAAGCACCGAGCGCCATCCGTAGCTTTCGACCAAGTGAGCCGAAGCCAGTCCGCCGAGCGCCGAGCCGACGGTGAAGCCGCAGAACATCGTCGTCACCAAGAAAGAGCGACGCTTGTCCGGACAGAACTCCGATGTGAGCGTCACCGAATTGGGCATGGCGCCGCCGAGTCCGAGACCAGTGAGAAAGCGCAGAGCCACCAGTTCCCACAGCGACGACGAATAGGCTGACGCGAGGCTCGCCAAGCCGAAGAACAGCACGCAACCGATGAGCACGCTCTTGCGCCCGAACTTGTCGGCGAGGGACCGAACACGAACGCGCCGACCATCAGGCCGGCGAGTCCGGCGCCGAATAATGGCGCGAGCGCTGCCGGGGTGAGGTTCCACTCGGTCCGGATCGCCGGTGCGAGGAAGCCGATTGCCGCGGTGTCGAAACCATCGATGGCAACGATAAGAAAGCACAGCACGACGATCAGGATCTGAAAGGGTGCCAAGCGGTGACCGTTTATGAACTCGGTGACGTTGATTGAACGACTGCTTTGCATGATGTTCCTCGTGTGATGGATGCTCGCGTCCCGCGGCGCCTGGCGCCGCAGTCTGTCGCGCGGGTTTCAAATGTTTAGTTACACGGCGGCGTCCGGCTGTAAGGCCGGGGCTGCCAAGCGGAACGCGTCAAGGCGATTGCATGCGGCATCGACGGCGCGGATGTTCGGCCACCGATCGAGGTCGACGTTGAAACGTCTGGCGCTCTCGACTTGCGGGATCAGGTAAACGTCGGCGAGCGTCGGTAATTGACCGAAGCAGAAGTCGCCGCGCTCGGTATCAGCTGCGAGCAGTGCCTCCACTGCGTCGAAGCCGGCGCCGATCCATGTTGCGCACCAGCGATCGATCGCGTCGGCGTCGCACTGCAGCTGGTGACGCAGGTATTCGAGGATGCGCCGGTTGTTGATCGGATGGACGTCGCAACCGACGATCGCCGCGAGTGCCCGCACGCGAGCGCGCGCTTCGGAATCTACCGGCAACAACGCTGGCTCGGGATAGCGCTCTTCGAGCCATTCGATAATTGCGCGCGACTGGATCAGCACGTTGCCTTCGTGCACCAATGCCGGCACCAGCCCTTGCGGGTTGAGCGCTTTGAACTCGGGCCGCAGATGTTGCGCTGTGCGCAGGTCCACCGCCACGTACTCGTATCGCAGCCCTTTTAAGTTGAGCGCGATGCGCAACCGGTGCGAGCTGCCGCTGCGGAAGAAGTTGTAGAGCTTCATCCGATCACTCCGCCGGGCCGATGTTCAGGCTGATTTCACCGACGCCTTCGACGTGACCTTCGATGCGATCGCCAGTCACCACTGGGCCAACACCCTCGGGCGTACCGGTGAAGATCAGATCGCCCGGCTGGAGGTGATAAAACTTCGACAGGTCGGCGATGATCTCGGTGATGCTCCAGATCAGCTGGCTCAAGTCGGCTTTCTGACGCGGCTCACCGTTGACGGTCATCGCGAGCTCACCATGGTGAAGCACGCTGCCATTGGCCGGCACAATCGCGGAGACGATCGACGACTCTTCGAGGTCCTTGCCCAGATCCCAAGGGCGGCCCTGCTCGCGCGCTGCAAGCTGCAGGTCGCGACGCGTCATGTCGAGCCCGCAGGCGTAGCCGTAGATCAGCTTGTTCGCCTCGCTCTCGGACACGCGGAAGCCCGCCGTGCCGATCGCGACAACCAACTCCATTTCGTATTGGTAGTTCCTGGTCTCGGGCGGGTACGCGACAGTCGCGCCCGATTCGACCAGCGTCGAAGGCGATTTGGTGAAGTAGAAGAGCTGCGCATTGGCCTTGTCGACGGGACGGCCCATTTCCGCCGCGTGCGCGTGATAGTTGCGTCCGACGAAGAACAGGCGGCGGATCGGAAAGCGTTCGCTCTTGCCGCGCACCGGCACTGAATAGACCGGTGGCGGGCTCCAAAGGTAAGTGTCGTGGGTCATCAATGTCTCCTTGAATTGAATTCAGTCGCGGTTTTCGAACAGTCCCAGCTTGCGGTGCAGCGGCGTCTCGTCGGCGATGAAGAGGAAGGCCGGAGCATTGGCCGAACGATTGCGCAGGCTCACTGCGGTGTAACCGGGGACGCAGCAGGTATCGGCCATGGCCAAAGTAAAGCTCTGCTCGTCGACGCCCGCTTCGATTGCACCTTCCATTACGTGGAACACCGCTGAGGGCGAGCGCGCCGGCAAGCGCAGCGTCTGGCCCGGGCGCAGCATAAGCGCGTAGTAGCCGAGAATGTTCTGCGCGTCCGCGCCCGTTTCCGGGTTGACGTAGCTGATCTGCACCGCGTCGAGCTTCGGCTGATCGGTGGCCAGCGCCTCGAGCGCAGCACGCGCTTCCACCCACGGATACCGCAGCATCGGGTACGCATTGCTCTGGCGCTGGAACGCCGCGGTAGGTACGACGCCACCACGTGCGTAGATGCGGTCGCCGTGGCCGGGCTTGATGTTCTGACGCGGGCCGTCGACGTGGTAGGACGCCTCCATGTAATAGACGAGCGGCAGGTCCAGCACATCGAGCCATACCACCGGCTTATCGCCGTCATGACCGTGTTCATGCCACAGACCGGTGGGCGTGAGGATCAGGTCGCCGCGGCTCATCGGGCACTTCTCGCCGTCCACCGTCGTGTGGGCGCCTTCGCCTTCGACGATCAGGCGCACGGCGTTCGGCGTATGACGGTGCGCGGCAGCCCATTCACCAGGCATAAGCAACTGCATGCCGAGATACATCGCGGCGCTCGCCTGCATGTTCTCGAGACCATGACCCGGATTGGCGAGCACAAGCACGCGGCGCTCGGCCTTTTCGATCGGGGTGAGCTCGCCGGCCTTGAGCAGTAGCGGCTTGAGCGCTTCGTAGGACCAGTGCGTGGCGCGCGTTTTCGGCCGGGGTTTTCCCGGCGGCAGCACGGCACGGAGGTTGGGCCACAGCGGCACCAGGTTTTCGCGGGTAAGGGCTTCGCGGTAGTCCGCGGGAAGATCTTCGAGAAGAGCGAGTTCCTGCATGATTTGTCTCCGATGTGCGGCTCGAGTTATCGAATGGTCAGGCGGCGAGACAGTTTTCTACCCGCCAGCCGTACAGCCACTCGACAGCGTCGAAGAAGCGCTGCGCTGCGCGACCCTTCCACAGGTCGTTGCGCACCAGGCGCTCGACGCCTTTGGCGTGGAAGATGCGACCCATCTCGCGCGCTGAAAGCACGACGCGAGCGGTGCGTGCCACACGTGAGCGTTCGTAGTGGGCGAAGGCGCGAGCGAAGTCGCCGTCGTGCACGCGCAGTGCCTCACCGAGGGTCACCGCGTCCTCGAGCGCCATGCACGCTCCCTGCGCCAGGTACTGCAGCGTCGGATGCGCCGCGTCGCCGAGTAATGTGGCGTGACCATAGGTCCATTGACCGATCGGCTCACGATCGGCAGTGGCCCAGCGCTTCCAGTCCTTGGGCAGGTCGATCAACTGACGCGCACGCGCGCAAATACCTTCGAAATAGCTCTGCACTTCTTCGCGGCTACCTTCGCGTACGCTCCATTCTTCCTTCTCGCGGCTGTGGAACGTGACGACGACGTTGTACTGCTCGCCGCCGCGCAACGGGTAGTGGACGAGATGGCAGTTGGGACCGACCCAGATGCTTGCAGCGTTCCACTGCAGATCGACGGGAAACTCATTCTTGTCGACGACCGCTCGATAGACAACGTGTCCAGACACGCGCGCTTCATCGCCCACGTACTGACGGCGCACCGCCGACTTCACGCCGTCGGCGCCAATCAGCGCAACACCGCAGTGCCTGCCGCCCTTCGCGTCGTACACGGTGACGCCGTCATCGTCCTGTTCGACGCGCTGCACCGTGGTCCCGGTCAGGACCTCGACGCGCGCCGACTCCTCGGCGCCTTCGAGCAACGACATGTGCACGTCCGCGCGGTGGATCACCGCATACGGATTGCCGAAGCGCTGGCGAAAGGCTTCGCCGGTGGGAACCCGCGCGACCAGCGTTTCGTCGAGCGCGTCATGCATCACCATCTCGTCGGTGTAGACGGCGCGACCACGCGCTTTGTCGCCAATGCCCAAGGCGTCGAAGGCAGCGAAGGCGTTGGGGCCGAGCTGAATGCCAGCGCCAATCTCGCCAAGCTCCGGCGCCTGTTCGAGCACCTTGACGGCGAAGCCCCGGCGTGTGAGCGCGAGCGCTGCGGCAAGACCGCCGATGCCACCACCGGCTACGATGACGGGGTAGTGGCGCCAGATTGCGTGCGGACATCTATTGCGTAAAGACATGTTCTGATATAACTTCCATATCGTTTTTAAATAGTGGTCGCCCATGGCGAAACTGGACCTCGAATGGCTGAACGTCTTCGTGGAGGTTTACAGGACGCAGAGCGTGTCGCGTGCTGCCGAACGGCTCGATATGGCTCAGGCCAATGCGAGCATCGCGCTCAACAAGCTGCGCCGCCATTTCGGCGACCGCCTGTTCAGTCGCACGTCGCGCGGCATGGAGCCGACGCCGTACGCGCAGCGGATCTACCCCGAGTTAGCGGCCTCCGTCGAGCGTCTCGTGAAGCTTTTCGGTGCGCGTGCTTCCTTCGACGCCGCCGCAGCGCGGCGGCAGTTCCGGATCTGTATGACGGATATCAGCGAGATCGTAGTCCTGCCGATGCTGGTCAATCACCTGCGTCGCGTCGCGTCAGCCGTGTTGATCGAGGCGGAACGGATTTCGAGCGACAGTGCACGACGGCTCGAGTCAGGCGAGGCTCGAGTCAGGTGACATCGATCTGGCGGTGGGCTTCATGCCGCAGCTCGAAGCGGGCTTCTATCAGCAGACGTTGTTCGAGCAGAACTTTGTCTGTCTGGCCGCGGAACGACACCCGCGCGTACGGTCCAGGCCAAACAAGCAGGCGTTCCTGGCCGAAGGACACATCGTTGTGACGACATCGGGCACGGGGCACGCGATCGTCGACAAGGTGCTTGCGAAAAAGGGCTATCGGCGGCACATCACCATGAAGGTGCCGAGCTTTCTCGCCGTAGCGCGCATCGTCGCGCAGACGGAGCTTCTAGTGATCGTGCCGCGTCGCCTCGGCGAGGCGCTCGCGCAGCATGAACGGGTGCGGATGTTCGAACCGCCGGTGAGCTTGCCAGCGTTTGCCGTTAAGCAGCACTGGCATGAGCGGTTTCATGCCGATGCGGGCAACGTGCCGATGCGGGCAACGCATGGCTTCGCAGGACGCTGGCAGAGTTACTGGGAAGGTGAGCCTTGCGACGTCGGTCGACAGATGCCGCTCGCCGCGACGTCTCGCGCATTGATCTATGGTGTCAGGTGCGTCGCATCGACGACAGATCGTTGTCGGCAATTGTGCGAATGGTGACGATCACCGTTGAGGGTCGGCTTTCGAGCGAATCGGGCGATGACGGCTCATGGGCCGCACGCACACGTTGCGCATTGTTCCCGCAACATAACGCTCAAAGTGTTGCCAGTCCTCCGAATGATGCCGCGCTCGGCTGCCGCGATTACTACCAACGATACGCTTAGGACATGCGTCTGCAAGGTTGTGTTTACGCGCCTTCGACGGCGGCCGATCGGTTGCCCGACGGAGCCAAACCCGCCAGTTCGTTACGGAACCCACCACACCGGGCGCGTTTACGCACATAGCGTTTCGGGTGGCGGCGCAGCGTCTGCTCTACCGGCTGACTTAGCAGGCTCGCCATGCCGACCACCGCGTCGGCGCGCGCGAGCGTGTCACGCAAATGCTCGATCCTGTCCCGGGCGCACCAGTCCGCGCCAGCGATGTCGCTGACATTAGTCCGTCGAAGGCGGCGGTAAGTGCTGCGAGTATTCAATCGCGCCACTACGCGCGTGGGTCGGCCAACGCGGTCACGCCCGAGCGCTTGTCCGCCCTTCGCGGTCAGTCCGCGCCCGGCGCGAACGTCGCCAGCTCACCCGGCTTACGCAGCATCTTGTCCACTTCCGCGGCATGTATCTCCTCCGCTTGAATCATCTGCCGCGCGAATTCTTCGAGGCCGATCAACTGGCCTTCAACGAGTCGCAGCAATTGCCGGTAGAGCTCGAGCGCCTGGCCTTCAACTTCCAGCGATTCGCGCAGCATCGCGCCAATGTCATGCTGGTGCGACTCAAGAAGCGGCCCGATGGCGAGTGATGGATGGTCGCCCAGCGTGGTGATCCATTCGCCCACTTGTTGGGCATGCATGAGCGATTCATCGGCCTGCGCGCGCAGCCAGGATACGATCGGTATGCGGCCAAAACCAAAGACGAGAAAAGAATAGTGCGTGTAACGCACCACACCCGCCAACTCGGTCTCTAGCAACCGATTCAGCACAGCGACAATCGGTTTGACATCGATTTTCGTCACGATGGTCTCCTCAAGACGCCCTACTCACAGAGGTATCCTTACCCAAGTATGCGCGGCGTCGCGCCGGACGTCATTGTCGGCCCGCACTGGACTGCGAGTCCGCGAACATGGGTCGGCGGTTGTTGATGGGCGCTCTCGCAACTTGCTGCGAGCGAGGGCTGCCTTCGGCCGGTCGCGCAGACTTGCTTTTGCGCCTTCCGATATTTGGCTTTCGCTGGGATTTCGGAGCGGATCGCACTTCTCGTTGCGTTCCATATCCATCCTTGCGGTGCCGCTGTGCGGAGCCGACTTCCTTGACACGTCAAGACGGAAAGCACAACGCGCGACGGTGCTTGTCGTCTTGCATCTCCAATTGCACCGTCCAGACGCTTGAAAGGGACGCACCAGCAGTGCAATACTCAGGTCGCTTTCGGTGAGCATCGTGCTCACATAGCGTTCATGTCGGTTGGTCGCCCAGCCATGCATGAAGTCCAGTGTGCCTTTCGGCACTGGCGTTGCGGTCGTTACCTGCACTGAGCGATTCAGATCTTGTCGCGCAAGCGACTTACTTAAATCACGCAGCCTGGATGACGCCGCGGCGAAGCTGGTCGCGCTCGAGCGACTCGAACAGCGCCTTGAAGTTGCCTTCGCCGAAACCTTCGTCGCCTTTGCGTTGGATGAACTCGAAAAAAACAGGTCCCAGCACCGTTCCCGAGAAAATCTGCAGCAGCAGCCGCTGCTTTCCATCTTCGGTCGTGCCGTCGAGCAGAATTCCACGCGCTTGAAGTTCGCCGACGTCCTGGCCATGACCCGGCAACCGCTCGTCGAGCATTTCGTAGTACGTCGCGGGCGGCGCGGTCATCAGCGGCACGCCGGCCTTCTTCATGCTGTCCCAACTGGCCAGGAGATCATCGGCCAGCAGCGCGATGTGCTGGATGCCTTCGCCGTTGTACTTCATCAGGAATTCTTCGATCTGACCGGTTGTCTTCGACGCTTCCTCATTGAGCGGAATCCGAATCTTTCCGTCCGGCGCGGTCATCGCTCGCGACGTCAGACCGGTGTATTCGCCTTTTATGTCGAAATAGCGGATCTCCTTGAAGTTGAAAATACGCTCGTAAAAATCCGCCCAGTAGCTCATGCGGCCGCGATACACGTTGTGCGTCAAGTGATCGATGATCTTGAAGCCGTGGCCCTTCGGGTGATGATCGACGCCCTCGATAAAGTTGAAGTCGATGTCGTAGATCGACTTGCCGTCGCCGAAGCGGTCGATCAGATAAAGCGGCGCGCCGCCGATGCCTTTGATCGCAGGCAGATTCAATTCCATCGGACCCGCGGGAATCTCCATCGGCTGCGCGCCCAATTCGAGAGCGCGTTTGAACGCCTTCTGCGAATCCTTGACGCGGAAAGCCATTCCGCACGCCGACGGACCATGTTCGGCCGCGAAATACGAGCCGACGCTCTTGGGCTCACGATTCACGATAAAGTTGATGTCGCCCTGGCGATACAGCGCCACGTCTTTCGACCGGTGATCGGCGACCTTGGTGAATCCCAACATCTCGAATACCGGCTCGATGACATTGGGCGTAGGAGACGCGAATTCGACGAACTCGAAGCCCATGAGTCCCATCGGATTGTCAAATAGATCAGCCATTGCAGTTTTCCGTTAACGAATAGTGTTGCCAAGGTTGAGTGCGGGTGACACGTGTCTTGCTCGGACTCAATGCGCGATGTCCTCGAGACGCCGGCCTCTCGTCTTCGGACCGAACAATCCGATCGCTGCAATAACGACGACATAACACGCCGAGATCGCGACGAAGACGCCGACCACGCCGAAGTCGCGCAGGAAGAACGCAATCAGGAATCCCGAAAAGCCGGCGCCGATACGGCTGAACGAGTACACGAGTCCGCTGGCGTGAGCTCGAACGCGTGTCGGAAAGACTTCCGATTGGTACGCGTGATAGCTCACGGATAGCAGTTGTCCCGCCAGGCTGATCAGGATCCCGAAGGCGACGATCAACGCGGCGTCGCTGAACTGCGCGAACAACGTTCCGGCGATAGCGATGACGATAGCGGCGCCGACGATCAACCACTTGCGCTCGAATTTGTCGGCGACCGCCATCGACAGCAGAGGACCGATGGGCAGCGCGATGGCGATGATGAAGGAATACCAGAGACTCCTGGTCACGGTGATGCCCTTCTCGATCAGCAGCGTTGGTACCCAGTTGGCAAAGCCGTAGTACCCGATCGCCTGAAACAGGTTGAACGCGAGAAGCATGATCAGGCGCGAGCGGTACGGCGGCTGCCACACCTCACTGAATTTGGCGACACGTTGAATGGGCACTTCGATCGGCGGTAGTGGCGGCGGCAGGGGACGCCCGTAATCGGCGGCGACCTTCGCTTCGATTTTGCCAATCACGCGCTCCGCATCCTCGACGCGGCCCTTTTGCGCGAGCCAACGCGGGCTTTCCGGAACCGCCAGGCGTATGAACCACACAACGACTGCGCCTCCGGCGCCGAGCAATACCACCCAGCGCCAGCCGTCGAGGCCCATCGGCGCGATGGGCACCAGCCAATAGGAAAGCAATGCCGCAACAGGCGCGGCGCTGAACATCACCGCCTGATTGAACGCGATGGCGCGACCGCGCATGTGTTGCGGAACGAGCTCGAGGATGTAGACATCGATCGTCACGATTTCGATGCCGACGCCGATGCCGGTGATGAACCGCCAGAGAAGGATTCCTTCTGGCGTATTTTGAAACGCCATCGCGAAGGAGCCGACCGAATACCACAGCAGCGCGAACGTGAAGATCAGCTTTCTGCCGTAGCGGTCCGGCAGAAAGCCCAGAAAAAACGTGCCGACGAAAAGCCCGGCGAACGTCGCCGCAATGAATCCTGCGATGCCTTTGAGGCCGAAGAACGTTTCGGTCGTCGTCGCGAGCAAACCGCTTTTGGCCAGGCCAGGGGCAATGTATCCAGTGAAAATCAAATCGTAAATCTCGAACCAACCGCCCAACGAGAGCAGCAGCACGAGCACCCAAAGATGCCGCGTAGTGGGCAGGCGATCCATGCGTGCGGAGATTCCGGCGGCGGAATCTGCGCGGTCCGACGGGGGCACGGCTATGCCTGGTTGAGCGGCGATGGCAGACGGCTGCATTGACAATCTTTCTTAAAGAAATCTAATAGTTCCCGGTCATTCGCCGGAGATGCTCATTCGCGAAGTCAAGCCGGCATCGCGCTTGCCAGTCGTGCGAGCACCTCTTCGGTATGCTCGCCAGCGCTCGCTAGCGGTTGCCGCACGCCCGGCCGGCGGTTTCCGATCAGCAGTGGAAGAAGCACGACGTCCGTCGTGGTTCCTTCGTCGGTCTGCATCGGCACCAGGCCGCCGCTCGCCTTGAGATGCGGGTCGTCCAAGAGCTGCTCGGGCTGCACGATCGACGCATACGGAAGTCCGGCGGCGTCGAGCTTCGCCGACAATTCATCGATCCGATGAAGTTTGAGGATGTCGCCAAGGCGTTGCAGCAGCTTGGGCCGAACATGAACGCGTTGCTCGTTGGTTTGCAGCGTGGGGTCGTCCGCCAGATCGGGCCGCTCGAGCACTTTGCACAGCGTCAGCCATTGCTTGTCGCTGACGGCGCCGATGAAGAGCTGTTGGCCGTCAGCGAGCGTAAAGACGTCGTACACGCTCCACGCGGATACGCGCGACGGCATCGGCGGTGGCGATTCTCCGGTCATCGCGAATTGCTGCATGTGTTGTGCGCAAAGGAACACGCAGTTTTCGAACAGCGCGCTCTGCACTTCTTGTCCGCGACCGGTGTGTTCGCGCTCGCGCAGCGCCGCGAGAATGCCGATCGCGCCGAACATGCCGCCCATGATGTCGTTGACCGATGTTCCTGCGCGTAGCGGTCGGCCCTTCGGTCCGGTCATGTACGACAGGCCGCCCATCATCTGGACGACTTCGTCCAATGCCAGGCGCTTCTCGTAGGGCCCCGGAAGGAATCCTTTGTGCGAGGCGTAGATCAGGCGAGGAAACGTTTTGGACAAGGTCGCGTAGTCGAGACCCAGCGACGCCATCAAGCCCGGCCTGAAATTCTCGATCACGACGTCCGACTGCCCGATCAGTTGAAGCACCGTCGCGTGACCCTCGGGCGAGTTGATGTTCAGCACAACGCTTTTCTTGTTGCGATTGAAGGTGCGGAAGAAGCCGATGCCAAGTCCGGGCAACTTGCGCGTCTTGTCGCCGCCGGGCGGCTCGATCTTGATGACTTCCGCACCGAGGTCGGCAAGGATCATTCCGCACGTCGGTCCCATGACCATGTGCGTGAACTCGATGACGCGAACGCCTTCGAGCGGCAGATTGTTCGGAACGGCGTTATTGGGAGTGGTCATGAATTCCTCAAGCAGCAGCAAAAGTTTTGGGTAGGCCGGCGCGCCACAGCGTGCCGTGCAGCGTCTCTGCGCTCAGCCACTCGGCGACTTTGGCGCGCAACGCGAGCAGGCCTTGCATGTCGATTCCCGTCGTCAAACCCATGCTGGCGAGCATGTAGGCGAGATCTTCCGTGGAGGCGTTGCCACTTGCGCCCGGCGCGTGCGGACAGCCGCCGATGCCCGCGAGCGACGCATCGAAGCGAGCGACGCCAAGCTCGAGCGCCGCATACACGTTGGCCATGGCCAAGCCTCGCGTGTCGTGGAAGTGGCCACACCAGAATCGATCGCCGGCGATGCGGAGCGCCTGCTCGAACAGATCGCGCACCATCTTCGGATCGGCATAGCCGACGGTGTCGGCGAGGCTGACGCGATCGGCCCCAGCGTCGAGCAGAGCTTGCATCAGGCGCAGCACCTCGACAGGTTCGACGCGGCCCTGCAACGTGCAACCGAACGCGGTGCCGACGCCGCCTTCGATGAGCGTCTTCGATCCGGCTGCATCACGCGCGGCACGGATACGGGTGACCTCCTGCACGACCTCATCGGGCGTCTTGCGCAGGTTCGCCAGGCTGTGTACGTGGCTCGCCGAAAGCGGCACCAGCAACAGATCGGCGCCACCTTCAATCGCGCGTTCGGCGCCCTTTAAGTTCGGCACGAGCACCGAGGCAAAAAGGTCGGGCAATGTCTTGGCGTACGCCAACAGTTCAGCGGTGTCGGCCAATTGCGGCAGCAGCCGCGCCGGGACAAACGAGCCCACCTCGATTTCGCGCATGCCGACAGCGTGCGCGTCGCGGATCCATTCAAGTTTCTTCGCCGTCGGCAGAATCGTCGCAATGCTTTGCAGACCGTCGCGCAATCCCACTTCGCGGATCACAACGTGCGCGGGTAGCGTGGTCTTCTCACTGGACACTATTTCCTCCTTTAATGGCTCTTTTACTCATGAGCCGAGTTGCGTACTTTAGACATTCCGCCGAAATCTCGCTGATCAATTTTGGAACGCATTTCGTTCCTGATGGGAACGTCTAGAATGGGCCCTACGGGAACCATCGCCTTTCTGGCATGAAGCGCCATTTCGATCCGGTAACGCTCCGCATGTTCGTCGCGGTCTGCGACGAGCGGAACATCGCACGCGCTGCCGAGCGTGAGGCGATCGTCGCGTCGGCGATCAGCAAGCGCGTCGCTGCGCTCGAGGACAGCGTTGGCGTTTCGCTATTGAAGCGCGGCCGTCGCGGCATCGAGCCGACGGCCGCCGGCGAGGCGCTCTTGCGGCATGCGCGCGAGATCTTGAGCGCAATGGAGCGCGTGCACGCGGAGCTGCGCGAGTTCGGTCGCGGCGTGCACGGAAGCGTTCGAGTGTTCGCGAGTCTGTCGGCGTTGGCAGAATTTCTGCCCGACGATGTCGGCAGCTTTCTCGCTCAACACCGCACACTTCGAGTGAGTCTCGATGAACGCGTTAGCTCGGAGATCGTCCGCGGGATCCGTGAAGGCGCCGCGGATTTTGGCGTGTGTTGGAATGCAGGCGATCTCGCCGGCCTGCAAATGCTCCCCTACCGGTCAGACCATCTTTGCGCGATCGTGCCGTCGTCGCATCCGCTTGCCCGTCGCAAGAAGCTCGCGTTCGTCGACACGTTGGGGTACGACCAGATCGAGATTTTGGCCGGCAGCATCGTTCAGATCACACTGAAGCGGACCGCTGCGATGGCGGGGAAAGAGCTTCGCCAGCGCATTCAGGTCACTACTTTTGACGCCGCATGTCGCAACGCGGCTGCCGGCCTCGGGATTGCGATTGTTCCGCGCGAAAGTGCTGAACCATATGCGCAAGCACTCGGTTTGCGAATTTTGTCGCTGAGTGATCCTTGGTCCGTACGACGCTTCCTGATTTGCATGCGATCGCGCGAATCACTATCCGCCGCCGCCGGACCACTCGTCGATTATTTGCATGAGCGTGCGCGGCAAGACGGCAAGCACTTGCCATAGTAAGTTTGACTTATTTCTCGAAAACTCCCAACTGGTGAAAGCCGCTCATCCAATCCTCGGTGTGCCAGGTTCGAACTATTTTCCCGTTCTTGAATTCGTGAATGTCGATCGCCTGGATACTCATCTTCCGATTCTTC
>VBCG01000256.1 GCA_005881895.1 Betaproteobacteria bacterium
CCATCGCTGCGATGAACGCGTTCTGGGCTCTCGTATCGAAAACGAGACGCATGATGGTTCGCTTATCGCGTCATCGCGGCGATCGCATTGCGCAATCCTTCCACGACGCGCGTCATCGGCGCATAACAAACCTTGTCGGGCGTATCGAGCGCCGTGTGGTAATACGGATAGCGATAGAACGCGGTGTCCGTCACCATCACCGCCGGATACCCTTGCCGCCAGAACGAGAACTGATCGCTCCATCCGAGACCGGGGACCGACTCGAAAGCGGCAAGCGATTCGACCGGAAAATCGGAATGGTCGCGAAACGCGTGGACCATCTGGCGCAGCGGCTTCCGAGACCTCAAGTTCGAAACGATTGCCACGAAGTTCGCCCGATCCGGATAGAAAAAGCGAAGGAAGGGTGGATAGCTCTGGCTGCCTGGCCGATCGGAATAGAAGCCGAGCATCTCGAGCGATACCATAAGGCGAATGTCGTCGCCTCGGTCGCGCGCCGCCTTCGCATACACCATGCTGCCCATCTGCTTCGATGTGAAGAATGGCGGCTCTTCGTTGACGAAGGCCACGAAACGCACGGTGCGCTCGGGCGCGAACCGCGAGAAATCGCGGTTGATCTCGAGTAGCGCGGCGACACCACTCGCGTTGTCGTTCGCGCCCGGGCTTCCGTGGACGCTGTCGTAGTGGGCGCCGATCAGGACGATCTCGCCCGGTTTCGACTTTCCGCGCAATTCGATTGCAAGGTTTGCGGTCGTCACGCCCTGCACTTCATACCACTGCGAGGCGACTTCGTGACCCTGGTTCGCCCATTCGGCCCGGATATAGTCGGCCGCCGCGCGCAGCGCTGCGGGACGAAACACGTTGCGCTCCCCGATGTCTCCCGCGAGCACGGCCACGTGGCGGCGGAGCCGTTCAGTCAACGGTTCGTGAGCGACCGAGTGCGCCGATGATTCAAGGCAGTTCCCATGCACCGATTGAGCCATCGTCAACGCCGCCATGATCGGTGCGACGGCAATCATCGCTTCTCGAATGGAGCTCGCATCGCATCCCTTAACCATTTCGGCGGCGCTTGTTCGCCCATCATGTGATAAGCATCGAATGTGCGCGGCGGCAAGCTATTGTCGCCCGAGCTGGGTCAAGCGCGCTCGCGATCAACGTCTTGCTTGGGTCCAATTGCGGACGTCGATAGGCCTTATCCCAGCTCGAACGTCGTGACGCCGAACAATCGATGCATGGGAACGTCAGGTGCCCGCCCGGTGTACATACGCGCAGTCTCGAATACGATTGTCATCCGATGTCTCTCGGCCAGCGCGACTGCAGCCGGATTCGTCTCCGGAACGTCGAGGTAATAGCCCGAATCGTCTGGGACACGCGCGACAAGTCCGTTGAACAAGGCTTCCGCACACCCCGCATCGTCGGCGAAAAGCGGACCGATTTTGAAACCCGTGCGAGCAGCACGGATGACGCCATAACCAGTGAGCCTGCCGTTACGCAGAAAGCCGATCGCCGCACTTTGCGGTTGATTAATCCAGGACTTGAGAAAGCTTGAGCGATCGGCCAGAAAAACCGATCTGTCGTAGTCGTTCAGATCGTCGAAAGGTACTGAAGACAGCGGCGCAATTTCCCTACGCTGGGAAGTCTTCGCTTGGCCGGTACCCTGGTATCGAATGTTCCGGTACGCGAATGCAAAACCGGACCTTCGGTAGTTGTCCTGTTGTGCGACCACGCCGTCGAGCCCGATCGTTCGCTGCTCTAGACGCGCGATGCCCGCATTCCACAAGCCCAAGCCATAGCCGCGCCCCCGACAGCTGGGTTTGACGATGTACAAACCCAGAAAACCGAGCGATGTCCCATATTTCACGACGCAAATCGTCGCAACGAGCTCATCGTCGAGCAGTCCTGCTAAGAAACCATCGGGATCGGCGGCGAAAAAGCACGTCGCATCATGCAAGCCCGGGCCGCCGCCCATTCGATGGCAGTGTCGACCTCGTTCCGAGTCATCCCGCGAATTTGGTACTGCGGTGTAGTGGTCGTCATTTCAGGAAAATCTGAATATGGATCGTCGTCGGCATCCGCAGTATCCAGCGCACCGGCGAAGCGGCGCCCCGATTGCACATATTCATGGCGATCTTATCAACGACGTCGTCGAATCAGATGCCTCGCATACCGGCTACCTCTGCTTTCGGCCACAACCGGCCGTGAGCGACTGCAACATATGCTCGGCACCAATTTCTGGAAACTGGTGCGGACCATCGTGCGCCCCCTTGTCGCTGCTACAGTTTCCCAGACGGCTACCGCATAGTGCTCAAACGCCGTGTGTTACTTACACAGGCAAGTCGCTTAGTTAGCTTGTCGGAGAGCTGCTCTTAAAACGAGAATGTGCCGAATTTCTCGTTCCTAATAATTGGCAGCGCTGGTGCCGCCGGCAGGCACGATTTCGATCCGAAAATGACCTTTGTCGTTCTCGCGGGTGCCTCGGTACCGGCGTTCC
>VBCG01000012.1 GCA_005881895.1 Betaproteobacteria bacterium
CAACTCGCGCGCCCACTGATGCGCGCCCGAACACGCTTCCGTCCCCACTACGCAGCGCGGAAATTGCGCCAGTAATGCCAACAGCCGCTCCCGCCGCACCACCTTGCGCAGCACCACCCGGCCTGTTGCGTCAATCGCGTGCACTTGGATTATCTGCTTTGCCAAATCGAGGCCGACCGCTGTAATCTTGTCCATGACTTCCCCTCTCGTTCAGATTGAACACACGAAATTCAATCTTGGCACTTCGATGCCGTGCGGTTCCACCGCTTCGAGTAGGGGAAGTCCTTTCCATTCGTTCAACCGGACCGCGCCATGAGTGGCTGATAGCATCATCTTGATCGGCAGCGGGATTGGCTGGTTGGCCGCGCACTACGGCTCCGACACCACCGCCGCAACCAACGACGATCTGCGACGACTTGCTGACGAAGCGCTGATGCTGAAAGTACATGGTGCGGCTGCGTTCGCCGCAGTTGGGCGCTTTCCCGCAATCGCGTCAGCGGCGCGCTCGTCATCCCGGCTTTTGGTGCGCTGATCGTTACCGGCTACGCGCTTTATTACCTCGTGAACGATGCGCGTCGATTTCATTCGCGCATTGGTTGATCGGCGTCGCGTTCGCGCCGCTCTTCGTCGCGCACGTCAAGAAGGTGGCAGCGGCGCATCCTTCGGCCAGATGAGCCACAGGCGACCATCCTGACGCATCCGTCCCGCTTCGCGGCCCGCAGCGTCGCCGAATCCCCAGAAAAAATCCGCGCGCACGGGACCGCGGATCGCACCGCCGGTATCCTGCGCCATTACCAAGCGCTGGAGCGGCCGCGTGGACAACGGGTACGTTGTCGAAAGGAAGAGCGGAGCGCCCAGCGGAACGAAGCGCGCATCGACCGCGACGGTCCTCTCTGCCAGGAGCGGTACGCCGAGCGATCCAATCGGTCCGTCGATCGCCGCATCGAGCGAGCCCGGCGCGGGCGGCGGGATCTCGCGAAAAAAAACGTAGCTGGGATTCTCGTCGAGCAATGCGGGCAGCGCGTCAGGGTGCGTGCGGCCCCATGCCTCGATCGCTTGCTTCGATGCGCGCTCCGGCGTGAGATCGCCGCGTTCGATCAACACGCGCGCGATCGAGCGAAACGGGTGGCCATTCTGGTCGGCGTAACCGACGCGCATCACGTTGCCGTCGTCGAGTTTGATCCGTCCGGAACCCTGGATTTGCAGAAAAAACGCATCGACCGGCTCGGCGACGAACGCGATCGCTTTCCCAGCGAGCGGCGCATTGCCATGCTCGATCTCCGCGCGCGGCCAGTAAGGCACGACGCGCCTGCCATCGACGCGGCCGCGGACGCGCTTGTCCTTGAGCTCGGGATAAAGCGTGGCGAGGTCGACGATCAACAGGTCGTCGGGAACGCCGTAAAGCGGCGCGCGAAACTTCTCCGTTGCACTACGCGATCCCGCCAGCAACGGTTCGTAGTAACCGGTGACGAGTCCCGTGTCGGTGCCGTCACTGGCGCCGATCCGGTATACGCTAAAATTGTTCTCGAAATACGCGCGGACCGCGGCGCTGTCGTTGCCGACGACCAAGGTCGCCGCGGCACACGGCGCTTGCCAAATCGATTGCGATGCGGCCGCGGTCGCCAATGCGCGGCAGCCGACGAGGAATGCCGGCCATACGGCCTCCACGCGATCGTCGCGCCATCCCGGCAATGCATCGAAGTGCGCCGGCGAGTACGTGACACGTGGCGCCGGCGGCGGAACGCGCGGCGCAATCGGCGGCGCGACCTGACAAGCAGCCAGCATCGACACGACGATCAGGACCGCAACGCGAACGCACCGAGCGAACGGACACACGATGGAATGGATCTATCTCGAAGCAGCGATCGCGCTTGCGCTATTGATTGCCATCGTCTGGTGGACGGCAGCCGCTCGTCACAAGCCGGATCGCAACGGCCCGCCGCCCGCACGCGACAACAAATGATGGACGGCGATCAATGCAGCGTGCGCGGGACGGAAAGCGTGAACGACGGAATCGTCGCCTCGAACGCCCGCCCGTCCTCGCCGACCATCTGGTACGCGCCGCGCATCGTGCCCACCGGTGTCGGGATGCTTGCGCCGCTCGTGTATTCGAAGGATTCGCCGGGCTTCAAGACAGGCTGCTGTCCGACGACGCCCAATCCCTTCACCTCTTGTACCCGGTGATCGCCGTCCGTGATGTACCAATGACGGCTGATCAATTGCGCCGCGACGTTGCCCGTGTTGGTGAGCGTGATCGTATACGCGAACACATACTGGTTCTTCGTCGGGTCCGATTGGTCGGCGAGGTACGCCGATCGTGGCTCCACCGTGATCTCGTAGCGCTTTTCGTCCACCATCCGTGTATCGTGCGTTCGTTGCAACGTCCCGCCAGATTATAGTCTCATGAAGGCTCCTGTTCGGATCGCGCCCTCGCTCTTGTCCGCCGACTTCGCGCGCCTTGGCGATGAAGTTCGCGCAGTGATCAAAGCCGGCGCCGATCTCGTGCACTTCGACGTGATGGACAACCATTACGTTCCGAATCTCACCGTCGGTCCGCTCGTGTGCGCGGCCGTGAAGCCGCATGCGAGCGTGCCGCTCGACGTTCATTTGATGGCGAAACCGGTCGACCGCATCGTTCCCGATTTCGCGCAAGCGGGCGCGTCATTCATCAGCTTTCATCCGGAGGCATCCGAGCACATCGATCGCACGATCGGGCTCATCCGCGAGCACGGTTGCAGGGCCGGGCTCGCATTCAATCCCGCGACGCCGCTCACTTGGCTGACCTATGTGATCGATCGGCTCGATCTCGTGCTGATCATGTCGGTGAATCCGGGCTTCGGCGGCCAGTCGTTCATCCCGTACACACTCGACAAATTGCGTGCGGCAAGAAAAGAAGTCGACGCCGCGATTCAACGCACCGGCCGCGAAATATTGCTCGAGGTCGACGGCGGTGTGAAGGCGGACAACATCGCGGAGATCGCGGCCGCGGGCGCCGACACGTTCGTTGCCGGCAGCGCGATCTTCGGCAGCGCCGATTACGGCGCAACGATCGCCGCGATGCGTACCGCCGCAACCGGCGCGCGCAGCCACGCATGATTTCCGAAGCAGAATTCCGCGCATTTGCCGCGCAAGGATTCAACCGCATCCCCATGGTCCTCGAATCGTTCGCGGACCTCGACACGCCACTTTCGCTCTATCTCAAGCTCGCCCATCAGCGCTTCACGTTTCTACTGGAGTCGGTCGTCGGCGGCGAGCGGTTCGGCCGCTATTCGTTCATCGGCTTGCCCGCAAAGGTTCGCATTCGCGTTCACGGCCGCCACGTCGACGTCGAAGACCGCGGTGGAGTCGTCGAGCGTTTCGACGGCGATCCGCTCGCCTTCCTGCGCGCCTACATGCAACGCTTTCGCGCGGCGCCGCTGCCCGGCCTGCCTCGCTTCTGCGGCGGTCTCGCCGGTTATTTCGGCTATGACACGGTCCGCCATATCGAGCCGCGCCTCGCCGACCATCGATACGCCGAGCCAGGCGATCTCGACCAACTGCCGGACATGCTGTTGTTGCTGACCGACGAGCTGGCGGTCATCGATAACCTCGCCGGGAAGATCTATTTGATCGTCTACGCGGATCCTGCGCTAGCCGAAGCCTATTGGACCGCGAAGGACCGGTTGCAGGCATTGCGGCAACGGCTGCGCATGCCGGTGACGATTCCATTCCAGACCGCGAGCGCGGTGACGACGCCGGAGAGCGAATGCGGCGCCGACCGTTATCAAGCGGCCGTACGACAGGCGAAGGAATACATCGCCGCGGGCGACATCATGCAGGTCGTGCTGTCGCAGCGGATGAAGCTGCCGTTCACCGCATCGCCGTTGTCGTTGTACCGCGCGTTGCGTTCGCTCAATCCGTCGCCGTACATGTTCTATTACGACTTCGGCGATTTTCACGTCGTCGGCGCGTCACCCGAAATCCTCGTGCGCAAGGAAGGATCGACGGTGACGTTACGGCCGATCGCCGGCACGCGTCCGCGTGGCGCCACGCGCGAGAGCGACGACGCATTCGCCGCCGAGCTGGCGGCCGACCCGAAGGAGCGGGCCGAACACGTGATGCTGCTCGACCTCGGCCGCAACGACGTCGGCCGCGTCGCGGAGATCGGCGGCGTCCGCGTCACCGAGCAAATGACGATCGAGCGCTATTCGCATGTGATGCACATCGTCTCGAACGTCGAGGGCACGCTGAAGGGCGGACTGTCGAGCTTCGATGTGCTCGCCGCAACGTTTCCTGCCGGTACGGTCAGCGGCGCGCCCAAGGTGCGCGCAATGGAAATCATCGACGAGCTCGAGACCACGCCGCGCGGCGTCTACGCAGGTGCCGTTGGATACATCAGCTTTCAGGACGACATGGACACGGCTATCGCGATTCGTACGGCGGTGTTGAAAGACGGTATGGCGTATGTGCAAGTCGGCGCCGGCATCGTCCACGACTCCGTGCCGGAAGCCGAATGGCAAGAGACCCAGAACAAGGCGCGTGCCGTACTGCGGGCCGCGGAAATGGTGCAGTTAGGACTTGACGATGCAGCATGAATCTGCGCCGTACTGTCGGCCGATGGCTGACAGACACGCATGCAATGTGACGCTATAGTTGAAATATAACGTTGCATTCCGCCAGCGCCGCGACCCTTGCGGCGGCAGGGTCGGCCGAAACACATCGCTTTCGCTCGGGATTCCGGGCGACAACGCCAAGGAAACGATTTCATGGAAAAAGCCAACATGACGCGCGCCGCGCGCGACTTCATTCAATCGACATTGCCGGGGTTCCCGCTGGATCCCGAGCCGATCGGCCGTTCACTGCGCGGCTCGCCGCCGGTGGACCGTGAACGCGCGCGGGCCGCGTGCGCGCCGATGGGCGCGTTGGCCACCGTCATCGTGACTGAGGATGCGCACAAGCGCCGCCGCACGTGGTATGTCATCGATCCTGATCCTTCGCTTGCGCATCATTACGCCGCGCAGGGCTTCGAGTTGTTCGACGGATGCAAAGTGCTGATCGACGCCGAAGCGATGCGTCCGGTTGCCTTGCTCGACCTCGATCCTGCGGCGACATTCACCGACGCGCCCGCGCCGTGCGGTTTCAATCCATACTGGGACTTGCCGCCGGCGTAACGCGTCGTCGCGCGCGAGCCGATGCAGCATCGAAGCTCCGAAATCGCCGGCAGCCGTGTACGAATCGTGTACGCGGTGGAATTGAATTTCGAAGTCATTGCACCGACCGACTTCATTTTCAACATCCACGCGTCGCGTACGCCGCAGCAGAGCGTCACGGGCGAATCCTTTGTCACCACGCCAGCGGTGCCGGTGCGCGTCGACGACGATCCGACGTTCGGCAACCGGCTTGGTCGCCTTCACGCGGAACCCGGCCCGCTAAACGTGCGCTACGCGGCGACCGCGGACGTTTCGCATTACACATCCGAGCCATCGCTGTTGTTCGCGGTGCCGCCGGCAGAGCTACCCCCGGCGGTATTGCGCTATCTGAGACCCAGCCGCTATTGCCAATCCGATCGAGTGTCGTCGTTGGCATGGCAGCAGTTTGGTCATCTTGCCCCCGGTTATGAACAAGCGCAGGCCGTCTGCACGTGGGTGCGGCAGCGCACGCGCTTTCAGCCGGGCACTTCGGGTGTCAACACGTCGGCGCTCGACACGCTCGATGCCGGCGTGGGTGTGTGTCGCGATTTCGCGCACGCCGCGATTTCGTTGTTGCGCGCGCTGAATTATCCGACGCGCATCGTCACCGGCGTCGATTACGGCGCAGACCCGGGCCTCGGACCCCCGGATTTTCACTGCTATCTCGATGTCTTCCTCGGCGATCGATGGTATCTGTTCGATCCCACCGGCATTTGCCCGTTGACGGGTCTGATTCGTATCGCCACCGGCAGCGACGCGGCCGACGTGTCATTCGCGACGACGTTCGGTCAAGTCCGCGGGACGATGCCGAAGCTCTCGTTTACTGCTGTCGAAGATGTCGCCGCCGGCATCATGCTTCCCTATCCCACGTCACTCGCGATTTCCACGGTCTCCGTGCTGTAGGACAAGGCGGGACAGGGGGCTTTCAACCCTCCCGACAGGGGTTTCCGCCCCCAACCGACTGATCGTTTTCGGGGCGACCGCCAAAATTCGCTCCAAGGCATGCATATGGGCAAGAAGCAGAACGTACACGGCGAAGGCAACTACGAGGCGACTCGCAAGTACAACGAAGGTTTGCGTCGGTTCATACGTTCCGGCCGAGTCGGGCAAGCCGCGCGCGACGCCGCGCCGGCGACTGACGCCGACGAGCTGCAAATGGCCGCAGCGGAAACCGAGGGCAAGCGCCGCGCCAAGGACGAGGATCCGGCGCTCAAAGGCAAGATGCCGAAGGCGCCTGTCCCCAGCCAACCCGACGTCAAGCCTTCGACCACGGCACCTGAGACGCCAGAGGCGCCCAAGCCGGGAGAGGACAAGTGACGACCATGCGTGACTACCCACTGGCAAGACATTTTGCTGTTCCGTCGGCGCCGCCGGACAACGCCGAGCAGGACGCGGATTATCTTCCGGGCGCGGAGGACTGGACGGTGGTGGAATCGTTGCGTTCGGGTCGCGACAACGCGGAAGAACGCGACCCGGAAGACGAGCGCTTTATCGCGCTGATGCTGGGGGGTGATGCTTTCGATTGATGGATCGGCTCGTTACCCCGGTTAGTTACGAACGAGGAGGCATACATGCTTCACTACGCGTTGGTGTTCTTCATCGTCGCGATCGTCGCGGCAGTCTTCGGCTTCACCGGAATCGCCGCGGGTGCCGCTGAAATCGCGAAGATCCTGTTCTTCATCTTCCTGGTGCTGTTTGTCGTTTCGCTGGTCGCTGGGCTTATCCGACGAACGCCTTGAACGCACCCGCTCGATGACCCGCCGGGCTCAACGCGTCCGGCGGGAGGAAAACGCCCCGCTTGCGTCGGGGCGCTTTCTTTAGGAAACTGTGGCGTCATGGATCGCATTGCGTCCCGCCATCGTCGTTCGTTCGCCACGCCTGGCCGGCGATGGCGATAACCGCGTACCCTTCTCTCGCCTGACGTTGCTTGCGCCGCTTAAGGGGCGACGAGCGTTTCGGGATGACGCTCCTCCACACGCGGAATGTCCCCATGCTGCTGATGATCGACAACTACGACAGCTTTACCTACAACCTCGTCCAATATCTCGGGGAGCTCGGCGCCGACGTGCGCGTCGCGCGCAACGATGCGATCACGCTGGATGAAATCGACGCGCTCGCACCCGCCGGCATCGTCATTTCGCCCGGACCCTGCACGCCCAACGAGGCGGGGATCTCGGTGCCGCTGATCCGCAGATTCGCGGGGGAGATTCCGATCCTCGGCGTTTGTCTGGGTCACCAGGCGATCGGACAAGCGTTCGGGGGCCGGATCGTCCGGTCGGAACGCGTGATGCACGGCAAGCTCTCGCCCATTACGCACGACGGCGAAGGCGTCTTTGCCGGTCTGCCGTCGCCGTTCCACGCAACGCGTTACCATTCGCTCGCGATTGACCGTGCAAGGCTGCCGCCGATGCTGGCGGTGACGGCGACCGCGGACGATGGCGAGATCATGGGCGTGCGCCATCGCGAATTCGCGGTCGAAGGGGTGCAGTTCCACCCGGAGGCGATTCTGACCGAGCATGGCAAACGTTTGCTCGGCAATTTTCTGCGCGCACGGGAGCGCGAGCGCGCGGTTTGAACGTGTGGAGTCGCGGATGAACGGAATTCAGCGGGCGGCGCTCGCGCTATGGCTGTCGGGCACAGTGGCGGCACCTGCGCTCGCGAGCGCTCTGGAGGAATGCGTGCCGACCGGGGACGGTGCCGCGGTGTTGCGCTGCCTTACCGAGGAAGATGGCAAGGCCAACATCGAGCTGTCCACCGCCGAAGCCGCCGCAGCGAAACGCGCGCGCGAGCTCGAGCAGGCAACCGGACGCGTGGGCGCGCATGCGGCGCTGGCGAAATCGGTCCGCGACTTCGCGGCGTATCGCACGTCGCAATGCGCATACGTCAAGGAAACGATGGCGAGCGGCACCGGCGCGGCCCAGGCCCAACTGGGCTGTCGCATCGACATGAATCGCCGCCGCGTGCGCGAGCTGAAACCGTAAAAGCAGAGCGATTCGAATGGCAATTACTCTCCAGGACGCGCTGCAGCGCACGATCGAGCATCGCGAGATCTTCCACGATGAGATGCTGTCGCTGATGCGTCGGATCATGAGCGGCGAAGTGACGCCCGTGATGATCGCCGCACTCACGGTCGGCTTGCGCGTCAAGAAAGAGACGATCGGCGAAATCGCGGCGGCGGCACAAGTGATGCGCGAGTTCGCGACGAAGGTCGATGTGCCCGACCCTGACGCGCTCCTCGATATCGTGGGCACCGGCGGTGACGCGGCGCACACGTTCAACATTTCGACGGCATCGATGTTCGTTGCTGCAGCGGCGGGCGCGCGCGTGGCCAAGCATGGCGGTCGCTCGGTGTCATCGAAGTCGGGCAGCGCGGATGTGCTCGAAACGCTCGGGGCGAATATCATTCTTTCGCCAGCGCAAGTGACTCAATGCATCGCCGAGACCGGCATCGGTTTCATGTTCGCGCCGAACCATCACAGCGCGATGAAGCATGCGGCGCCGGTGCGCAAGGAGCTCGGCGTGCGGACGATCTTCAACATCCTCGGACCGCTGACCAATCCGGCCGGCGCAGCGAACCAATTGATCGGCGTGTTTCATCCGGACCTGGTCGGAATCCATGTGCGCGTGCTGCAGCGTCTCGGCGCGCACCACGTTCTCGTCGTCTACGGCAAGGATGGGATGGACGAAGTGTCGCTCGGCGCGGCGACGATGGTCGGCGAGCTCAAGAATGGCGAGATTCTCGAGTACGAGATTCATCCCGAAGACTTCGGCCTGCACATGAAATCCAATCGCGGGCTCAAGGTCAAGGACGCGCTCGAGTCCAAAGAAATGCTGCTCGAAGCGCTGGCCAACGTCGAAGGCACGCCGCGTGAAATCGTCGTCCTCAATGCCGGTACGGCGTTGTACGCGGCCGGTGTGGCAGACTCGATCGCAGACGGCATTCTGCGGGCGCGTAGCGCGATCGCGAGCGGTGAAGCGAAACGCAAACTCGATCAATTTGTCGCGCTAACGCAAAAGCTCTCGTCCAAGGCCGCGTAGATGCGGGAGCCACGTGAGCAACCCGGACGATATTCTCGCGAAGATACTGACGGCCAAGGCGGAGGAGGTCATTGCCGCCCAGGTGGCGCGTCCGTTTGCGACGGTCGATGCCGAAGCGCGTCTGACGCCGCCCCCGCGGGGATTCATTTGGGCGCTGCGGACGCGGATTGCGGAGAACAAGCCTGCGGTTATCGCGGAGATCAAACGCGCCAGCCCAAGCCGCGGCGTTCTGCGCGAGGACTTTGACGCGGCCGAGATTGCCGCGGCGTACGAGCGCGGCGGCGCCACTTGTCTATCGGTGTTGACCGATAGGCCGTTTTTCCAAGGCGCGCCGGAATATCTGGTCGAAGCGCGCATCGCGAGCGCGCTACCCGCGCTCCGCAAAGAATTCATCATCGGCGAGTATCAAGTCGCGGAATCGCGGGCGCTCGGTGCCGACGCCATCCTGCTGATCGTCGCGGCGCTCGACGATGCGCGGCTTGCTGCATTGGAAAATTGCGCACTCGACTATCGGATGGACGTTCTGGTCGAAGTCCACGACGAAGGCGAGCTCGAGCGCGCGCTCAAGCTCAAGACACCGCTCATCGGTATCAACAACCGCGATTTGCGGACGTTCAACGTTTCGCTGCAAACGACGCTCGATCTGGCGGCCAAGGCGCCGGCGGATCGCATCATCGTCACCGAAAGCGGCATCGTCGCGCAACGCGACGTCGCGCAGATGCGCCGCCATGGAGTCAATGTGTTTCTTGTCGGCGAGGCCTTCATGCGCGCACCGGATCCGGGCGACGCACTCAGCGCGCTCTTCGGATAGCCGCACGGCGTTTGTTATGATGGCTGGCGCTTCTTCATACGCGCCTCTCGCTGAAGATACTGCACCGATGTCGGCCATCGCCGCCGAGAACGTCAGCAAGCACTGGACGACCGCCGTAGGTCAAGTACGTGCGGTCGACGCGATCTCGTTCGAATTCGAGCCCGGCACGCTCAACGTGCTGCTGGGGCCTTCGGGTTGCGGGAAATCGACGACGCTGCGGTTGATCGCCGGTTTGGAGACCGCCGACGAAGGGCGCATCTTCATCGCCGGGCGCGATGTCACGCGGCTTCCGCCGGCGGCGCGGAACATCGCGATGGTGTTTCAAAGCTATGCGTTGTTTCCGCATTTGAGCGTTGCCGAGAACATCATCTTCGGGCTGCGCGTGCGCAAAGTCCCGCGTAACGAGTCTGCGGCACGGCTCGCCCGCGTTGCCAATCTACTCGGTCTCGCGTCATTGCTTGAGCGCAAGCCGGGACAACTTTCGGGCGGACAGCAGCAGCGCGTGGCACTGGGCCGCGCGATCATCGCGCAGGCGCCCGTGTGTCTGATGGACGAGCCGCTGTCCAACCTCGACGCGCAGCTCCGCGCCGAAATGCGCCAGGAAATCCGCGCGCTGCAACGCAAGATCGGCATCGCCATGGTCTACGTGACGCACGACCAGGTGGAAGCGATGTCGATGGCCGATCGCGTCGTGCTGTTGTCCGCCGGCAAGGTCGAGCAGACGGGAACGCCGGTTGAGCTTTACGAGACGCCCGCGAACGTTTTCGTCGCGCGGTTCATCGGGACGCCGCCAATGAATTTGTTACGGCTTGAGCCGAGCGCCGGCGGTGCGGTCATTGCGGGAACCGATGGCCCGGCATTTTTCCCCGTCGAGCATGCGAGCGCGATGTTGGGCGTGCGTCCCGAGCACATCGAGATCGGATTCGAGCGGGGTGTGCGCGCAGGCGTCGAGAGCGTTGAATACCTGGGCGGCGATTCGCTGATCGTTTGTCGAGTCGGAACCGAGCGGGTTGCCGTTCGCGCCGCAGGCAGCGTCGGCTTGTCGCGCGGTGAGTCGACCTGGCTCAGATGGCCGCCGGGCGCACAGCATTATTTCGATACGAGCGGCAATCGTCGCGAAGCACACGATCGTCAGACGACGGCAACGATGTTCGCTTAGCTTTATTTTGACCTATTGGCAAAAAGGGAGGGGACCATGAGGTTGCGCACGTTTCAACGTTTGATTGTCGGCGTCGCGGCTGCGCTTGCTTCGGTAATTGCGTTGGCGCAGGCGCCCGTCGAGGTGTCGTTCTTTTATCCGGTCGCGGTCGGCGGGCCGATTACGAAGATCGTCGACGGCCTGGCCGCCGACTTCGAAAAAGAGAATCCGGGGATCAAGCTGCGGCCGATCTATTCCGGCAGCTATCAGGAGTCGATCGCGAAGGCGCTGACGGCAGTGAAAAGCGGCGAGCCGCCGGTGACGTCGATCCTGCTGTCGACCGACATGTTCACGTTGATCGACGAGGACGCTATCGTCCCGTTCGACGATTTGGTGAAGACGCCCGAAGACACAGCGTGGCTCAAGAGCTTCTATCCGGGCTTCATGGAGAACAGCCAGACCGGCGGCAAGACGTGGGGCATTCCGTTCCAGCGGTCCACTGTCGTGCTCTATTACAACAAGGAAGCGTTCAAGGAGGCAGGGCTCGATCCCAACAAGCCGCCGGCGAACTGGAAGGAAATGGTCGACTATGCGCAAAAGCTGACCAAGCGCGACGCGTCCGGCCGGGTGACGCAATGGGGCGTGCAGATCCCGTCGTCAGGGTTTCCTTACTGGCTATTCCAGGGACTCGCGATCGAGAACGGCGTCAACTTGATGAACGCCGCGGGCACGGAAACGTACTACGACAAGCCCGAGGTGATCGAAGCGTTGCAGTACTGGGTCGACCTCGTGAAGAAGTACAAGGTGCATCCCGAGGGCATCGTCGAATGGGGCACGACGCCGAAGGACTTCTTCGAGCGCAAGGTTGCGATGGTGTGGACGACGACGGGCAACTTGACCAACGTGCGCAGCAACGCGAAATTCGATTTCGGTGTCGCGATGCTGCCGGCGAACAAACAGCGCGGCAGCCCCACCGGCGGGGGAAATTTCTATCTGTTCAAGAAATCGACGCCAACGCAACGCGAGGCGGCGTTCAAATTCATCAAATGGGTGACGACGCCGCAACGCGCCGCGCAATGGGGTATCGACACGGGATACGTTGCGGTGCGGGCCGACGCGTGGGAGACGCCTGCAATGAAGCAGTACGTGGCCGGATTCGCCCCGGCGGCCGTTGCGCGCGACCAGTTGCCGTATGCGAAGGCGGAGCTCTCGACGCATGACAATCAACGGGTCACCAAAGCGTTGAACGACGGGTTGCAGGCGGCGCTCACCGGCACGAAGACGCCGGAACAGGCGCTGAAGGACGCCCAACGGGAATCAGAACGTATCCTGCGGGCGTACAAGTAACGCTCCGCGGAACGAAGGTGACACGCACGAAAGAGTGGCTCTATGGCTGGCTGCTGTTGCTGCCGGCGATGGCGCTGCTCGTTCTGTTTACGCACTATCCCGCGGTGGCCAATCTCTGGCACAGCTTCTATTCGACGCCGCGCGGCAGTCGGCAGGCGGTGTTCGTCGGCGTTGATCATTATCGGCAGCTCGCCGACGACCCGATCTTCTGGCAGGCGTTGTCGAACAATCTGTGGTATGCGCTCGGCACGATCCCGCTGTCGATCGCGCTCGCGCTGATGATGGCGGCGTGGGTCAACGGCCGCATCGCCGGGCGTAGCGTGCTGCGTCTCGCCTATTTCACGCCGACGATCCTTCCGATGATCGCCGTCGCCAACATCTGGCTTTTCTTTTACACGCCCGAGTACGGCTTGCTCGAGCAATTCCTTCGTCTGTTCGGCGTCCCGACGCACAACTGGCTCGGCAGCCAATCGACGGCGCTCCCCGCGATGATGGTCGTTGCGGTATGGAAGGAAGCCGGCTTCTTCATGATCTTCTATCTCGCCGCGCTCCAATCGATGTCGCCGCATCTTGCCGAAGCGGCGGCGATCGAAGGCGCGTCGCGCTGGTATTTCTTTCGCCGCGTCACCTTCCCGCTGTTGATGCCGACGACGTTGTTCGTGCTGGTCAACGCCGTGATCAACGCGTTCCGGCTGGTCGATCATGTTGTCGTCATGACACGCGGCGGACCCGACAACGCTACCGCCCTTTTGCTCTATTACATCTATGAGATCGGCTTTCGCTTCTGGGACAGCGCGTATGCGGCCGCGCTGACGATGGTTTTGCTCGTGCTGCTCGGAGCGGCAGCGCTCGCGCAATTCCTGTTTCTCGAGCGCCGGACACACTACCAATGAGTTCCATCCTTGTCGACGCACCGACAGTTCTTCGCGGCGATATCGCCTCGAGACAATCGACGCGCGGTTCCATCAACGTGATCGAGACGGCCGCCGCGTGGCTCCTCGGAATCCTATGGGTGTTGCCGTTGGTGTATGCATTGTGGACAGCATTCCACGCGCCAGAATATTCGACGCGATTCGTGCTATCGGCGCCATGGACGCTTGCTAACTTCATCAACGCCTGGCACGCCGCACCGTTCGCGCGATACTTTCTGAACACCGTCATGCTCGTCACGATGGTGCTGATCGCGCAACTCGTGCTCGTCACGCTCGCCGCCTATGCGTTCGCGCGCTTCCGCTTTCCCGGTCGCGGTCTGCTTTTTGCGCTGGTGCTCGTCCAGCTGATGATCATGCCCGATGTGCTGATCGTCGAAAACTATCGAACGATGACGCTGCTCGGACTCAAAGACACGATACTCGCGATCGGCTTGCCCTACGTGGCGAGCGCATTTGGCATCTTCCTGCTGCGGCAGACGTTCAAGACGGTGCCGCGCGAGTTGGACGAGGCCGCGCGCATCGAAGGCTGCTCGCCGCTGCAGACGCTGTGGAAGGTCTATGTGCCCCTCGCGCGTCCGACATATCTGGCCTACGCGCTTGTGTCGGTGTCGTATCACTGGAACAACTTTCTCTGGCCGCTGATCATCACCAATTCGGTGGAAGCGCGCCCGGTGACGGTCGGACTGCAGGTGTTTTCGGCCACTGACCAGGGTATCGATTGGTCGATCATCACGGCGGCGACGCTGTTATCGACCGGACCTTTGCTGATCGCTTTTCTCCTCTTCCAGCGCCAGTTCGTTCAATCATTCATGCGGGCGGGAATCCGATGAACGTGATGACCTGGAATGTGCAGTGGTGCCGCGGCGTCGATCAGCGAGTCGATCCCGCCCGCATCGCGTCCGAAGCAAAGCGCATCGCCGATTTTGACGTGTTGTGCCTGCAGGAAATCGCCGACAATTTTCCCGACCCCGATCTCGGCGGCAGCGCGGGCGAAGACCAATTTGCGCTGCTCGCGACGCTTCTGCCAGGGTATACGGCCATCCCAGGCATCGCCGTCGATCAACCGGCAAAGAACGGCCGGCGCCGCCATTTCGGCAACATGATTCTGTCGCGCCATCCTGTGAAGCAGGTCTACCGGCATCTGCTGCCGTATCCCAGTGATCCGGGTGTTCCGGGAATGCCGCGTATTGCGCTCGAAGCCGTCGTTTCCGCACCGCTCGGTGACCTGCGCGTCATCACGACGCATCTCGAATATTATTCAGCGCTGCAACGCATGGCGCAGGTCGAGGCGCTCCGTACGATTTACGCCGAAGGCCACGCACACGCCCGCGATGGCCGGGTCACGATGGACGACGGCAGCCCGTTCCAAACCTTCATCCGTCCGCAGTGGACCGTCATCACCGGCGACTTCAATTTCGAGCCGGACGCGCCGGAGCATCCCAGGATGCTGGCGGCCTTCGACGACGGCGCGCCGCCGCTGTTCGACGCTTGGCATGTCGCGCATCCGGGAACACCCCATCCGTCGACGTTCTGCATCTATCAAAAGACGGATTCCAGCGGCGACGAATTGCATTGTGATTTCATCTTCGCCGGCGGCGGCCTAGAACACCGCGTACGCGGGATGCACGTCGACCAGCAGACGCAGGCCTCCGATCACCAGCCCGTCACCGTTACCCTCGACTTGTAGCCCCATCCGGCGAGGCGACTACAATGGAGGGCTGTGCGAGCGGCATTTTCTGCGCCGTCCCGGTCAAACTCGGCTTTGAATCCCCTGCCCGCTTCCGCCGCAGCACTCGTTTTCACCGGCGAACGTTTTACGCCGGAGAGTCGCGGCACCATCTGGTACGAGCACTGGCATCGCTACTGTGCGGCTGCGAGTCTCACGCATGGACGCCGGGTGCTCGATGCAGCGTGCGGTGAAGGCTACGGAAGCGCGCTGCTCGCGCGCCGCGCGGCGGCGGTGATCGGCGTCGACATCGGCGCGGACGCCATTGTGCACGCGAGGTCGCGTTATCGTGAGTCGAATTTGACGTACATCCAGGCATCGGTGACCGCTCTTCCATTGGCCCCGGCGAGCGTCGACATGATCGTCTCGTTCGAAACGATCGAGCATCTCGCGGAGCAGCGCGAAATGCTCGCCGAGTTTCGCCGCGTGCTCGCGCCAGGCGGCGTGCTCGTCCTGTCGTCGCCCAATCGACCGGTGTACAACGAGTCCGGCGACGTCGCGAACGCCTTTCACGTGCGGGAGCTCGATCGTGACGAGCTGAAGACGCTGCTCGACGATCACTTCCCCAATCAATCGTGGTATGCGCAACGCGTGCTCGCGCATTCGCTGTTGTGGCGCGATCGCGGCGCTGGCGACGGCGTGTCCTTTGACGTCTTCGCCGACGACGGACCCTCGCGGGGGACATCGCCGGCGGCGCCGATGTATTTTGTCGTCGTGTGCGCAGCCGCCGGTATTCCGCTGCCGGACTTGCCGGCCCTGTCACTCTTCGACGACGGCGAGCTCTCGCTGTGGCGCGAGTTTGCGCGCGCCGCAAAGCGCGAGCGCCAATTGACGTGGGACGAGCTCGATGCGCGCAAGATCGCCGAAGACCGTCTGCGTGACCTGGTAGACAACGTGAATGCGCTCTCGAGCGAGCGGCAGAAGGCCATGGCGCTCGAGGCCGCGTTCGCCGATGCCCGGGCGCGGCTTGCCGATGCCTCCGAGCGATTGACGAGCACGCAGGCAGCGCTGGCGCGCGAAACGTGGGCGCATGCTGAAACACGCGCGCGCCTAACGTATCGTGAAACGTTTCCCGGATGGATCCGCTGGCCGCTCAGCGTGGCGCGGCGGCGATTGACCGTGCGGCAGCCATGACGCCTATCGATATTGTCGTTCCGGTTTGGCGCGGTGCCGATACAACCCGGCGGTGCCTGGAAAGCATCTTGGCGTCGACACCGCGCACGCCGTTCGAGTTGGTCATCGTCAATGACGCGAGCCCTGAGCCCGAGCTCGCCGGCTACGTTCGCGAGCTGGCCGCGCGCGGTGTGGCGACGCTGATCGAACAGCTGTCGCCGCAGGGCTACGCCGCCGCGATCAACCGGGCGTTCGCCCAGCATCGCGATCGCGACAAGGTCGTGCTGCAGTCCGACGCCGTCGTCGCCGGCGATTGGCTCGACCGCCTCGCGCGACACGCCGCTGCACGCGGCGTAGGCGTGGTCGGTACATTCACGAATGCGGTGGGCGTCGCGACGTACCCGCTGCCACGTGCGCGAAATGCGCTGCCGCGCGGCTACTCGGTTGCCGCGCTCGATGCACTGTTCGCGCACGCCAACGCCGGGCAGGCTGAGCCGTTGCCGGCAATGCACGGTCCCTGCCTGTATTTCCGTCACGATTGCATTGCGGCGGTGGGCGCGTTCGATGGCGCCCCGCTCGGCAGCGATTACGGCGTCGAGATCGATTTCTGTCTACGCGCGGGCAGCGCCGGATTCCAGCATCTGCTCGCGGGCGATGTCTTTGTCTTTCATGCCGCGCACGCTTCGTATGGTGAGCAGAAGGCGGAGCAACTCTCGGCGCGAACGCAGCAAGCATTGTCGAAGCTGTATCCGGCGTTTTTGCAGCAACAGCAAGCGTTGCACAATCGTGATCCAGCCCGTGCGTTCGCGCGTCGCGTCGACCTGCTGCGCCTCTCCGAGTTGCCGAAGCAATTGCTGTTGTTCGTATCGCATTCCTGGGGCGGTGGAATCCGGCGCTACATGAACGACGTCGCGGCGCTCCTCGAGGAGCGCGCGGAGGTCCTTTACCTCGAGTCGGCCGCCGACGATGTCGTCAAGCTGTACTGGCCACGCGAAGGCGAGTGCTTTTCGGCGTATTTCCGGTTTCCAGCGGAAATGACGCTGCTCGCAGACGTCTTGAAGTCCATCGGCGTTGCGCGCTTGCATTTTCACCACGTGCACCGGCTGCCGCGCGCGATACTCGAGTTGCCCGCGGCCGTCGGCGTTCCGTTCGATTGCACGCTGCACGATTACTTTTCGATCTGTCCGCAATACCATCTGGTGACGGAGGATGGTCATTACTGCGGTGAGCCTGACGCGATCGGCTGCGCCGCATGTCTCACCCGGCGGCCGGGACAGTGGGGACTCGACATCAACGCATGGCGCGGGATATTCGGCACGTTCCTGCGCGGCGCAGATCGGTTGATTGCACCATCGCAGGATGTCGCGATACGCATCCAAAAATATTTTCCCGAGCTCGCGATCAATGTCTGGCCGCATCCCGAAGGCGTGCCTGCCGAGGCAAGGCGCGTGGGCCGCGTCGTCGTGCTCGGCAACCTGACGCCCGCCAAAGGGTTGCACGTCGTCGCGGCCTGCGCGCGGGATGCCGAGTCGCGCAGGCTTCCACTCACGTTCCGCGTACTGGGCTCGACGACCGAGCCCGTGCCGCAATTTCCGGACGTGCCGCTGTCGATTGTCGGGCAATACGAGGATGCCGAGCTCGCACAATTGCTGGCCGCGGAAAGAGCCGACGTCATTCTATTTCCCGCACAAGTCCCGGAAACCTACGCGTACACGTTGAGTGTTGCGCTCGCCTCCAGCACGCCGATCGTTGCCTCCGACCTCGGCGCGCTCCCGGAGCGGCTCATCGGTCATCCGCGCGCGATGACCGTGCCATGGGATGCCCCGCCGGGTGAATGGAACGCAGCACTGCTGAAGGCGGCGGGACTCACCGAACGCGCATCGCCGCTCACCGAGCGCGGATCGACGATACCTCTGCGCGTGGTCACCAGTTGATGGAACCGTTTCGTTATCTCGCGCTCTACTCGGCCGCTTTACCGGCGGGGGCCCGGCAACGGCGCCCGTTACCCGTTTTGCCATCGCTCGCCGACCATCATTTTCACTTGACCGCGGGTCAGATCGAAGCGCCGATGTTGACGTTGCCGCAGCTGTACACCGCGGGCGTCGAATGCGGCCATATGGAGGCGCGGCTCGAGCTCAAGCGCCGCGTCGCCGACGTGAACACCCAGCTCGAAGAATTCCGCGCAGTGCGCGACAAGGCGCAAGGCGATCGTGAGCAACTCGCCTCCGGTCTGCTGGTCGCGCAGCGCTCGATTGCCACGCTGCGGCTGCAAGCGAGCGCAACGCAAGCACAGATGATGCACCTCGAGTCGGAGGTGACGAAGGCGCGGGGGCGGATTCAGGAAATCGAATCGTCGAAGGCATGGCGCATCACCGGTCCCATGCGCCGCACAGGCCATCGCATGAAACTTTTGACGGCGCGCACCCGCGCACGCTGGCGCGCGGTTCGTCGGCTGCCGCAGCTGGGATCGTTGGCCATGACGATCTTGAGCGATCAGGGACCGGAGGCCCTGTTGCGCCGCGTCGTGCAGAAAATGCGCGGGCGTCCCGTCTTTCAGCCGGCAATGCCGGCTGGGTTTCGCGTCGAGGAGGCGATCACGCCATTGGCGTTTGCGGCCGTCGGCAGCCCACGCGTGTCAATCGTCATCCCCGTCTACGGCAAGCCGATGCTGACGTTCACCTGCCTGAAAAGTGTCAAGGCGCAGACCGCGGGTCAATACGAAGTCATCGTTGTCGACGATGCGTCGCCCGAGCCCATCGAACAAGCGCTCTCTCCCGTGACGGGTGTGCGCTTCGAACGCAACGCGACGAATCTCGGCTTCGTCGGAAGCTCCAATCGTGGCGCCGAGCTTGCGCGCGGTGAAATCCTCGTCTTCCTCAACAACGACACGATCGTCACTCCGAGCTGGCTTGAAGCGCTGCTCGACGTGTTCGTTCAATATCCGGATGCCGGTCTTGTCGGCTCGAAGCTGATCTATCCCGATGGCCGGTTGCAGGAGGCCGGCGGGATTGTATGGCGCGACGGATCCGCCTGGAATTTCGGACGCGACGACGATCCCAACAAACCCGAGTACAACTATTTGCGCGAAGTCGACTATTGCTCCGGCGCATGCCTCGCGATTCCGAGCGCCTTGTTCCACGCCGTCGGGGGCCTCGATTCACGTTACGCGCCTGCATACTACGAAGACACCGATCTTGCCTTCGCCGTGCGCGCCGCGGGTCGCAAGGTGTTCTACCAGCCGCTGTCGACCGTCGTGCATTTCGAGGGGCAGACGGCGGGGACGGACGAAACGGCCGGCGCCAAGCAGCACCAGGTCGCGCATCGCGAGACGTTCGCGACCAAGTGGGGCCAGGCGCTCTCCGCGCACCATGCCAACGGCGTGCAAACGGGGCTTGCGCGCGATCGCTGGGCGCAACGCCGCGTGCTGGTCATCGACGCTTGCATGCTGACGCCGGACCAGGACTCCGGCTCGCTGCGGATGCTCGCCATCCTCGAGATCCTGACCTCGCTCAAATGCAAGATCACGTTCGTCGCCGACAACCTTGAATACCGTCAACCTTACGTATCGGAGCTTCAGCGCCGCGGTGTCGAAGTCCTGTTTTCGCCTTACGTCGATTCGATCGCCGGACTCTTGAATGCACGCGGCAACGAGTTCGACATCATCGTGATGGCACGGCACTACATCGCGATCAAGCATATCGACGCCGTGCGCGCGTTCGCGGCGAACGCGCTGTGCGTGTTCGACACCGTCGATCTGCATTTCCTGCGCGAGGAGCGCTTGGCCGAACTCGGCGGGGGGCCGACGGCGAAATTGGCGGCGCGCGCGAAACGCAACGAGGAGCTCGCGCTGATTCGCAAGGCCGACCTCACGCTCGTCGTGAGCCCGATCGAGCAAACGTTACTCGCCGAGCTGGTTCCTGACGCGCGGGTCACGGTCCTATCGAACATTCATGAGCTTTTCCCGGCAGGCAAGCCTTTCGAAGAACGCGAAGGTCTGGTGTTTATCGGCGGGTTCCAGCACCCGCCGAACGCGGACGCAGTGTTGTGGTATGTCCACGAAATCCTGCCGCGCGTTCGCGAGCAACTACCCGGCGTCAAGACGATCGTCGTCGGCAGTCTGGTTCCAGCGCCGATCAAAGCGCTGGCCGCCGATGATTTCATCGTTGCCGGCTACGTCCCCGACGTAACCTCTTATTTCAGCGGCTGCCGTATTTCGATTTCCCCGCTCCGTTACGGCGCAGGCGTCAAAGGCAAGGTCAACCTGGCGATGAGCTATGGCCTGCCGGTTGTCGCAACGTCGCCGTCGATCGAGGGAATGCACCTGACGCCCGGCGAGGACGTGTTGGTCGCCGACACGGCCACCGACTTTGCCGACGCGATCGTACGTCTGTATCGCGATCAGGCGCTGTGGGAAACGCTTGCCGCCGGCGGTCGCGAGAACATCAGCCGGCATTTTTCGCGCGAGGTTGCGCGGAGCGCGATCACGCGGCTCATCGCCCTCGCCGACGCCCGCCGCACGGCAGGCATTACGCAAGCCGAACGGGTCGCAAAAACGACGAGAAGGGCGCTGAACGCCGATTAGCGCCGCGTAAAAATGAGATCGAATACCTCGTGGCCGAGCCTTTGGCCCCGTGCCTCGAATTTCGTCAGCGGCCGCCACTGCGGGCGCTCGGCGAAGCCCTCGGCGGTGTTCGCGAGCAACGACTCCGCCTGCGTCGTCGCCAGCACGTCCTCCGCGTACGCTCGCCAATCGGTCGCTACGTGCAAATAGCCGCGCAGCGCGAGGCGTTCCGCGAGCGCACGCACGAACGCGGGCTTCAGCAGGCGCCGCTTATGGTGGCGTTTCTTCGGCCACGGATCGGGAAAGAACACGTGGATCGCCGCAAGCGACGCTGGCGCCATCATCGTCTCCACCACCTCGACAGCGTCGTGACGGATGACGCGCACGTTGTTGAGATGGAACGCGTCGATGCGGTTCAGCAGCGAGCCGATACCGGGCAGGTGCACGTCGACCGCGACAAAGTCGACGTCGCGATGCGCGTCGGCAATCAACGCGGTCGTTTCGCCCATGCCGAATCCGATCTCGAGCATGACCGGCGCTCGGCGGCCGAAAATGCCCGCCCAGTCGACGACCTCCGTCGAGAAAGGCACGCCGTAGCGGGGAAACAAGTCGTCGCACGCGCGACGCTGTGCGGGCGACAGCCGCCCTTGCCGCAACACATAACTGCGAATCGGCCGGCGTGGCTTCTCCTCCGTCGTATCGGCCAGCATCGTTCTTCGCTTTGGAGGATTAAGGAAGCGACCGGGACCAAACCGGGTCGTTGAGCCGCCGGTCCTGCTTGCGTCGTTCCTCGCTGCCGATTGCGTAGTCGAAGCGAATCGTTCCGGCGTCGAGCCAGATTGCGCTCGCGTCCGACCACGGCGGTTGCGGTTTCCACGTAAGCTCCTTGACGATCGCGTCGCGCGTCACGCGCCAGACGGCGACTTCGCCGTCGCAGATCTTCGCGCAAACGTCGACGGTGACAAGGTGCTGCCGATCGGGCGAGAGGACGGGCTCGGCCGGCAGGCGGTACTGCTTTCCATTCGTGCGTTGCAAGAGGACGAAGCCGGTCTGATCGCCATCGGTCGTGAACAGCACGACGGCGTTGATCCAATCCAGGTAGTCCCATAGCGTGAACGATTTCGCGCCGCTGATTGCGACGCTGTCACGAAACATCGTCATGCCCGACGGGAAGAGCGAAACCTTGAGGTCGTCGCCGTCGCGCACCGCAAGGCCGGGCAATCGCTTCAATTGCACTTCTTCGATCAATCGCCCGCAGTGCGCCTGATCTTCGGCGTTGGCGCAAAGCTCGGCGATTTGCGGTGCCGGAAGCGAAATGCCATGAGAACGCGACGCAAATGCAAGCATGGCGAGCGTCAAGCCCGCGCGCAATGAGGACGGCATAGCGCTAGCGCTCGTTGCCACCCACTACGTGATCAGCCCCGATGTCGGCGAGCTGGGGCTCGCAGCGTACAGCTTGCGCGGCATGCGGCCGGCCAGAAACGCCTCGCGCCCGGCATCGATCGCGAGGCGCATCGCGCGCGCCATTCGCACGGGCTCTCGCGCCAGCGCAATCGCGGTATTCATCAACACCCCGGCGCAGCCCAGCTCCATCGCGATCGCCGCATCGGACGCCGTGCCGACGCCCGCGTCGACCAGTACCGGCACGCGCGCTTGGTCGATGATGAGCCGGAGATTCCACGAATTGAGAATTCCCATGCCGGAACCGATCAGCGACGCGAGCGGCATGATGGCGACGCATCCGATCTGCTCCAGCTCGCGAGCGATGATCGGATCATCGGATGTGTACACCATGACTTGAAAACCGTCCGCGACGAGTCGCTCCGCGGCTTTCATCGTCTCGCGCACGTTGGGGAACAATGTGTTCGAATCGCCCAGCACCTCGAGCTTGACGAGCGCGTGTCCGTCGAGCAGCTCGCGCGCGAGCTTCAACGTTCGCACCGCGTCGTCGGCGGAGTAACAGCCCGCGCTGTTCGGCAGATACGTGAACTCGGACGGCGGCAGCGCGTCGAGCAACGACGGCGTATTCGCATCCTGGCCGATATTCGTTCGACGTATTGCGACGGTGACGATTTCAGCACCCGAAGCGATGATCGCGGCGCGCGTCTCGTCGAAATCGCGGTACTTGCCGGTGCCGACCAGCAATCGCGAGCGATACGCGCGGCCGGCGACGATCAGCGGATCAGCCAGTGCAGCGGGGTCGGAAGGCGCGTTCATTCCTGCAATTTTACGCCGGGTTTCGTTTCGAGGCGTCTGTATCCACGCGACACGAAATGCGCTCCGTTGGATGTTTCGGATCATCACCTGCGCGTGGAAGCGGGGTGAGCCGCTGCGCGAAGGGCGCCTGTGGCGCAGTCGGCGAAAAAGCGGGTCGCGCGGCGAGGAGTCGTTGGGTCGACGACGAAGCCGCGCGGGGTACCCGCTCGCCGACACGGTTTGCGCCACCCGACGCCCTGAAGCGCAGCGGCTCACCCCGCTTGAAAACGATAACGAGTTACCCGCCGCCAACCGCCGCCACTATCTCGAGCTTATCGCCCGCGAGGATCCGCGTGTCCGCGTAGCGGCTTTTGGGAACGATCTCGCCGTTGCGTTCGACGGCAATGCGCTTGCCTTCGAGGCCGAGTGCGCGGATCAGCGCCGCAATGTCGGTGGCTGACGCTTCAACGATGCGCGTCGCGCCGTTAACAATGACTTCCATTCGACTCGAGCGTGTGATGGTAGTTAGGATCGATATCTGCGCAGCGCCTCGCGCATGAACTGAAGTTGCCGCTCGAAGCGCGTGCACTTGTCGCAGACCGCGAGATGCATCCGCAGTCTCCAGCGCTCGAATGCCGAAAGCGAACGCTCCTGTGCCTGCGAAACGACACGGCTCGCATCTTTGCACGACAACCAGTGTCCCAGGAGGTGTTTGATCGATTTCATGTCGGTTCGTGCGTCGGGGTGCGGAATTCCTCGAGCTAACCGCGCCCCTGGCCCGCGAACCAGTTCTGCTCCAAACATTGCCTTAGCGCCATCCTGGCCCGATACAGGATGACCCACAGGTTATTCGCCGTAATCGTCAATTCCTTACAAATCTCGTCGGATTCGAGCTCCATGACCTCGCGCATCATGAATACGCGGGCCGTGTTGGGCGGCAGCTTTTCGAGGCAGAGCTCCATGATGTCGAAGAACTGCTGCCGCGACAGCGCATTTTCCGGGTCGCCCCAATCCGCCGGCGGCGCCGCCCAGCCGCCGTTGTCCTTGAACAGCGGATCAAAGTCGTCGAGATCGGTTTCATCGTCGAACGACGCCTGGATGATCGGCTGCCGCTGCTTCTGGCGGATGGCGTCGACGATCTTGTGCTTCAGAATCCCGGTGAGCCATGTCTTCACGCTCGACTTGCCGGTGAATCCCGCCTGCGCGCTCAGCGCGGCGACGAGCGTTTCCTGCACGACGTCTTCCGCGAGATCGGCGTCGCGAAGCTGCAAATGAGCGACGCGAAGCAGATAGCGGCGATGCGCATCGAGCTCGGCGGTGAATGTTGCGTTATCCATTGTCGTACAGGGCGACGAGTCGGCAAACGGCGAAATCTTAGCTGAAATGATCGGGCGGCAATGGCTCATCCGACGCTCATTGTGGCGGCCATGCATTCTGCGCTACGCTGTCGCTCGCCGCGGCGCGGGCTTGCCGGCCGCGGCCGCCGATTCAAAGACATCCTTACCTCATCCTCGACGTACCCATGGCCACCCTCGTCGTCGGTCTCATCCTCTTTCTGGGCATTCACTTATTGCCTGCGTTTCCGGGTGTTCGCGGCGGACTCGCGTCCCGATGGGGCGAAGGACGCTACAAAGGTCTCTTCTCGCTCGTCTCATTCGCCGGCCTGGCGCTGATCATCATCGGTTACGCAAAGGCGGAGCGCGGCGATCAACTTTTCGCTCCGCTGCCGGCGGCGATTGCCGTCGCGCCTTATGCGATGACCGTTGCGTTCGTTCTTTTTGCGGCGGCGAACATGCGCGGCTATCTGCGGCAGACACTCAGCCATCCAATGCTGATAGGGCTCCTCGTCTGGTCCGGCGTGCATCTGCTCGCCA
>VBCG01000084.1 GCA_005881895.1 Betaproteobacteria bacterium
CTTGACCTGTTGTTCGCCGATGTCGATGAATGCCATATCCATCTGGCCGTGCAGTTGCTCGCGCACGGCGCTCGACACGCAGATCCCGCCCGGTTTCGCCAATGACTCGAGTCGCGATGCGATATTGACGCCGTCGCCCGCAATGTCGTTCGCGTCAACCATGATGTCGCCGAGATTGACGCCGATCCGGTACTCGAGGCGATCGGCGCCGGAATGCTGCTGGTTACGCGCTGCCATTTCCTTTTGGATCTGGATCGAGGCGCGCAACGCCGCCAGCGCGTTCGTGAATTCGGCGAGGAGTCCATCGCCCGCGGTCTTCACGATGCGCCCGCCGTGCGAGATGATGGCAGGATCGACCACCTCATCGCGGATCGAGCGCAGGCGCGCGAAGGTGCCGGTGTCGTCGCGCTCCATGTGCCGGCTGTATCCGACGACGTCGGCGATGACGATCGCAGCGAGTCTTCGGGAAACGGTGTCGGTATTCATGCGTGGACGCGCATTTTCAGTCGACTATTGCTCGGGGATGCCGGCTTTGCGAAGTCCGGTGTACCAGTGCGCTTCGGCCAGTCGCATGTACTCTGGATTTATTGAATAGCCCTTGGCCCTGAGCTTCGCTATCGTGAAGCCGGGGGATCCGCGCAGGATCTTAGCCGTCTCCTGAGCGGCCCTCGCCGTGGCTCCGGTATGGGCATACGCAGCCGCAAGAAAATAGGCGATGTCGAATTCGTCACCGGCGTGGCCTGTCGCTCTCTCGCATGCCGCGATCGCTTGATCGTATTGCCCGAGCAGCAGATGCGCCTCGCATCCAACGCGAATCGTCCACCAGGAGCCTGGCGGGTCCATCGCAACCGCCTGCGCGACGAGGGTCACGGCCTCTGCGGGCCGACCGGCCATTGACATCAACCAGGCGTGACTAGCTATCAGCCAGGCGGCATCGGGATCAAGTTGGATAGCTCTTGCATCGGCTTCGAGCGCCGCGTCCCACCGACCCATGAACATCAGCGCGCCAGCGCGCGCCCTCCAAGTCTCTGGTGCGGTTCGATTCAGATTCACGGCCCTGCTCGTCACCTCGTCCATCCGTCGAACGAGCTGCGCGCGATCGACATTCGAATCGACATCCAGCTGCCCATCGAGCACGCTATAGACGCCAAGCAACGCCGGTACGAGATCGGGGTCGCGCCGCAGGCCTTCCTCGTACAGCGCCTCTTGCCGGCGCAATCGGTCCAGCGATTTGTCTGCATTGTCTATCGCCTGCGCACGCAGCACGTAGTCCATCGCAGTTGTGGCGCGTGTTGGCTCCGCGATAGCGCGTCCAATCTCCACTTCGAACAATCGGCCTCGAAGGTGCTCCATCGCTGTCCGCAACAGGCGCATCTGTTCGGCGGCAATCGCCGGTTCCTTCAGCGACACGATTTCATTCCAGATTTGCTCCCCGGAAGTGGCGTTGACTAAGCGCAAGCGAATCTCAGACAGCTCTCGCCGTGGCTGTACGTCTCCTTCCAAGACATATCGAGCATTGAGCGCCGGCGCAACGTCGCCCGAATTCCTCGGGCTCCCTTGCCTCGCCGTCATAGGGATGACACGAATAGCCACATCGGCTCGCGCCAATTGTGCGGAAAGGTCGTGAGTCAACGACTCCGCCCGTTGCGTAGTTGAAGCATTTCCAGCCGGAGCAGCCAGCGGCAACACGCCAACGGACATGGCCGGCGGTCCCGCCGCGTTCGGTGCGCGCGCATTCCACCAAAACGCGCCCAACCCGATGGCAATTAGCGCGAGGAGCGCAGCTGCCCATGCGGATCGCGGGTGGAGCAATGCTTGGCGCGTTGACGCGCGCGAAGCATTCCCGTTACGCGCTGCCGTGCGCTTCGTTTGATCGCCTGCAGAATGTGACGCCGCCGTCGAGTCCAATGCAACGGCAAACACGCGAATCGGCCGCATGATGTTCTTGACCTGCTGCTCGCCGATGTCGTCGAATCCCACATCGAGGCTCCCATGCACCTGCTCGCGCACAGCAGACGACACGCAGATTCCGCCTGGTTCGGCGAGCGCTTCCAGTCGCGACGCAACGTTGACACCGTCGCCCGCGATATCGTTGCCGTCGACAATGATGTCGCCCAGGTTGATGCCGATGCGGAACTCGATCCGCTGGTCCGACGGCTTCGACTGATTGTCCGCTTGCATCGCCCGTTGCACATCAATCGCGCAGCGGAGCGCCGCATCCGCGCTGCCGAATTCAAGCAACATCCCATCGCCGGCAGTTTTGACCACCCGACCGCCCTGTTCGGCAATCTTCGGATCCACGATGCGTTCGCGGATTTCGCGCAGCCGCGCAAACGTTCCACCATCATCGCGTTCCATGTGTCGACTGAAGCCGACGACATCGGCGATCAGGATCGCGGCGAGCTTGCGGGTAACGACGCTTCGATTCACGGCCACCCCAAAAGGGGACCTACTGTCGTGAGACCGTAGCACAACGGCGATGACCGCGATGCTCTGGATTGCAGCAATCGTGCTGATCGTGATCGGCGTCGCAGGCACCGTCCTGCCCGCGCTGCCCGGGGCCATTCTGGTTTTCGGCGGCATCGCGCTCGCTGCGTGGATCGACGACTTCGCGCGTATCCCTGTGTGGCTGCTGCTGCTTCTCGCCGCGTTAACCGCAATGGCTACGGCGGTCGACTACGTTGCCGCCGCGTTGGGCGCGAAGCGCGCCGGCGCGAGCCGCCAAGCGATCATCGGCGCGGCGATTGGCACTGTCGCGGGAATTTTCAGCGGCTTGTGGGGGCTGCTTTTCATGCCGCTAGTCGGCGCCGCAATCGGCGAGTACCTCGTGCAACGCGACGTGCGCCGGGCAGGCGAGGCGGGCATCGCGACATGGATCGGGCTATTGCTTGGCACCGTCGCAAAAGTTGCGATCGTGCTTACGATGGTTGGGATATTCGTGTTCGCGCTCTTCGTATAGCGCAACGGTCGGCACTTATTTCCAGCCCCGCGCCGTGGAACATTTTTTGGGCGTCAAGGTCCGTCAACGACGTGACGCTCTAATAAGAAAGCGAGCCGGTCATGAGCCTATCCACCGTTGGCGATACGAAAAATGCCGAGAACGCGACGGAAAATGCGAAAGTCGCGCTGACCGTCAACGGCCGCGTGAGACAACTCGAGCTGGACCCGCGTACATCGCTGCTCGACGCGCTGCGCGAGCATCTCCATCTCACGGGCACTAAAAAGGGCTGCGATCATGGGCAGTGCGGTGCCTGCACGGTGCTGATCAACGGCCGGCGCATCAACTCGTGCCTGACGCTCGCCGTCATGCACGCCGACGACGAGATCGTGACGATCGAAGGCCTGGGTTCGCCGGACGCCCTGCACCCGATGCAAGCCGCCTTTGTTCTGCGCGATGGCTTCCAATGCGGCTATTGCACCCCCGGCCAGATCTGTTCGGCGATCGGCATGCTCGCCGAAGCGAAGGCCGGTTGGCCCAGCCACGCCACCGCCGATGTCGCCGCCCAGACGACGGCGTTGACCGACGCGGAGATCCGCGAACGGATGAGCGGCAATATCTGCCGGTGCGCCGCCTATCCGAACATCATCGCGGCGATTCGCGATGTCGCGGAGGGAGATCGCGGATGAGACCGTTCACCTACGAACGAGCGATTGACCCGGAGGCCGCAGTCGCTGCCGTATCCAAAGCCGGCGCCAAATTCATCAGCGGCGGCACCAACCTGCTCGATCTGATGAAGCTCGAGATCGAACGGCCGATCCATTTGGTCGACATCAGCCGGCTGCCGTTGAAGGACATCAAGGAAGAGCCAGACGGCGGAATGCGCATCGGCGCTCAAGCGACGAACTCCGACGTCGCCGCCGACATACGCGTACGCACGCGCTACCCCGTCCTCTCGCAAGCGCTGCTCGCCGGCGCATCCGGCCAGTTGCGAAACAAGGCGTCCGTCGGCGGCAATCTCTTGCAGCGCACCCGCTGCCCGTACTTCTACGACACGGCTGCGAGCTGCAACAAGCGCGATCCGAGCTCGGGCTGCGCGGCGATCGGCGGTATCAACCGCGGCCACGCGATTCTGGGCGCGAGCGACGCCTGCATTGCCACCCATCCGTCCGACATGGCCGTTGCGATGGTGGTCCTTGACGCGGAGATCGAGCTCCTCGATGCCGACCGGGCTACCCGCCGCATCGCTATCGGCGATTTCCACCGCTTGCCCGGCACCACGCCGCACATCGAGACGGCCCTCAAGACGGGCGAGATGATCACGGGAGTGGTTCTACCCGCACCTCCAGAAGGCCGGCAATTCTACCGAAAGGTGCGCGATCGCGCGTCCTACGCCTTCGCGCTGGTCTCCGTGGCAGTCGTCGTGGCGACCGAGCGGGGAACGATCACTTCCGCCCGCGTCGCGTTCGGCGGCGTCGCGCATAAGCCGTGGCGCGCGAAGGAGGCCGAAGCGGCGCTGACGGGCGGAACCGCCACGATGGCCACGTACTGGGCTGCCGCTGAGGCGGCGATGGCCGGCGCCACGGGCCGCGGGCACAACGACTTCAAGATCGAATTGGCGAAGCGCACGCTCTGCCGCACGCTCGCGCACGCTGCGCAGGAGAACTGAGGCCATGGCGACGATGACCGGACAACCGATCAATCGCATCGACGGCCCGTTGAAGGTCAGCGGGAAAGCCACCTATGCGTATGAACACTGGGACGTCGGGGAGCCGCTCTACGGCTTCATCGTCGGCGCCACGATCGGCAAGGGCAGAATCGTGCAGATCGACACCACCGGCGCCGAGCGTTCGCCCGGCGTGCGCATGGTCATGACCTATCGCAATGCACCTGCGCAAGGCCCCCGCGACGCGTCGATCCCTTCGCAGTACTCGCGCGCCTACCCGATGTTGAGCGGCCCCGACATTCACCATTACGGCGAACCCGTTGCGCTCGTCGTCGCGACGACCTATGAACAAGCGCGCGCGGCGGCGAGTCTCGTCGAGGTCGAATACGCGGTTCTGTCGGGACACTTCGACTTCGCCAAGCGGCTGGACAAGGCGTACGCCCCCAAAGCGGTGAACGCAGGACTTGCGACCGACAGCGCCGTGGGCAATTTCGACACGGCGTTCAAGAGTGCCGACGTCAAGATCGATCAGGTCTATACGACGCCGTATCAATTCTCCCAGCCGATGGAGCCGCATTGCTGCCTGGCAGTGCCGAATGGCGATGATCTGACCGTCTATGTCAGCGCGCAGATCCTCGCTGAGGCGCATACGGCCATCGCCAGCACGCTCAAGATCGATCCGCTGCGGATTCGGCTCGTCACGCCCTACGTCGGCGGCGGCTTCGGCTCCAAGCTCGGGATCCACGGCGAGACGATTCTGGCGGCGCTTGCCGCGCGCGCGTTGAAGGAGCCCGTCAAGATCGCGATGACCCGGCAGCAGATCTTTCACCTTGTCAGCGTGCGTCCGGCAACGAGCCAGCGGGTTCGGCTGGGCGCCGGGCGGGACGGCCGGCTGGTCGCTCTCGGGCATGACGTGACGATGTTTACGAGTCCGATCTCGGAGTACGCCGAGCAGAGCGCTACCTCGGCACGCGGGCTCTACGCCGCGCCCAACCGGCTGACGCGCCACCGGCTGACCGCGCTTGATCTGCCGCGAGGGGAAGATGTTCGCGCGCCAGGGGAGGCCCCGGGACTGCATGCGTTCGAGTCGGCGATGGATGAGCTCGCCCATGCGCTCAACATGGATCCGATCGAGCTGCGGATCCTGAACGAGCCCAAGGTCCATCCCGAGGAAGGCATTCCTTTCAGCGACCGACGCCTGGTCGAATGCATGCGCGAAGGAGCGCGCCGGTTCGGTTGGGAGCGCCGCCCGGCAAAGCCGGCGAGTGTCCGCGATGGTCGATGGCTGGTCGGCTATGGCATGGCGGCCGCCATCCGCGGGCAGTTTCAGATGACCAGCAAGGCGAAGGTGCGGATGGGACCGGACGGCATCGCCGTGGTTCAGTCGGACATGACAGACATCGGCACAGGCACCTACACCATCGTGGCCCAGGTCGCGGCTGACGCGCTCGGCGTGCCGCTCGATCGGGTGCGGGTCGAGTTAGGGCGCTCGGACTACCCGGCCGGTGCGGGCTCCGGCGGCTCGTGGGGCGCGTCCAACACGTGCACGTCAGTGCATCGCGCGTGCATGGCGCTACGGGAGAAGCTCCGGATTGGAAAAATCCCCGCCGAGGGCATGGAGGCGGAGGGCGAAATCGCCGCCATGTCGGAGGAGCCGAACTACAAGAACTATTCGATCTTTACCTACGGCGCTCACTTCGCCGAAGTGGGCGTGGACGTCGATACCGCCGAGATCCGGCTTCGCCGGATGCTGGGCGTCTTCGCTGCGGGTCGGATCCTTAACGCCAAGACGGCGCGCTCCCAACTAATCGGCGGCATGACCTGGGGAGTGAGCTCGGCGCTGTTGGAGGACGGCACTGTCGATGCGCGCACTGGCGCTTTCGTCAACCGGGATCTCGCGGAATACCTTGTACCGGTGCATGCCGACATTCCCGAAATCGACGCCATCCTGCTTGACGGGTTTGACGGCAAAGCGAACGAGCTTGGCGCCAAGGGACTCGGTGAGCTCGGCAACTGCGGCGCCAACGCGGCCGTCGCGAATGCGGTGTTCAACGCAACCGGCGTACGCGTGCGCGATTTTCCCATCACGCTCGACAAGGTGCTGCCGGCTTTGCCGCGCGAAGTTTGAATCGAGCTCACGGTCTCGAAACGTGAAAGTTGTACGTGGCGCGATAGGCGACCCGCTCGACACTGCCCTTCTGCGTTTGATTGCACCCGACCGCGGGCGCCTTTCCGCCAACAGTGTTCACCCCCTGCATACTTTGCGTCTTCGCGAAGACGCCGTTGCCCTCGACGGACTTTGCCGCCAGCAATAGCCACGGAATGGCGTTGGTGTCCGGACCATCGCCGATCAATGTCGTAGCAACGGCTTTCATATTTCGGATTCCTCTTGCAGGGTTGGCTCCGATAAGCGATCGGAGGCATTTGCGCGAACCGAACGCTACCGCACGAACAAACGCTCGGTTGCTGAAAGATCGTGGTCCTGCGCCTCTTGTGACGTAGCAGGGCGAAAAGAAAGTCGCTCCAGGAGACCGATTGACCGGCGGTTCAGAGCTTCGACCGTGGCCAAGTACCGGGTCGTGCCGTAGGCGTTTCCCAGATGCTCAATCATGGCCTGTGTTGCCATACGAGCGTAGCCGCGGCCCCAGTACTTGCTGGACAATACATAAGCAACCCAAGCAGTTCCCGGCGGGGACACCGTAGCCTGCACATAGCCCATCGGCGTCGCGCCGGGCTGGCGAACCACCCAGTTGAGCCATAGCTGGCTTCCGTCGGGCGACTTCCGCCGCGCAAGCTTGGCGTACACGTCGCGAAGATGTTCAACGGATGGCGGAGCACCGTAGTCGAGGTAGCGATAGACCTGCGGATCCGACAACACTCCAAACATCGTGTCCGCGTCTGCCACCGTGAGTGGCTGGAGCACCAGCTCCGCTGCAGTGATCGTTTGCACGCGCCGTTAGCTGGCTACTCCGGCAGGGTCTCGCCCGACCCACCCATCTCTTTGGGCATGTCCTTCATCTTGGGAAGGCCGTCCTTCATCCGCAGGACGGTCTCTGCGTAATTGACATGAAGCTGCGGCTCGTGCCGATAAGTCGGGATCGTCGCTGCGAATACGTCGACCACGCCCCACAGCGGATGGTCCGTCAACAGATGACCGCCGCAGATCTTGCAAAACTTGCGGTAGCTCGTCTCCGTCTTGTGGTAGACGCCGACGCTGCTATCGCCTTTGGTGATCTTCACCGCCTCGGGTTTCCAGAGGCTGAATGCGTTGACCGGCGCGGCCGCCCAGCTCCGGCACGACGAGCAATGACAGAAACCCGCCGCGACCGGCTCGCCGGT
>VBCG01000085.1 GCA_005881895.1 Betaproteobacteria bacterium
ATTTGCGCGCCGGCAAAGTCGGTATTCAAGACCTGGATGGCCAAAAATGATTCCCGCTTCTGCCGCCGGACTCTTCGATCGGCTTCAACTAGGTCAACGAGTAGTGCCTTTTGTGCCTCGTCCAACATGCGAAAAGTTAGAAGAACCGTAAAAAGTTAGAAGCCCGCGTTGCGCGGGCCTCGTAAGCCATTGATTATGGTCGGGGCGAAAGGATTTGAACCTTCGACCCCCTGCACCCCATGCAGGTGCGCTACCAGGCTGCGCTACGCCCCGACCGAGCGGACGATTATACGCGCCGCAATTACGCGGCAGGACCTAGCAATTGCCGGATTTCTTCGAGCTCCTGCCGCAGCGCGGAGGGCTCGATCGGAATCAGCGCCGTGATCGACGTCACCAAGGTCGGAGTCGTGCGTGCCGCAGCGCGCGGTTCGGACGTCTCGGTCTCGAGACGGTGACGTGCGCCATTGATCGTGAATCCCTGTTCGTAGAGCAGGTCACGAATGCGCCGGATCAACAGCACCTCGTGGTGTTGATAGTAACGCCGGTTGCCGCGTCGCTTGACGGGCTTCAGCTGCGTGAATTCCTGTTCCCAATAACGAAGCACGTGCGGCTTGACCGCACAGAGCTCGCTAACTTCGCCAATCGTGAAATAACGCTTGGCGGGAATCGGCGGGAGTTCTGTCTTAGTTCGGCTTGAGTCCGGCATGGCTCTTTGCTTCAACCATCGCCTTCAGTTTTTGACTCGCGTGAAACGTCACGACGCGGCGTGCCGTGATGGGAATCTCTTCACCCGTTTTCGGATTGCGGCCGGGGCGCTGTGGTTTTTCGCGCAGTTGGAAATTACCGAAGCCGGAGAGCTTGACGCTGTGTCCGTCCTCCAGTGCCGTGCGAATTTCCTCGAAAAAGCGCTCAACCATGTCCTTGGCTTCGCGCTTGTTGAGGCCAAGCTGCTCGAACAGCAGGTCGGCCAGTTCGGCTTTGGTAAGCGTCATCGAAAGACCCTATTCGCGTAGCGTTGCGTCGAAGCGATCATGCAAGGCGGTGACCAAAATCCGCATTGCAGCGTCAATATCGGCGTCGGTCAAAGTACGTTCAGTATCCTGCATAAGCACAAGAATCGCAAGGCTTTTCTTGCCGGGCGACAATCGGGGTCCCCGATAGAGGTCAAACGGCTCAATCCGATCGACGTACGGCGGTTTCACCGTAGCGAGCGTGTCCAGAATCGCCTGCGCGGAAACCGCTTCGTCAACCACGATCGCCATGTCGCGGCGAACCGGCGGAAACTTCGATACCGGCGTCATCATCGGCACCGACGTAGCAAGCAGCGGTTCGAGATCCAGCTCGAACACGATAGGCGAAAACGCGAGCTCGAAATGCGGCGACAACCGCGGATGTAGCTCGCCCAAGAAACCGCACGACACGCCTTCGATCAGGACGCGCGCACTTCGACCCGGATGCAACCACGGCAACGAATCCGGCGCCGTCGTCACGTGCCGCGGCGCAGCGAGCGCTTCGATGTCGGCCTTGATGTCGAAGATGTCGACGCGTCGTGCGGGCGATCCCCACTGTTCGGGTATCGCATCGCCGTACGCGAGTCCACCGATGCGAATCCGTTGTACGTAACCCGGATCGGCATGGCGAAACACTCTGCCGCATTCAAAGATACGAACACGCGTTGCTTTGCGGCTCACGTTCGTGCGCAGCGTTTCCAAAAGGCCCGGCAACAGCGTGGTCCGCATCACGTCGAGATGCGCGGCAATCGGATTCAGTACGCGTATCGGCCCATCGTTCTTGGCTGCATTGGGCGCGAGCAACAACTCAGTTTCCGACGAGACGAAAGTGAACGTGATCACTTCCTGCCAATCGCGCGCAACCAGTCGTGATTTGACCGCGGCTGGCGCGCGCCGTGATTCCGTACTTGCAAGCATTCGTTGAACATGCGCGGCCGGCGTCGCAGGAATGCGGTCGTAGCCGAACAGCCGCACGATCTCTTCGATGAAGTCTTCCTCGAGCGCGAGGTCGAAACGATACGACGGCGGCGTCACGATGAAATCGTCGCCATCTTTTTCGTAGGCGAAGCCGAGACGCGTGAATGTGTCGGCAATCGTCTCTTCGGTGATCGTAACGCCCAGCAATCGATTGACACGCTCGCGTCGCACGCGCACGGGAACGCGCGACGGCAACGCGCCGCTCCGATCGGTAAGGGGACCCGCTCTGCCGCCGCAAACTTCAATGATCAGTTGCGTCGCACGTTCGACGGCGCGAGCGCAACCGGCAAAGTCGACGCCGCGCTCGAAGCGATGACCGGCGTCGCTGATGAATCCCAGGCGCTTCATCTTGCCCTGGATGACGACCGGATTCCAGAACGCACCCTCGAGATAGACGCGCTTCGTGTCATCGGCGATGCCGGAGTGCTCGCCGCCCATGATGCCCGCGAGCCCCAATGGTTTTCTCTCATCGCACACGAGCAGCATGTCTGCGTCGAGTCGCTGTACCTGACCGTTCAACAAGGTCAGCGTTTCGCCCTCGCGCGCGAAGCGAACGACGACGGCGCCGTCGAGCAATCGATCGTCATACGCGTGCAGGGGCTGTCCGAGCTCGAGCATCACATAGTTGGTGATGTCGACGACCGCGGAAATCGCGCGGATGCCGCTGCGCTCGAGCCGTTGCTTGATCCATGCCGGCGTCGGCGCCGTCGCATCGATGCCGTCGATCAATCTTGCAACGAAGCGCGGACAAGCGATCGAGTCTTCGACGAGTAATGCACGATTGGCATCGCTCGAGATGGACATCGGCGAGACGATGGGAAGCGACAGCGGAGCGCCGGTCACCGCCGCGACTTCGCGCGCAATTCCGACGAGCGAGAGGCAATCCGCCCGATTCGGCGTCAGCTTCAGAGTGAACAGCGTGTCGTCCAATGCGAGCGCAGCGCGCAGATCGGTACCGGGAGCATTTGCAGGGCCAAGATCTAGCAAGCCCGTTGCGTCGTCGCTCAGTCCAAGCTCGCGTGCCGAGCACAACATGCCGCGCGATTCGACGCCGCGAACAGTTTGCCGACTGATCGTCAGGTCGCCGGGAAGCCTTGTGCCTTCAAGCGCGCAGGGCACGAACATGCCGGCGGCCGCGTTGGGCGCGCCGCAGACAATTTGCAGTGGCTCGTTGGCGCCGACGTCTACGGAGCAAACGCGCAATCGATCAGCGCTCGGATGTGGCGCGATGGATTCGATGCGGCCGACGACGACGCCTGCGAACGGCGGGGCGGCGGGCTCCAGCTCTTCGACTTCGAGGCCCGCCATCGTGAGCTTCTCGGCGAGCGCTTGTGTCGACAGCGGCGGGTCGACATAAGTACGGAGCCATTGTTCGGAGAAGCGCATCGTCGGACCTACGTGAACTGCGCAAGAAAACGCAAGTCGTTCTCGTAGAAAAGTCGGAGATCGTCGACGCCGTAACGCAGCATCGCGAGCCTATCCGGCCCCATACCGAAGGCGAATCCTTGCCACGCTTCCGGATCGAGCCCCACTGCGCGCAGCACGTTCGGATGCACCTGACCGGATCCGAAAATCTCGAGCCAATCCCCTGCGCCGAACGCCATGTCGACCTCGGCCGAAGGCTCGGTGAACGGAAAGAACGATGGGCGAAAACGAATGCGAATGTCGTCGCGCTCGAAAAAGCGATGCAGGAATTCGGTGAGCACGCTTTTGAGATCGGCGAACGTCACGTCGTGGTCTATCCACAGTCCCTCGACCTGATGGAACATCGGCGAATGCGTTGCGTCGCTGTCGACGCGATATACGCGGCCCGGCGCGATGATCTTGATTGGCGGCGCATGCGTTTCCATGTAGCGAATCTGTATCGGCGACGTGTGCGTGCGCAACACCATGCCGCCTTCGACGTAGAACGTATCCTGCATCGAGCGCGCCGGATGATTCTCCGGCGTATTGAGCGCGGTGAAGTTATGGAAGTCGTCTTCGATCTCCGGGCCGTCGGCGACTTCGAAGCCGAGCGACCGGAATAGCGTCTCGACGCGATCGAGCGTGCGCGTTAGCGGATGGAGCGCGCCGATTCCGAGACCGCGTCCGGGCAGCGTCACATCGAGCGCCTCGGCGGCAAGCGCGCGCCCGAGCTTCGCGTCGGCAAGCGAAGCGCGCCGCGCATTCAACGCTGCTTCGAGTTTCGCCTTGGCGTCGTTGATTGCCGCACCGACAGCGGGGCGCTCAGCGGCAGGCAATTTGGAAAGCGCTTTCAGTTGCTCGGTCAGCGCGCCCGTCTTACCGAGATAGCGGGCCTTGGCGTTCTCAAGCGACGCGGGATCGTCGCACTGCGCGAAGTCCGCGAGCGCGGTTGTCACGATGCGGTCGAGCTCATTCGCTTGCATACGACATCAATCCCCGAAAAAAAGGAGGCGGTTTCGCGCCTCCCTTTTTCGTTCGATCACTGGATCAGGTCAAGGAGGCCTTTGCCTGCTCCGCGATCTTCGTAAATGCAGCCTTGTCATGGACGGCAAGGTCGGCAAGCACTTTGCGATCGATGTCGATCGCGGCTTTCTTCAATCCGTTGATGAATGTGCTGTACGACAGCCCGAGCTCGCGGACCGCTGCGTTGATTCGCGCGATCCACAGCACACGAAACTCGCGCTTGCGCTGGCGCCGGTCGCGGTATTGGTACTGCCCCGCCTTCATGACTGCTTGCTTCGCGATCTTGTAGACATTGCTCCGGCGGCCGCGGTAGCCCTTCGACTGCGCCAGAACCTTCTTGTGCCGCGCGCGGGCGGTCACACCACGTTTGACTCTTGGCATGGTGTCGCTTCCTTTACGCGTAAGGAAGCATCGCAGCGACCGCGGCGGCATTGGTGCTATGCACGCTGGTCGGGCCGCGAAGCTGCCGCTTGTTCTTGGTCGACTTCTTGGTCAAGATGTGGCGCTTGAACGCCTGCGAGCGCTTGATCGAGCCGCCTCCGCGCACGCGAAAACGCTTCTTCGCGCCCGACTTCGTTTTCATCTTCGGCATGATGCCGGTTCCTTATTTGCTGCCCACAGCGGTGCTCTCGGGCGCCTTGGCGGCGGGGGGAGAGGCTTCTTTGCCTTGCGGCTTACCGTCCTCGGGCTTGTTCGAGTGATGCTTCGGTAACGTCTTTTTTGGAGCCAGCAGCATCACCATTTGCCGGCCTTCCATTCGTGGGAACGATTCGACGACGCTGAACGGCTCCAAATCGTTCCTCACTCTTTCGAGCAGACGCACGCCGAACTCCTGGTGCGCCATCTCGCGTCCGCGAAAACGTAACGTAATCTTTGCCTTGTCGCCTTCACCGAGAAATCGGATCAGGTTTCGCAGCTTGATCTTGTAGTCGCCCTCGTCGGTACCGGGCCGGAATTTGACTTCCTTGACCTGGATCTGCTTCAGCTTGAGCTTCGCCTCGTGCTGCTTCTTCGCTTCGCGGTATTTGAACTTGCCGAAATCCATGATCCGGCATACCGGCGGCTTCGCCGTCGGCGCAATCTCGACCAGATCAAGCTCCGCCGCTTCCGCCCTCGCTACGGCGTCCGCCAAGCTGACAACTCCGAGCTGCTCACCTTCGACCCCCACCAAGCGAATTTCGGGGGACGTGATCTCACCATTGATCCGTTGCTGCTTTTCCAGGGCCAGTGTCGATTCTCCTATACAGACAAAAAACGGCCATGCCCCGCTGCCTCCTCGCGGAGGCGCGCCAGCAAGGCATCCAGGGACATGCTTCCGAGATCCTCGCCGCCGCGGGTACGCACGGCCACTGAGTTAGCCTCCAGCTCCTTGTCGCCGACGATCAACTGGTACGGCAACTTCTGCAGGCTATGTTCTCGAATTTTATAGGTAATTTTCTCGTTGCGCAAATCGGCCGCGACGCGGAAACCGGCCGCTCTCAATGCACCGGCAACGCGTTCCGCATACGCGGCCTGCCGATCGGTGATCGTGAGCACGACGGCTTGTAACGGCGCGAGCCACAACGGCATCGCGCCGGCATAGTGTTCGATCAGGATGCCAATGAAGCGTTCCAGCGACCCTACGATTGCACGGTGCAGCATCACCGGAACTTTGCGTGTATCGTCCGCGGCGACGTATTCGGCGCCAAGCCGTGCCGGCATCTGGAAGTCGACCTGCATCGTTCCGCACTGCCACGACCGGCCAATCGAATCCTTCAAGTGGTACTCGATCTTCGGGCCGTAAAACGCGCCCTCTCCGGGCAACTCGGTCCATTGAACGTTGCAGGCGCGCAGCGCATCGCGAAGCGCATTCTCGGCGCGATCCCACGCGGAATCGTCGCCCAAGCGCTTCTCCGGTCGTAGCGCGAGCTTGATGACGACGTCGCTGAAACCGAAGTCGCGATAGACGTCGAGCGCGAGCTGGTTGAACGACGTGCACTCCGGCTGAATCTGTTCTTCAGTGCAGAAAATGTGCCCGTCATCCTGCGTGAAGCCCCGCACGCGCATGAGGCCGTGCAGCGCACCGGATGGCTCGTTGCGATGACACGCGCCGAATTCGCCGTAGCGCAGCGGCAGGTCGCGATAGCTGCGGAGATCCGAATTGAAGATCAACACGTGGCCAGGGCAGTTCATCGGCTTCACGGCGAAGTCGCGCTTCTCGGACTCCGTCGTGAACATGTTTTCCTTGAAGTTTTCCCAGTGCCCCGACTTTTCCCACAGCGAGCGGTCGAGGATCTGCGGCGCACGCACCTCGAGGTAGCCGTTGTCCTGATAGACGCGCCGCATGTATTGCTCGACCTGCTGCCAAACGGTCCACCCTTTCGGGTGCCAGAAAACGAGACCGGGTGCGATGTCCTCCTGATGGAAAAGATCGAGCTGGCGCCCGAGCTTGCGATGGTCGCGTTTTTCCGCTTCCTCGATCCGCCGCAGATACGCGTCCTGGTCCTCTTTTTTCGCCCACGCCGTGCCGTAGATTCGCTGGAGCATTTCGTTGCGCGAATCGCCGCGCCAATACGCGCCAGCGACCTTCATCAGCTTGAAGACCTTGAGCTTGCCGGTCGAAGGAACGTGCGGGCCGCGGCACAGATCGGTGAACTTGCCTTCCGTGTACAACGAGATCGGATCGTTCGACGGGATCGATGCGATGATCTCGGCCTTGTAGTGCTCGCCGATGCGTTCGAATAATTTGACCGCGTCATCGCGCGGCAACAACGAGCGCACCACCGGCTCGTTCTTCTGCGCGAGGTCGGCCATCTTCTTCTCGATCGCGGCCAGATCTTCCGGCGTGAACGGGCGCTTGTACGAGAAATCGTAATAAAAGCCGTCCTCGATCACCGGGCCGATCGTCACCTGCGCATCGGGGAAAAGTTCCTTGACGGCATAGGCGAGGAGATGCGCGGTCGAATGCCGCAGCACGTCAAGCCCTTCCGGATCCTTTTCCGTGACGATCGCAACGGCGGCGTCACGGTCGATGACGTACGACGTGTCGACGAGCCTACCGTCGACTTTGCCCGCAAGTGCAGCTTTGGCGAGGCCCGGGCCGATCGATGCGGCGACGTCGGCAACGGAGATCGGCGCTTCAAATGTCTTGATGGCGCCGTTAGGTAATCGTATGGCAGGCATGGCGGAGCTCCTGAAAACAAAAAAGTGCGGGCGGGCCGCACTTTTCGTCAGAAGCTAGGGACGACGTGGCGTGCGCGCGCTCGCGGCTAGTTGATCTCCGTACGCGTTCGCGGTGTCATAACCCGTTCCTTTCGAGATCCGCCGTCGTGTCGATTTCTTGAAACATGGTAGGCGCGATTGGACTCGAACCAACGACCCCCACCATGTCAAGGTGGTGCTCTAACCAGCTGAGCTACGCGCCTGTAAGCGATGGATTATACGGCAAGCGCACCAGCGGCCCAACCCCCTCGCGAGGAGCAACGCATCATGGTACACGTCCCGCGGCGAGGCTTTTCAAATGCTCGAGTGTGTCGGCTTCCGCAGCGGGTTTATCCGTACGCCAACGCAGGATGCGCGGAAAGCGCACAGCGACGCCGCTCTTGTGCCGCGTCGACGCCTG
>VBCG01000013.1 GCA_005881895.1 Betaproteobacteria bacterium
ATCCGACGACCGGGACTGCGTCGTCGATGCGGCGGTGTCGCTCGGTGTTGTGCCGGCGCTCTCGCCGGCTAGGGCCGCGCTATTGGCGCAGTGAAAGCTCGCGAGCGCGAGCGTCAACGCGAGCAGCCGTTGTGTCCGGCGACGCGATGGCGCTATCGCAATTGCTTGCGCAGTCGGGTGTCGCGTCATGCGGCGCTGCACCCGCGTGCGAGGCTTCTGGCATCACGCCGTCGCTTTGGCGCCACGGCATGGGATCGCTGGTCGCCCACGGCACGCCGATCGCCGGGCGAACGGGACGAAACCGCTCCGGCGGCAGCAGGGGACCCTGACTGGTTGAGGTCGGGAAGTTCCAATCGATGATCGATTCGTCGTAGTCCCCGAGCCCCGCTGCCAGGCGGGAGTAATCGTAACGCGTGTCTTGCAACGCGCAACCGGAAACAAGCACGGCGATGGCGACGATCAGGCGGCGGGTGCGGCGCATTGAACCTCCTCACATGATTCGGCAATCTGTCTTTCGGTGAAAATCACCGCAAAGGCACCGCGGAAAAGCCGCCGCGGACAGCCGAGCGAAAGCACCGCTCCAGTGTACGACAGGGCCCGATATTCGCCTATCGAAGTCCGTCGCGGCAGGCGCGGAGACGCTATCACTGTTGCATGAATCATTCAAAATCGAGCGCAAAAGCTCAAGTCAACTCTTCGAGGCCGGTTCTGAGTAGCCCTATGCCGTCGTCTTGAAAGCACCTGCTCTATGCCAAGCTCGGTCCACTCAGTCAATCGAAGGTCAGAGCTGCGCGTTCCCCGCCTCATGCCAAGACCATAACTTTGTTCTAAGACCGATTTTCTTCGGAAAACGCATTCGGCTCGCATATTTGTGCGCTACAGTTATCAAAATCCTCTTAGATCGAACGAGCGTACGGAGCAATGGCATTTTCTGTCCTGGCGTCTCTCATTCCACTTCCGAATAATATCCTAAGTATCTATTTTGTCTCATAAAAGCGACTTGTTGTAATCACGGCGATAAGTCATTGTTCCGCAATTGTAAATGCGTTGACCGCTCGTCTCCGCAGCGGGTATAGTGGTGGCAAGTGGCAAAAAGTGGGGCAAAGTGGTGCTCTGGCCTCGCCCGCCGACGCTTTTGACGGTGGGAAAAAGAGAGCCGAGATGAGCGCTCACTTCAGACCTCCAGGGAGGTGCCGGTGGCGATGGGTAGCGGAGAACGCGGGACGAGCGCGGATGGCAATGGCGACGCCGGCCGGGGGCCCGTTTTTCGCGGCGTCACGCACCTGTCGCTCGACGCCAAAGGCCGCCTAGCGATTCCTGCCCGACATCGCGACGTGCTGGTCGCGAATGGGACCGGGCGCTTGGTACTCACCGCCGATCCGAGCCGCTGCCTGCTGGTCTATCCGGTCGAGGCGTGGGAGCCCATCCAGGCGCGATTGATGGGCCTCTCGTCGTTCAACGACAAGATCCGCAATCTGCAACGGCTTCTCGTCGGCCACGCCGACGATGTCGAGCTCGACGGCTCGGGCCGCATTCTGGTTCCACCGGCATTACGAGGCTACGCGAGCCTCGACAAGCATGTTGTTCTCGTCGGTCAAGGACATCGTTTCGAGCTTTGGGGTCACGCGCAGTGGCAAGCGCAGACGGCCCAGGCCATCGCGTTCGAGGCGGGCGCGCTGCCGGCCGAACTCGACGGCTTCTCGCTTTGATGACCGATGGCGAGCACATCCCTGTCCTGCTCAACGAAGCCATGGCCGCACTGTCGATATCGCAGGACGACGTCGTGGTCGACGCGACATTCGGTCGCGGCGGTCATGCGCGCGCGATCCTCGCCGCATTGGGTCCACGCGGTCGGCTGGTCGCCATCGATCGCGATCCGGCCGCCGCAACTGCAGCGCGCGACGTCACCGATAACCGTTTCACGTTTCGCCATGCTTGGTTCTCCGAGCTGCCGGAAATCCTCGCCGCGTGGCGGATCGACACCGCCGACGCCGTGCTGGTCGATCTCGGCGTTTCTTCCCCGCAATTGGACGATGCGACGCGCGGCTTCTCGTATCGCTTCGAAGGCCCGCTCGACATGCGCATGGATCCCATGCGTGGCGAGAGCGCAGCCGATTTTCTTGCGCGCGCGAGCGTAGAGGAACTCACCGACGTGATCCACGATTACGGTGAAGAACGTTTTGCGCAGTCGATTGCAAGAGCCATTGCGGCGGCGCGCGTGATCGCACCGATCGTTTCGACAAAACAGTTGGCGGCGATCATCGGAAAAGCGGTGGGTGCGCGAACGCGTGGTGATTGGCGCCAGGATCCGGCGGCGCGCACTTTTCAGGCGCTTCGAATCGTCGTGAACCGCGAGTTCGCCGAACTGTCCACCGCGCTGCCGCGAATCACGGCGTTGCTGTCGCCCGGCGCGCGTCTTGCGGTCATCAGCTTTCATTCGCTCGAGGATCGCATCGTCAAGCGGTTCATTGCCTTTGCGTCGCAACCTTTCGGCGGCGACCCGCGCATCGCGCGATTGGCGCTCCGTTCGTCAGCATTGCCCGAAGTGCCGCTGCGCAAGATCGGGCGCGCGCAAAAGCCTTCGATTGACGAGGTCAGGCGCAATCCGCGTTCACGAAGCGCCGTCTTGCGCGTGGCCGAACGGACCGACGCGCCGTTGCCCGCCGATTGGCCGCACGGCTGGAGCGGCGTCTCGTGAGCGCCGCCGCATGATGCGCATCAACCTCGTTCTCCTCGCTGCGCTCATCGCGTGCGCGCTTTCGCTCGTCACATCGCGGCACGAGGCACGCCGGTTGTTCGTCGAGCTAGAGCGTGGCGAGTCGCGCGCGCATCAGTACGAAACGGAATACGGACAACTCCAGCTCGAGCAATCGACCTGGGGCATGCCGGCTCGCGTCGAGAAAATTGCTCGCGAGAAGGGGCGGATGCAGCTTCCCCCGTCGACGCGCATCGAGGTGGTCGATATCGGGAAGGGTGGAGGTGCGCCGTGAGAGGGACAGCCTCTGCGCGCGCCACGATGTCGTCGCCGGCGCTGCCTCGCGCACGCGCGCCGATACTGTTCGGCGTGCTGGCGCTGCTGTTCGCCATCCTCGTCGGCCGGACGTTCTATCTGCAATGGGTCGACAACGATTTCCTGCAGGAACGCGGCGCGGCGCGATTCTCGCGCGAGATCGAATTGCCCGCGCACCGCGGGCAGATCGTGGACCGGTTTGGCGAAGCGCTCGCGATATCGACGCCCGTCAAATCGCTGTGGACCTTTCCCGGCCAGTTCGAGGCTACGCCCGCCGACCGCACGGCGCTGGCGCGCGTGCTTGAAACGACGCCGCAGCGGTTGTCCGCGCGCATTTCTGCCGCAGGCGAGGACTTTACCGTTCTGGCACGACAGATCGCACCTGAGACGGCGGCGCGGGCCATGGCACTCAAGATCAAGGGACTGAACGAGCAGACCGAATATCGGCGCTACTACCCTGCGGGCGAAGTGACAGCGCAAATCGTCGGCTTCACCGGCGATCAAGACCATGGCCAGGAAGGCATCGAGCTCGCGCAACAGGAGTGGCTCGGCGGCAAGATGGGCAGCCGGCGCGTGATCATCAATCGGCGCGGCGACGTCGTCGAAGACATCGCATCGGTTCGCGCGCCGCAAGCTGGCCGCGATCTCGCGCTGTCGATCGACTCGCGATTGCAATACCTGGCGTTTCGCGAGTTGAACGCCGCCGTCGAGCGCCACAAGGCGAAGGCCGGCGGCCTCGTCATCGTCGATGCGCGCAGCGGCGAAATCCTCGCGCTCGCCAACTTGCCGACGTACAACCCGAACGCGCGCAACAAGACCGCTCGCGAGCGGATGCGCAACCGTGCGCTGACCGACGTCTTCGAGCCCGGGTCGACGATGAAGCCGTTCACGATCGCCGTTGCAATGGAGGCCGGCAAAGTGCGTCCCGATTCGGTGATCCACACCGAGGGCGGCACGCTGACGATCGGCCGCGCGACGATTCACGACGCCCATCCTGCCGGGCCGCTGACCGTCGAGCAGGTGATCCAGAAATCGTCGAACGTCGGCGCGGCGAAGATTGCGCTGTCGCTACCCGCCGAGACATTGTGGAAAATGCTTTCTGACACGGGCTTCGGCACGGCGCCCCACACAGGTTTTCCGGGCGAAGTCGCGGGTCGTTTGCGCCCCGCGAAGACATGGCGACCGATTGAGCAGGCGACGATGTCATACGGCCATGGCTTGTCGGTCAATCTCGTGCAGCTTGTGCGGGCGTATTCGATTTTCGCGAGCGATGGTGAATTGAAGCCCGTCACGTTGTTCAAGACCGATTCTCCGGTCGCCGGCCGTCCCGTCATCAGCGCGCGAACCGCGCGCGCCGTGCGCCACATGCTCGAGCTCGCCACGCAACCTGGCGGAACCGCCCCGAAGGCGCAGGTCGCCGGCTATCGCGTCGCGGGCAAGACGGGCACTGCGCGAAAGCTCGAAGGCCATGCGTACACCGCTAAATATGTCGCATCGTTCGTCGGTTTCGCACCCGCATCCGATCCGCGTCTCATCGTCGCGGTGATGCTCGACGAGCCGTCGGGTGGAAGCTACTACGGCGGCGACGTCGCCGGCCCAGTGTTCTCCGATGTGACCGGCGCCGCGCTGCGTCTTTTGGGCGTTCCCACCGATGCGCCCGTCGACAACGTGATCCTGCCGCCACCCGGTAGCGAGATTCACGAAGAAACCTGATGCTGCTTGCCGCCGAACCCGTCGCGTTCGATCCGACGCCGCTCTTCGCTGCGCTTCCGGTGATGCCGAATCGGATCACGAGCGACAGCCGCCACGTCGAGCCCGGTGTTGCATTCGCCGCGTATCCCGGCACGCGGCAAGACGGACGCGCGTTCATCGACGATGCCGTATTGCGCGGCGCCGGCGTCGTGTTTTGGGAAGCGGCCAAATTCGCCTGGCAAGCACGTTGGAATGTGCCGCAGGTGCCGATCGAGGGACTGCGAGAAAAGTTAGGCGCGATCGCCGATGCCATTTACGGGAAGCCGTCGCGAGCGCTGTCGATCGTCGGCATCACCGGCACGAACGGAAAGACGTCCTGCTCGCACTGGATCGCGCAGGCCGCCGAAGCGTGCGGACGGCGCGCAGCACTCGTGGGGACGCTCGGCATCGGCGAGGTGGGTGCGCTCACGCCTTCGTTGCAAACGACGCCCGACGTTTGCGCCGTGCATGAGACGCTCGCGCAATTTCGCGATGCCGGCGTCGCGTTGGTCGCGATGGAAGTGTCGTCCCACGGGCTCGATCAAGGTCGCGTGAACGGGGTCGCGTTCGATACCGCGTTGTTCACCAATCTTTCGCGCGATCATCTGGACTACCACGGGACGATGGTTGCCTATGGTCAGGCAAAGGCGCGTCTGTTCGCCTGGCCGGGACTCCGCACCGCAGTGATCAACGCTGACGATCCATTCGGACAAGGATTGATCGATGCCGCGCGAAGCCGCCGCCAGCATGTCGTTTCGTACGGATTCTCCAGCGCCGATGTAGCGGGCACCGGAATCGCGATGGGCGGCGGCGGCATCGCGCTCTCCGTCGCGACGCCATGGGGTCGCGGCGCAGTGGAGACGCGCGTTGTCGGCGAATTCAACGCGCAGAATTTGCTCGGCGTTCTCGCTGTGCTGCTCGATGGCGGCATCGCGTTCGACGCTGCGCTCGCCGCGCTGTCGGCACTGACGCCGCCGCCCGGGCGGATGCAGCGCTTCGGCGGCGACGGGCAGCCGCTCGTCGTCGTTGATTACGCGCACACACCCGATGCGCTCGAAAAAGCGCTGCTGGCGTTGCGTCCCGCGGTCGGATCGACGGGCGAGTTGATCTGCGTGTTCGGCTGCGGTGGCGATCGCGACAAAGGCAAGCGCCCGCAAATGGGACAGATTGCTGCGACGCTGGCCGATCGGATCATCGTGACGACGGACAATCCGCGCAGCGAAGATCCCGCGGAAATCGCCCGCGCCGTCGTGCACGGGATCCGTCAGACGAACGCGCGGCGTTACCGCGTCGAGCTCGATCGCGGCGCGGCGATTCATGGCGCGATTGGCGCTGCGCGATCCACCGATGTCGTGCTGATTGCCGGCAAGGGACACGAGACGTATCAGGAACTGAACGACGTGCGGATGCCGTTTGCGGATGCCGAGCACGCCGCGAGCGCGTTGGCCGAATGGAGCGGCGAATGAGCGCGGCGTGCGAGGCGAAGCTGAGCAAGGCCCGAAGGGCGCGTCGCCGCGCGATTGAGGCGAGGCCGACGCGGTGGCGTTGCGGCTTGCACATGCCGTGCAAAGAGGCCGAGGCATGATGGATACGATGGCGGCCGCGCATGCCGTCAACGGGCGCTTGCTCGGAAGTCCCGCCACATTCATGCGCGTAACGACCGATAGCCGCTTGATCGCGCGTGACGATCTCTTCGTTGCGCTCAAAGGCGAACGCTTCGACGGTCATGACTTCGTTTCGCAGGCGCTCGCGGCGGGCGCCACTGCGGCGATGGTCGCCGACGATCGGGCAGCGGAGCTCTCCGGAAATCTGATCGCCGTTGCGGACACGCAGAAAGCGCTTGGCGTCCTTGCGCAGCATTGGCGCAGCCGTTTCGATTTACCGGTCGTCGCCGTCTGCGGCAGCAATGGCAAGACGACGACGAAGGAAATGGTCGCCGCGATCTTCCGCGAGGCGGTCGGCAATGACCGCGTGCTTGCAACGTCGGGCAACTTGAATAATGCGATCGGGTTGCCGTTGACATTGCTCCGCCTGCGCGCGTCACACAAGCTTGCCGTTGTCGAAATCGGCATGAACCATCGCGGCGAGACGGCGGAGCTCGCGGCGCTTGCGCGTCCGACCGTTGTCGTCGTCATCAACGCTCAGCGCGAACACCAGGAATTCATGCACACCGTGGCCGAGGTGGCGGCCGAGCACGCCGATGCGATTGCGGCGCTACCGGCGAGCGGCACGGCAGTGATCAATGCCGATGATGAATATGCCGACGTGTTTCGCGACGCCGCACGGCAAGCGAATGCCGCGATCTCCGAGTTCGGGCTCGCGCGTCGCGCCAACGTGACGGCGCGTGTGTCGCTCGCCGATCAAGGCAGCCACCTCGAGCTCAAGACGCCGGCGGGCGATGCGGCGCTGACGCTCGCCATCCCCGGCGCGCATATGGTTTCCAATGCACTCGCGGCGACTGCTGCGGCGGTAGCGGTGCAAGTCCCGCTGACCGCGATCGCGCGCGGGCTTGCCGCCTTTCGTGCACTCGGCGGCCGGCTATCGATGCGAGAAGGCGCGCGCGGCTTGCGCGTGATCGACGACAGCTACAACGCGAATCCCGATTCGGTGCGCGCGGCGATCGATGTCCTCGCGAATGCCGGCGGCAATCGCTGGCTCGTGCTGGGCGATATGGGGGAAGTGGGCGCGATGGGACCCGCGTTTCATCGCGAGATCGGCGAATACGCGCGCAAAGTCGGTATCGAACATCTGCTGGCCGTGGGCGAGCTCGCCGCCGCCACCGTTGAGGCCTTTGGACCGCAGGGCGCGCATTTCGCGAGCATCGACGCATTGGTGTCGCGCCTTCAGAGCGAAGGAGCGGCGGGCGACACAGTTCTGGTCAAAGGATCGCGCTTCATGCGGATGGAGCGCGTCGTGGCCGCGCTCGTCGGCGATGCGGGACCGGGGGCGCACTAATGCTGCTCTATCTCACTGAACTGCTCGCGACGCGCATCCGCACGTTTAACGTGTTCAGCTATCTCACACTGCGCGCCGTGCTGGCGACGATGACCGCGCTCGTGATCTCGTTCGTCATCGGTCCGCGAATGATTGCGTGGCTCACCCGGATGAAGATCGGCCAATCGGTGCGCGACGATGGACCGCAGACGCATCTCGCGAAAGCCGGCACGCCGACGATGGGCGGCGCGCTGATCCTCGTGTCGATCGCGATCACGACGTTGCTGTGGGGCGATCTAGACAATCGTTTTGTATGGGTTGTGCTGCTCGTCACGCTCGGCTTCGGCGCGGTCGGTTGGGTCGACGATTGGCGCAAGGTCGTCTATAAGAACCCGAAGGGCCTTTCGGCGGGCGCGAAGCTCGGCTGGCAATCGGCGATCGCGTTGGCGGCGTCCGTCTACATGGCGTTCTCGGTTTCCGCCCCCGACAACGCGCGCTTCATTCAAATGCTCTTCAGCTGGATACAAGGCGGCGCCAACGCGTTGCCCGCGCGCGCCGACTTGATCGTTCCCTTCTTCAAGACGATGTCGTATCCGTTGGGCGTCTGGGGATTCATCGCGCTCTCATTCTTCGTCATCGTCGGGACCAGCAACGCGGTCAATCTGACCGATGGCCTCGACGGCCTCGCCATCATGCCGACGGTGATGATCGGCGGTGCGCTCGGAATTTTCGCGTACGTGATGGGCAACGCGATCTTTGCGCGCTATCTCGGCTTCCCGCACATCCCCGGCGCCGGAGAGCTCGCGGTCATCTGCGGCGCGATCGCGGGCGCAGGCCTGGGCTTTCTCTGGTTCAACGCCTATCCCGCCGATGTTTTCATGGGCGACGTCGGCGCGCTGGCACTTGGCGCGGCGCTCGGAACGATTGCCATCGTTGTGCGACAGGAGATCGTGCTGTTCATTATGGGCGGCGTGTTCGTCGTCGAAACGCTGTCGGTAATGATCCAGGTCGCTTCTTTCAAAGCCACTGGGCGGCGCGTGTTTCGGATGGCGCCGCTCCATCACCACTACGAGCTCAAAGGGTGGAAAGAGAACCAAGTTGTCGTCCGCTTCTGGATCATCACGATGCTGCTCGTTCTGTTCGGACTCTCCACGTTGAAACTGCGATGAACGCCGCCGGGCCGACCCAAGGCGTGAATTGCTCCCCCACCGGGGGCAGCGCAGCGGCGACAGCCGCAAGCGTGGGGCGACCACTTTGACAATGATTTATCAAGGACGCAATGCCGTCGTGCTGGGTCTGGGAAAAACCGGGCTCTCGCTCGCGCGCCATCTCGCGCGGCACGGCGCCAAGGTACGCGTTGCGGACACGCGTGTTGCGCCGCCATGCGCTGCGGAGCTCACGCGCGAATTACCCGATATCGCGATCGAATCCGGTCCGTTTTCGGCGTCGACGTTCGACGGCGCGGACTTCATCGCGATCAGCCCCGGCGTTTCGAAAGATCAGCCCGCCATCCGCGAGGCCGTTGATGCGGGGGTCGAGCTGGTTGGCGATGTCGAGCTGTTCGCAAGCGCGTTGCCGCCAGCGCAGAAGGTGCTCGCGATCACCGGCACCAACGGCAAGACGACGGTCACTGCGCTCACCGGAACGCTGATGTGCGCAGCGGGCCTTCGCACTGTCGTGGCGGGCAATATTGGCGAGCCGGTGCTCGATGCTCTCGCCACCCACGAGGCGGGCGAACGCTGGCCCGATGTCTTCGTCCTCGAGTTGTCGAGCTATCAACTCGAGACCACGTCGAGTTTGAAACCCGTTGCGGCCACCGTGCTGAACGTCACGGCGAACCACATGGATCGCTACGCGGGTCTCGCCGACTACGCGGCCGCCAAAGGAAGGATATTTTCGCGCGCAGCGGTGCAGATCCTGAACCGCGACGACGCGATCGTGCGACTGATGCGGTTGCCGGGGCGCACCGTGCAGACTTTCGGCGAGAGCGTTCCGCTGTCGGAAGAGGAATGGGGTCTCGTCGAGCGCGACGGCGCATTGTGGCTCGCGCGGGGCGGCGAGCTCCTGGTGCCCGCGTCTGCGCTGTCGCTCGTCGGCCGCCACAATGCACGCAACGCGTTGGCTGCATTGGCGCTCGCATCGTCAATCGTCAAGTTGCAGCGGCCGGTGTACGAGGCGCTCGCGCGTTTTCGCGGATTGCCGCATCGGATGGAATCGGTCGGCGAAGCGCGCGGCGTGTTGTTCATCGACGATTCAAAGGGAACAACCGTCGCGGCGACGCAGGCTGCGCTCGACGGGATGCGCCGCCCGGTAATTCTGATCGCCGGCGGCGACGGCAAGGGTCAGAGCTTTCTGGCGCTCAAGCCGGCGGTCGACCGCGCGTGCCGATCTGTATTGCTGATCGGCCGGGATGCGGAATTGATTGCAAGAGGCCTTGCCGGGACATCGGCGCGCGTCGAAGCCACGGGAACGTTGGACGCGGCGGTCGATCGCGCGCTCGCGATCGCGCGCGACGGTGATGTGGTTCTGCTTTCGCCAGCGTGCGCAAGCCTCGATCAGTTTCGCGATTATGCCGAGCGCGGCGAGCGCTTCGCCGATCTCGTGCGGAGCGCGGTGACGGTGTCCGCCGATGCGTAAGCGGCTCGCCCTGACGGCAACGCTCCGCCCCACGGTGCAGACCGGGCGTGAGCGGAGCTCGCTATTGATCTACGACAGCACGCTGGCCTGGGCCGGCCTGCTGCTGCTCGCGATCGGGCTCGTGATGGTCTATTCGGCGTCGATCGCGATGGCCGAAGCGAGCGCGCATACCGGCTATCGTCCGTGGTACTTCCTCGTCCGGCATGCGCTGTTCGTCGGGGCGGGGCTCGTCGCCGCGCTCGTCGCATTCCAGGTGCCGGTGAAGGCATGGCAACGGATCGCGCCGTGGGCATTTGCGCTCGGTTTGGTCCTGCTTATCGCGGTGCTGATTCCCGGCGTCGGAAAATCGGTCAACGGCGCACGGCGCTGGTTGCCGCTTTTCATCGTGAGCGTGCAGCCGTCCGAATTCGTGAAGCTCGCGGTCGTCTTGTATGCGGCGAGCTACGCCGTGCGCAAGGCGGCGTTGATCCACGCCGAGCAACCGTTGAAGCAAACGCTGCTGCGCGGATTCGCACCGCTGCTCGCCGTCATGGTGATCACCGGCTCGTTGCTCGTGCAAGAGCCCGACTTCGGCGCGTTCGTCGTCATCGTGGCGATCGCGTTCGGCATTTTGTTTCTCGGCGGACTCGATTGGCGCTTGTTTCTGGGTCTGGCGATGCTCTTGCCCGTCGCGCTCACCGCGATCATGATCGCTGCGCCGTATCGCCTGCAGCGCCTGTCGGGCTTTCTCGATCCGTGGGCCGATCCGCTGCACAAGGGCTATCAACTGTCGCATTCGTTGATCGCGTTCGGCCGCGGCGAATGGTTCGGCGTGGGACTCGGCTCCAGCGTCGAAAAGCTGCTCTACCTTCCCGAAGCGCATACCGATTTTCTGCTCGCCGTCATTGCTGAAGAGCTGGGCTTCGTCGGCGTTGCGTTCGTCATCGCGCTGTTCGTATGGATTCTGTATCGGGCGTACGCCATCGGCCGGCAAGCGGCGCGCCTCGAACGTCCCTTCGCGGCACTCGTCGCATGGGGTATCGGCGTCTGGATCGGCGTGCAGACGTTCATCAACATGGGCGTCAACATGGGCGTGCTGCCGACGAAGGGATTGACGCTGCCGTTCCTCTCGTTCGGCGGCAGCGGGATCGTCGCCAATTGCGTCGCGCTCGCGATCCTTCTGCGCATCGATTACGAGAATCGGCGCCTGTTGCGAGGATTCGCTGCATGAGCGCCACCGTGATGATTACAACAGGCGGCACCGGCGGCCACATTTTTCCGGGACTTGCCGTCGCCGCGAAGCTCATCGCACGCGGCTTGTCCGTGTTCTGGCTCGGCACGCGCGAGGGACTCGAAGCGACGCTCGTTCCCGAACATGGCGTCGAGTTCGAAGGTTTGTCGTTTCGCGGCGTGCGTGGAAAAGGATTGCGCACGTTGCTGTTCGGCCCGTACGCACTTCTCGCGGCCTGCATCGACAGTCTGTCGATCATGCGGCGGAGACAACCGTCGGTCGTGCTCGGCTTCGGCGGCTTCGCATCGTTTCCGGGTGCGCTGATGGGTGTTGCCACCGGCAGACCGCTGGTGCTGCACGACGCCAACGCCGTCGCCGGGCTTGCGAATCGTGTCCTCGCGTACGGCGCCGATCGAATCCTTCTCGGTTTTCCCAATGCGCTTGCCGGCCGCCACGCCAAGAAATCGGCGTGGGTCGGCAATCCGTTGCGCGACTCGATTGCGCAGTTGCCGCCGCCTGCCGAGCGCTTCGCCGGCCGCACGGGGCCGTTGCGGCTGCTCGTCGTCGGCGGAAGTCTCGGCGCACAAGCGTTGAATGAACGGCTCCCCGCCGCGCTGGCGCGGATCGGCGAAGCCGCGCGGCCGCAAGTCGTTCATCAGTCCGGCGCGAAGCACCTCGAGCAGTTACGAGAAGCGTATCGCAGCGCGAACGTAGACGCCGACTGCGTTGCTTTCATCGACGACATGGCGGCGCGTTACGCGTGGGCCGATCTCGTTGTTTGCCGAGGCGGCGCGGTCACCATTGCCGAGCTCGCGGCCGTCGGTCTTGGCGGGATCGTCGTCCCGCTTCCCGGCGCGATCGCCGACGAGCAAACCGCGAACGCGGATTTCCTCGCAGCGGCAGGCGCGGCGCATCGAATCGCACAAGACGCGTTGACGCCGGAGCGTCTCGCGACATTGCTTGAGCGAATGACGCGACAACAGGCGCTCGCGATGGCGAACGCGGCGCGCAATCTCGGGCGCCCGGACGCGGCGGATCGCGTCGCGGACGTTTGCGTCGAGCTGGGTGGTCGTTCGTGAAACATAAGGTCAAGCGTGTGCATTTTGTCGGCATCGGCGGAGCAGGCATGAGCGGAATCGCGGAGGTGCTCGCGACGCAGGGCTATCGCGTCTCGGGCTCCGATCTCGCGCCGAGCTCAGTCACGCGCCGGCTCGCAAGCCTCGGCATCACGATTGCCGTCGGCCATGACGCGCAGCACGTCGCAGGTGTCGATGCCGTCGTCGTTTCGACGGCGGTTGCGCAAGACAATCCGGAAGTGCAAGCGGCACGCGAACGCTCCATTCCCGTCGTGCCGCGCGCGTTGATGCTCGCTGAGCTCATGCGGTTGAAGCAAGGGATCGCCATCGCCGGTACCCATGGAAAAACGACGACGACGAGCTTGATTGCGTCGGTACTTGCGGAAGGCGGACTCGATCCGACGTTCGTGATTGGCGGAAGACTTTTGTCGGCAGGCGCGAGCGCGCGACTCGGCACCGGCGATTTTCTCGTCGCCGAAGCCGATGAGTCTGACGCGTCGTTCCTGTACTTGACGCCGGTCATCGCGGTGGTGACGAATATCGACGCCGATCACATGGAAACGTATGACCATGACTTCGGCAAGCTCACGCGCGCTTTCGTCGACTTCGTCCAGCGCTTGCCCTTTTATGGCGTCGCGGTGCTATGCGTGGATGATCCGCATGTCCGCGCGATGCTGCCGGAGATCGCCAAGCCGATCGTGACCTACGGTCTCGCCGACGACGCACAGCTTCGCGCCGCGGGCGTCGTCAATGTACGTGGACGCATGCGTTTCACCGCAACATCGGCACGCATGCCGAATCTGGCCGTCGAGCTCGCCGCAGCCGGCCTTCACAACGTGCAAAATGCGCTCGCCGCGATTGCGATCGGACGCGAAGTCGGTGTGGCCGACGCTGCGATCGCGAAGGCACTCGCCGAATTCAAAGGCGTCGACCGCCGCTTTCAGCACTACGGTGATGTGACGCTCGACAGTGGCGGCACGTTCACGCTGATAGACGACTATGGTCATCACCCCGTCGAGATGGCAGCAACGCTCGCGGCGGCACGCGACAGCTTTCCCGGGCGTCGCGTGGTTCTGGCGTTCCAGCCGCATCGTTACACGCGAACGCGTGACTTGTTCGAGGACTTTGTCCGCGTACTGTCGACCGTCGATGCGCTGGTGCTTGCCGATGTCTATCCCGCCGGCGAGGTGCCGCTGGTGGCCGCTGACGGTCGCGCGCTGGCGCGCGCCGTGCGTGTCGCCGGACGGGTCGAGCCGGTGTTCGTCGAGAACATCGACGAGATCGCCGCGGCGATTCGTGCGCTCGTGCGCGATGGCGACGTCGTGCTCACGATGGGCGCCGGATCGATCGGCCAAGTGCCGGGACAACTGACGGCATGATGATGCACGAGCCGATGAGCGCCGCAGGGCCGCCCCAAGGCGCGAATTCCGCCCCCTCTGGGGGCAGCGCAGCTGCGACAGCAGCAAGCGTGGGGGTTCATTCCCACTTCAGCGGCTTGCGCGGTGCGCTTGCGGAACAGAAGTCGCTCGCGAAATACACCAGCTGGCGAACCGGCGGCTGCGGCGACACTGTGTACCTGCCCGCGGACCGTGACGATCTCGCTGGATTCCTGCGTCAGCTGCCTCCCGGCGAGCCGCTGACGGCGCTTGGCCTCGGGAGCAACACGCTCGTCCGCGACGGCGGCGTGCGCGGCACCGTCGTCATCTTGCACGATCCTGGCGCGGCTCTCGCAATTGCCGACGGTTTGGTGTACGTCGACGCGGGCGTCGCATGTCCGAAGCTCGCCCGTTTTGCCGCGCTCCACGCTTGTGCAGAAGCAGAGTTTCTAGCCGGCGTTCCGGGAACCGTTGGCGGCGCGCTTGCAATGAACGCCGGTTGCTACGGCGGAGAAACGTGGCGTTACGTCGCGCGCGTCGAGGTCCTGCAGCGCGATGGCCGGTTTGTCGTGCGGACCCCGTCCGATTACGCGATCGGCTATCGCTCGGTAAGACGGCACGACGGCGCTCCGGCGGACGGCCTTTTCACTGCCGCGTGGTTCCGCTTTCCGCCGGGGAACATCGCCTCGGCGCGCGCGCGGATCAAGGAGCTCCTTGCGCGCCGCATCGCGACGCAGCCGCTCGGCGTTCCGAACGCCGGCAGTGTGTTTCGCAATCCCGACGGCGATCATGCAGCGCGTCTCATCGAATCGTGTGGACTTAAGGGGCACGCGATCGGCGGCGCGTCCGTATCCGAAATGCATGCGAACTTCATCGTCAATCCTGCGGGCCTGGCGAGCGCCGCCGACATCGAGGCGCTGATCGTTCATGTGCGCAGCACGGTGCGCGATAAAACCGGCATCGACCTCGAACCCGAAGTGCGGATCATCGGGGAGCGCGTATGAACGCGGCCGGGCCGTCCCAAGGCGCGAATTACTCCCCCTTTGGGGGCAGAGGGCAGAGCGTAGCGGCGACAGCCGCAAGCGTGGGGGCCCAGTGAGCGCGCTGCGCGAAGCGAAGACCCGAAGGGCCGTCGGCGCGCGAGTGCGCGGAGGCCGACGCTCGGATGTCCACATGCTGGGCCGAGGCAAGGAGGCCGAGTGATGACCGCAAAAGACTTCGGCAAAGTTGCCGTGCTGATGGGCGGTCCGTCATCCGAGCGCGAAATTTCGTTCCTCTCGGGCAACGCCGTGCTCGGGGCGTTGCGCGAAAAGGGCGTCGATGCCCATCCCTTCGACCCCGCCGTGCGCGATCTGTTCGAGCTCAAACGCGACGGCTTTGAGCGCGTGTTCATCGCGCTGCATGGCCGCTTCGGCGAAGACGGCACCGTTCAAGGCGCATTGCAGACGCTCGGCATCGCGTACACCGGAAGCGGTGTCATGGCCTCGGCGCTCGCGATGGACAAGTGGCGCACGAAGCTCGTCTGGCTCGCCTGCGGCATTCCGACGCCGCGCTATCGCATCGTCGATGAGAACACCGACTGGATGCAGATCGTCGCCGAGCTTGGACTGCCGCTGATCGTCAAGCCGGCACGCGAAGGATCGACGATCGGCATCACGAAAATCACGAGCGTCGACCACGGCGAGCTTGCGGGCGCCTATGCATTGGCCGCGCGGCACGACGATCTTGTTTTGGTCGAGGAGTACGTCACCGGCATGGAGCTCACCGCATCCGTTCTCGGCCGGCGCGTGCTGCCGCTGATTCGGATCGAAGCGCCGCAAGGCAATTACGACTATCACAACAAATACTTCTCCGATGAAACGAAGTATTTCTGTCCGTCGGGAATTCCCGCGGCGAAAGAACAGGAGATCGGCACGGTGTCGCTGCGCGCGTTCGATGTCGTCGGCTGCAGCGGTTGGGGACGGCTCGATCTCATCTTGAAGGACGATGGCGCATTCTCTTTTCTCGAGGTGAATACATCGCCCGGCATGACCGGGCACAGCCTCGTCCCCATGGCTGCACGGCAAGCCGGCGTGGCATTTGCCGATCTCTGCGTCGAAATTCTGCGAGGCGCGCATGTGGGATGACGCACGTCAATTGAACGGCGTTTCGCTTGCGCTCTTTGTGGTCGCGGCCGTTTCGCTTGCATGGGCCGCGCTCGGATGGCTCGTGCGCCAACCGGCATTCGCATTCCGGGAGGTAGTCATCACGACACCGCTCACCCGTGCGAGCGGAGCGCATCTCGAATCGGTGGTGCGCGAGGAGCTCGTCGGGACTTTTTTCACGCTGAACCTGGATCGCGCCGGCCGTGCGCTGACGCAGGTGCCATGGGTGCGGAGCGTGGCGTTACGGCGCCAGTGGCCGCGACGGCTCGAGATCGACGTGGTCGAGCATGAACCGCTCGCGCGCTGGAACGACACGGCGCTCGTCGACGCGCGCGGCGACGTGTTCAGCGCCGATTGGGACGGCGATTTGCCGCAGTTCACCGGACCGGAGGGGCAATCGGCGACCGTGCTTGCGCGCTATCGCGAATGGTCGGCGATGTTGGCGCCGCTCGGACTATCGGTGCAGACGTTGACGCTTTCTCCGCGAGGCGGCTGGGAAATTGGCGCAATGGATGCACAAGGAACGCTGACGATCGAGCTCGGCCGCGACGATCCCGCCGGTCGGCTCGCGCGCTTCGTCGCTGCGCACGATCGCACGATCGGCGCGCTCGCCCGCGCCGGACGTCATATCGAGCAAGTCGATCTGCGCTATCGCAATGGATTCGCTGCGCGTGTACCGGGCTTTCGCGAAAAGCCGGTGAGGAAATCGTGAGTGGGGAGGACAACAAAAAATGCCTAGAGACGGTGGTGGTCGGATGGTGAAGGAAAAAAACCTGATCGTCGGGCTCGACATCGGTACGTCGAAGATCGCCGCGATCGTCGCCGAGATTGCGCCGGACGGCGCGCTCAACGTGATCGGCATGGGCACCCAACCGTCACGCGGCCTCAAGAAAGGCGTCGTCGTCAACATCGAGGCGACGATGGCGTCGATTCAGCGCGTGATCGAGGAAGCGGAACTGATGGCCGATTGCCGGATCAGCGAGGTCTACACGGGCATCGCCGGCAGCCATATCCGCAGCCTGAATTCGAGCGGAATGGTGGCGATCAAAGAAAAGGAAGTGACGCAGGCCGACGTCGACCGCGTTGTCGAAACGGCGAAGGCGGTCGCAATTCCCAACGACCAGCAAGTCCTCCATATCCTGCCGCAGGAATTCATCATCGATGGACAGGAGGATGTTCACGATCCGCTCGGCATGAGCGGCGTTCGGCTCGAGGTCAAGGTCCACATCGTGACCGGTGCTGTTTCCGCGGTCGAGAATCTGACGAAGTGTGTGCGCCGCTGCGGTCTCGAGGTCCGCGACGTGATGCTGCAACCGCTGGCCTCGGCGAAGGCTGTTCTGAACGACGATGAAAAAGATCTCGGCGTGTGTCTGATGGACATCGGCGGCGGAACGACCGACATCGCGGTATTTGCCGGCGGCGCGATCCGTCACACGGCCGTCATTCCGATCGCCGGCGATCAGGTGACCAACGACATCGCGATGACGCTGCGCACGCCGACGAAGGAAGCCGAGGAGTTGAAGATCCGGCACGGTTGCGCGTTGCGCCAGCTCGCCGATCCCAACGACATCATCGAGGTGCCGGGCGTGGGCGAGCGCGGTCCACGAAAGCTCTCGCGGCCGATGCTCGCGGAAGTGATCGAGCCACGCATTGAAGAGCTCTACACGCTTGTGCTCGCCGAATTGCGGCGCAGCGGTTTCGAGGAATTGTTGTCATCGGGAATCGTGCTGACCGGCGGCTCGGCACTGCTGCAAGGAATGACCGAGCTCGGCGAAGAAGTTTTCCATTTGCCGGTGCGCGTGGGCGTTCCCGTCTACATGGGCGGTCTTGCGGACGTCGTGAAGAGCCCGCGCTACGCCACCGCCGTCGGGTTGCTGCTCGAAGGACGCGAACAGTATCTGCGCTCGCTCGCGGCGCGCGCACAAGTCGCCGGTATCGGCGGTGTCGCCGAACGGATGAAGCAATGGTTTAAAGCCAACTTTTAGGACGGTAAAGCAACGGCGTAATCACAGCGAGAGCGGTTCATTTTGCAGTAACCCAGACAGGAGACAGGAGCCATCATGTTCGAGATCATCGATCAATCAATGGAAGACGGAGCCGTCATCAAGGTCATCGGCGTCGGCGGCTGCGGCGGCAACGCAGTGGAGCACATGATCGAAAGAGGTTTGACCGGCGTCGATTTCGTCTGCGCCAACACCGATGCACAGGCACTGAAGCGCTCGACGGCGCGCACGCAACTGCAATTGGGTGCGACGCTGACGCGCGGTCTCGGCGCAGGCGCACGGCCCGAGATCGGTCGCGATGCGGCGATGGAAGACCGCGACCGCATCGCGGAGACGATCGAAGGCGCCGACATGCTGTTCATCACGGCGGGGATGGGCGGCGGCACCGGAACCGGCGCTGCCCCGGTGATCGCCGACATTGCGAAAAGCCTCGGCATTCTCACTGTCGCCGTCGTCACGCGGCCCTTCAAGTTCGAAGGAAAGCGGCAGCGCGTCGCGAGCGCAGGGATCGAAGAGCTGACGAAGAAAGTCGACTCGCTCATCATCATACCGAACGAAAAATTGATGGATGTGTTGGGCGAGGACGTCTCGGTGCTCGATGCGTACGCGGCCGCGAACGACGTGCTGCACGGCGCCGTGTCGGGCATCGCGGAGGTCATCAACAATCCCGGCCTCGTCAACGTCGATTTTGCCGACGTCCGTACCGTCATGGGCGAGATCGGCATGGCGATGATGGGTTCGGCGACGGCGGCCGGCGCCGATCGCTCTCGCAATGCGGCACAACAGGCGGTGAAAAGTCCGTTGCTCGAGGACGTCAACCTCGCAGGCGCGCGCGGCGTGCTCGTCAACATCACCGCGTCGTCGGGACTAAAGATGAAGGAGTACCACGACGTGATGAACACGATCAAGGAGTTCACCGCCGAGGACGCCATGGTGATCATCGGAACGGTGATCGACGATGAAATGGACGATCGGCTGCGCGTGACGATGATCGCCACCGGGCTCGGCGGCGTCGCGGTTGCAAAGCGCCCGCCGAAGATCGAAGTCGTGCCCACGATCATCGAGCGCACGGGAACCGATAACCTCGGACTAACGATGATCGATGCCGTCGACTACGACAAGCTCGACCAACCGGCGGTCGTGCGCCGCGGGCGCGCGCCGTCCGCTGCTCCTGGGCTCGCTCCGTTCGACGCGTCGGAAATTCCCGCGTTCTTGCGTAAACAGGCCGATTGAGGTCACCGTGATAAAATATGTCTAAGCTATTGACGCGACGAACGAATCGGGCAGCGCCGCGAGCCCTTCCCGGCGTGACGACAACCATGCTAAACCAGCGCACGCTGAAAAACGCGATCAAGATGACCGGCGTCGGTCTGCACACCGGTGCACGAGTCGATCTTCACTTGCGTCCTGCCGCGCCGGATTCCGGCATTGTTTTTCACCGCATCGATTTGCCGCAGAGAGTGTCGATCCCTGCGCGCGCAGAAAGCGTAGGCGACACGCGACTCTCATCGACGCTTAAGAAAGACGGCGCATCGATCTCGACCGTCGAGCATCTGATGTCGGCACTCGCAGGCCTCGGAATCGATAATTTGCACGTCGATGTGGCGGGGCCCGAGATTCCGATCATGGATGGCAGTGCCGGCCCGTTCGTCTTCCTGTTGCAGTCGGCGGGCATTGTCGAACAGGCGGCGCTCAAGCGTTACTTGCGTATCAAATTGCCAGTCGAGGTGCGTGACGGCGACAAGTGGGCGCGTTTCGAGTCTTTCGACGGCTATCGACTCGACTTCACGATCGACTTTCCCCATCCCGTATTCGGGTCCGAAAATCGCCAGGTGGTCGTCGATTTCGCCGGCACTTCCTATGTGAAGGAGGTGGCGCGTGCGAGGACCTTCGGCTTTATGCAAGATGTCGAGGCGATGCGCTCCGCCGGTCTCGCACTGGGCGGCAGCCTGCAAAACGCGATCGTGCTCGATGAGACACGGGTGCTGAACAGTGAGGGTCTGCGCTACGACAACGAATTCGTCAAGCACAAGGTGCTGGACGCGATCGGCGACATTTATTTGCTCGGTCACCCGTTCATTGGGCAATACACGGCATTCAAATCGGGGCACGCGCTCAACAACGCGCTCGCGCGTGCGCTGCTCGCACGTCCCGATGCGTACGAATTGAAGACGTTCTCGGCGGACGACGACGTTCCGAGCGCATTTCACGGCTGGGTCGCTGCGACCGCCTAATTTCTCTCGTTGGCGTGGCGATCGTCCGGCTTCTGTTGTTTGCCGCGCTCGCGGTGATCGCCGGTGCGTTGGTCCTATACGGCATCAAGCGCGACCGGCGCTACCTCCGCTTTGTCGTAGAGGTCGCGAAATACACCGTCATCGTCTTGCTGGTGATTCTGCTGGCGTTCGCGGCGCAGCGTCTCTTCGGCATTTCGTCCGGCGACGTTTTCAGCGTCCACGGGCCCGCCGTTTCCAGCGCGTGAGCGATTGCTTGAGCGGACTGTCCGGCAGGCGGTCGGCAAGCTGGAACAGCGCCGTGGCGTTGTCAGTATCTAATTGATGTGAAAGCCTTTTTTCCGGCCGCCGTTCGGCGGCTGGCGCTTGCACGCGAATCTTTATTTCAGTAAAGTCCCAACCCTCGCGGCGCAATGCCATTGTCATATCGGGCGTTCGTTGGCGGATGACCGTCGCAACGGCTCCCGCGGACACGGCGAGCTCGAGCACAGTGCCGCGGACGCCGGCGACGCGAACACGTTCGGCCAGTGGCCGCGGCACTTCGCGGCGTATCACGGCGGTCAACGCCTGTTCCTGTTTCAGGCGAGCGGTCCAGGACGCGATCTGAGAGTCGCGCTCGAAGATATCGGCAATCGGGGACAAGGGAGGCGGCTTCGGCATGATCGACCCAGGGAGCGGCATGTCGACGATCGTTGGAGGTGGCCGCAATTGAACATCATCCTCGTTACCGGCGCCAGTGCACGCGCGCGAACCTTGACGCTGGGGTGGCGCCACGGGCTCGGCGGCAGTTTTGCGTTGCTGATGCTGCTCGTTGTTTTCGCGATGCTGATCAATTATGTCGCGCTCAAATGGGCAACCGCCACCCAGCATTCATGGCTATCGGCGATCGTCCTCGCCGATCAGCGCGAAGAGGCGCAACGGACGCAGGAACGACTACAAGGACATCTGAATGCGATGGCCATACGCTTGGGCGAGCTGCAGGCGCGGATGATGCGCCTCGACGGCGTCGGTGAGCGGCTCGCGACAATCGCCGGCTTAAAACCGCAGGAGCTGTCGGCGCTCTTGTCACGCGCGAACCCCGGCACCGGCGGCGCGATCTCATCGCAGCCGTCGCATACGTTGTCCGTCGACGAATTTACCGCGTTGATCGATCGTCTCGCCGGTCAAGTCGAAGCGCGTTCCGACCAGCTCGGCGTGCTCGAAACACTGCTCGTGCAAGACGCGGCCAATCGCAAGTTTCTTCCGACGCGATTGCCGATCGTCGATTCGTGGTTCTCGTCCAACTTTGGATACCGGATCGATCCGTTCACCGGCCAAAACGCGTTTCACGAAGGCGTCGATTTTCCAGCCGAAGCGGGGACGCCCATTATCGCCGCCGCGAGCGGGAAAGTCGTATTTGCCGATGTGCACCCCGAGTACGGCAAGCTCGTTGAGATCGAACACGGCAACGGGCTCGTCACGCGCTACGCGCACGCTTCGTTGTTGCTCGTCCGACCCGGCGACCTCGTGATGGCTGGCCAGCGGATTGCGAGCGTAGGGTCGACCGGACGCTCCACGGGCCCGCATCTTCATTTCGAGATCCGGTTGAAGGGCGTCGCGCAGAATCCTGCGCGGTTTCTCGACAACGCACGAATTCGGCACGTCTTGGCGAAGCGATAGCGGCGATAACAGGCATTGCCGACAGCCCGCGACCTGCGCGGGCAGGCGCCGGTTCGTGTTGAATAATCGCGTTGCTGCAGCGATCGCCGGCGCAGCTGTTGCACAATAGCGCCTTCAGACCGAAACTCCCCGCTCTTGAAAACGTCCAATGTGCGCCGAAATAGGCAGCGGGGTCCCCTCTCCTAGCTCCATCGGTTCAGGCCTTTCCAGTCAAAGCGAATGATTTCAAACATCCTCACTCGCATTTTCGGCAGCCGTAACGAACGACTGCTGAAGCAATACGGTCAGGCGGTCACGCAAATCAACGCGCTCGAGCCCACGATCGGCGCGCTTACCGACGATGCGCTGCGCGAAAAAACCGCAGCGCTCAAGGCACGCGTCGCGGGCGGCGAAACGCTTGATTCGGTTCTGCCGGAGGCTTTTGCCGTCGTCCGCGAGGCCGGCAAGCGCACGCTGAACATGCGGCATTTCGACGTGCAGCTCGTTGGCGGCATTGCGCTGCACAACGGCAAGATCGCCGAAATGCGCACCGGCGAAGGAAAAACGCTCGTCGCGACGCTGCCCGCATTTCTCAATGTGTTGACGGGAAATGGCGTGCACATCGTCACCGTCAATGATTATCTGGCGCAGCGCGACGCCGATTGGATGGGCCGGATCTACAAATTCCTCGGACTGACCGTCGGCGTCAATCTTTCCCAGCTTGCCCACGCCGACAAGCAGGCCGCCTACGCCGCGGATATCACGTATGGCACCAACAACGAGTTCGGCTTCGATTATCTGCGCGATAACATGGTGTTCGCCCCGAGCGAGCGTGTCCAGCGTGGCCTTCACTACGCGATCGTCGACGAAGTGGATTCGATCCTGATCGACGAGGCGCGTACGCCGCTCATCATTTCGGGACAATCGGACGACAACGTCGAGCTGTACTACCGATTGAACGAGCTTGCGCCCAAGCTCACGCGCCAAGCGGAAGAAAAAGGACCCGGCGATTATTGGGTCGATGAAAAAGCGCATCAGGTCTTGTTGTCCGAAGAAGGACACGAGCATGCCGAAGCGATTCTTTCGCAGGCCGGGCTCATCCCGGCGGGATCGAGTCTCTACGACGCGCAAAACATCGGTCTCATGCATCACCTGTACGCGGCGCTCCGCGCGTACTCGCTGTTCCACCGTGATCAGCAATACGTCGTGCAGAACGGCGAGGTGGTGATCGTCGACGAATTCACTGGACGTCTGATGGCCGGTCGCCGCTGGTCCGATGGCCTGCACCAGGCGGTCGAAGCGAAAGAGGGCGTGCCAATCCAGCGCGAGAACCAGACGCTCGCATCGATCACGTTCCAGAACTATTTCCGCATGTACGGCAAGCTCGCCGGCATGACGGGCACCGCGGATACCGAGGCGTTCGAGTTTCAGCAGATCTACCATCTCGAGACGATGGTAATTCCGACGCACATGCCGATGATCCGCAGGGACGAGAATGACCTGATCTTCCGCACGTTCCAGGAAAAGGTCGATGCCGTCATTGCCGACATCAAGGACTGCCACGCGCGCGGCCAGCCTGTGCTGGTCGGCACGACGTCGATCGAGAATTCGGAAGTTCTCGCGCAGTATCTGGAAAAGGAGAAGATGCCGCACAACGTGCTGAATGCGAAGCAGCACGCGCGCGAAGCGGAGATCATCGCGCAGGCGGGGCGTCCTGGCGTCATCACGATCGCCACCAATATGGCCGGGCGCGGCACCGATATCGTGCTCGGAGGCAGCATAGAGCCGCAGCTTCTCAAGATGCGCGAAGATCCGAATCTTCCGGCCGAAGAAAAGGACCGTGAGATCGAGCGGTTGCGCTCGGAGTGGCAGGTTCGCCACAATGATGTGGTCAAGGCCGGCGGCCTGCACATCATCGGTACCGAGCGGCACGAATCGCGCCGCATCGACAATCAGCTCCGCGGCCGGTCCGGGCGCCAGGGCGATCCGGGGAGCTCGCGTTTTTACCTTTCGCTCGAGGATCCGTTATTGCGCATCTTCGGCGGCGAAAGACTCTCCGGCATCATGCAGCGTCTGAAAATGCCCGAGGGCGAGCCGATCGAGCATCCGATCGTCAACCGATCGATCGAGAAGGCGCAGCACCGCGTCGAAGCGCGCAACTTCGACATCCGCAAGCAGCTGCTCGAATACGATGACGTTGCGAACGACCAGCGGCGCGTGATCTACCAGCAGCGCAATGAGTTGCTCGAGGGCGACGACGTCGCCGATACGATTCTCAACATGATTCGCGGCGAAGTCGATGCGACGGTGAAACGCTGCATCCCGCCGGAGTCGGTCGAGGAACAATGGGATGTGGCGGGTCTTGAATCCGCGCTCCTAGCCGAGTACCAGTTGCAGGCACCCGTCGGCGAATGGCTGAAGGCGGAAGCCGAGATCGACGAGGAGACGATTCGGACCCGCGTCCTCGAAGTTGCGGAGAACGCGTGGCGGGTACGGGAGGAGCAAGTCGGCGCGGAATTGATGCGTCAGTTCGAGCGCAGCCTGATGTTGCAGACGCTCGACCATCATTGGCGCGAGCACCTGTCCGCGCTCGATCATCTGCGCCAGGGCATCCATCTGCGCGGCTATGCGCAGAAGAATCCGAAGCAGGAATACAAGCGCGAAGCGTTCGAGCTCTTTTCAGACATGCTCGATCGCATCAAGGCGGACGTCGTCAAGGTCGTGCTCACCGTTCAGGTCCGCACGCAAGAGGACGTGCAGGCAGTGGAGGAAGCGCCTCCCGTTTCGAATGTCAAATATCAACATGCCGGTTACGACGAGGCGCTGGCGTCCGCGGGCGGAGGCAATGGGGACACCGCGGTCGCGATTGCGCCGCCACCGCCGTTCGTGCGCGCGGGTCAAAAAGTCGGGCGCAACGACCCATGCCCATGTGGTAGCGGGAAAAAGTACAAACACTGTCACGGCCGCTTGGGTTGAGTGGCTGTCCGCTACACACCGCCGACGCCTGAATCGCTGTTGCCGGTGCCGGGCATCGCGCTCGGCTCCGCCGCGGCGCAAATCAAGAATTGGACGCGCGACGATGTCCTGCTGATCGTGGCCGAACCTGGAACGGTCGCGGCCGGCGTATTCACGCAAAATCGATTTTGCGCTGCGCCGGTCGCGATTTGCCGCGCGCATCTCAACGTTCAGCACGCACGCAGTCTTGATTTCC
>VBCG01000086.1 GCA_005881895.1 Betaproteobacteria bacterium
CTTCAGGTCCTGGTCGATCGAGCGTGATCTTGCCGGCGTCCGCTCCCCGATCCTCGCGATCCTTGGGGAAGACGACGAGTACAGCACACAGGCTCAGATCGATGTGATCGAGCGCAACGCGACCAACGCCAAGAGCTTCGATTATCTGCGGCTCGCCGATTGCCGTCATTCGCCGCACCGCGACCAGCCGGCGATCGTGCTCGAAGCGATCGTCCGGTTCATAGACGATCTCGAAGATTAGGTGAAACATCCCCCCACGCTCGCTCCGCTCGCTGCCCCCCAGGGGGCTGGTCGGTCGGTCGGGGCGGCCCTTCCCGACTAGGATGAAACACCCCCCACGCTCGCTTCGCTTGCTGCCCCCAAGGGGGCGCAGTCAGTGGCTTGGGGCGGCCCGGCGCCACTGACATGTTCGTCAAAGAAAAATTCATTCGCTTCCAGCACTGCGATCCGGCCGGGATCGTGTTCTATCCGCATTACTTCGTGCTGTTCCACGAACTGGCTGAGGATTGGTTCAACGAAGGCATTGGCGAGAGCTACGCGCAGTTCGTCAAGCACCACGGGATGGGTTTGCCGATGGCGAAGATCGAATGCGAATTTCTTGCGCCGAATTCGATCGGCGACATGCTGTCGCTCGACCTGCGCGTCAAGCGCATCGGCAACAGCTCGATCACGCTGGGCGTGCGCGGAGTGACGCGTGGCAAGGAATCGCTGCGCGCGACGCTGACCGTCGTGCATGCATCGATAAGGGATCTGCGACCCGTGCGCGTGCCCGATGATCTGCGCGCGGTGATGGAGCGGTTCATGGAGCAATAAACGATGGAACGTTACGCGCATTACCGCACATTGAAGATCACCCGTCCCGAGCCGGGAATTCTCGACATTGCGATGGGCGAGGAGGGCCGTCTCGCGGTCGCCGACGCGACGGGTCATCGCGAGCTGGCAGATGTCTGGCGCGACGTCGACGCGGATCCCGAAACATCGGTGGTCATCATCCGCGGCCTCGGCAAGGGATTCTCGGGCGGGGGAAGCCTCGAGCTCGTCGAAGCGATGGCGAACGATTTCGACACGCGTGCGCGCGTTTGGCGCGAGGCGCGCGACATCGTCTACAACGTGATCAACTGCTCGAAGATGATCGTGTCGGCGATGCATGGCCCCGCGGTGGGGGCGGGTCTCGTCGTCGGTTTGCTCGCCGACATCTCGATTGCTGCAAGGAACGCGCGCATCATCGATGGTCATACGCGGCTGGGCGTTGCGGCCGGCGACCACGCGGCGATCGTTTGGCCGCTGTTGTGCGGCATGGCGAAGGCCAAGTATTACCTGTTGCTTTGCGACGACGACGAAGTGCGCGGCGAGGAAGCCGAGCGCATCGGCCTCGTTTCGCTTTGCGTCGACGACGACGCGTTGCTCGACACGGCGCGCGACGTTGCGCGGCGCCTCGCGCAGGGATCGCAAACGGCGCTGCGCTGGACGAAGTACAGCCTGAACAACTGGCTGCGGATGGCGGGTCCGGCATTCGATGCGTCGCTCGCGCTCGAGATGCTCGGTTTCACCGGTGCCGACGTGCGTGAAGGACTGGCGTCGCTGCGTGAAAAGCGCGTGCCCAGATTCACCGCGGGCAGCGCGTTCTGAGGAGAAAAACGCGCATGCGCGCGCATTGCATTGTCCGGCACGGGGAACCTCTCGAGGCCTTGGATCGACCGATTCCCGAGCCCGTCGGAACGGAGGTTCTCGTTCGCGTTACGGCGGCGGGACTTTGCCACACCGATTTGCACATTTGGGAAGGAAGTTACGACTTGGGTGGCGGCAAGCGACTCACCCTGGCCGAGCGCGGCATTCATCTGCCGATCACGCCGAGCCACGAGATTTGCGGCGAGATCGTCGCGGCGGGATCGCTCGCCGACGTGCGGCGCGGGTTGCGTTGCCTCGTTCATCCGTGGATCGGCTGTGGCGCCTGCGCCGCATGCCAACGCGGCGAGGAGAACATTTGCATCAAGCCTCAATCGCTTGGAATCGTGCGGCCCGGCGGGTTCGGCGAGTACGTGCTCGTTCCGGATCCGCGGTACTTGATCGACATCGAGGATCTGGATGCCGCGCAAGCCGCGCCGCTTGCGTGCGCCGGATTGACGACGTTCAGCGCGCTCAAAAAATTCGGCGCTCGTATTCACGAGGCGCCGCTCGTCGTCATCGGCGCCGGCGGTCTCGGTCTCTCGGCGATCTCGATTCTGCGTGCGCTGGGCGGTATCGGCGCCATCGTCGTGGACGTGGACGCGCGCAAGCGCGAAGCCGCGCTCACAGCAGGCGCATTGCTCGCTATCGATGGCAATGCGGCCGATGCCGCGCAGCAAATCGCCAAGTCGACCGATGGAGGCGCTCGGGCGATTCTCGATTTGGTCGGCGCGACGGCGACGCAGACGCTCGCGCTCGCGTCCATCGCGCGCGGCGCGCATATCGTGATCTGCGGATTGATGGGCGGCAACATCACGATTCCGCTGCCTTTCATCCCGATGCGGCCGATCACGATCCAGGGCAGCTACGTGGGCACGCTCGACGAGCTGCGGGCGCTCGTCGAGCTCGCCAAACGAAGCAAGGCCGCGATCATACCGGTGACGCGCCGGCCGCTATCCGAAGCGAACGATGCGCTGCGCGATCTGCGCGACGGCAAGGTGATCGGCCGCATCGTTCTCGTTCATTGAACGATTCATCCATTTGCAAAGACACTATGTACGAAGATCTCTGCCTCTACATCGACGGAAAGTTCATCAAGGGCGACGCCCGTTTCGAGCAGGACGTTTTCAATCCGGCCACGAACGAGGTGATCGGCAAGCTGCCGCACGCGACGCGCGAGGACCTCGACTTTGCGTTGACGAGCGCGCAGCGCGCATTCGAATCGTGGCGGCGCACGTCGCCGTTGGAGAAGAGCAAAGTGCTGCGTCGCGTCGGCGAGCTGGCGCGCGAGCGCGCGAACGACATCGGGCGCAACATGACGCTCGATGAGGGCAAGCCGCTCGCGGAATCGGTCGGAGAGATCGTGTTCTGCGCCGAGCACGCCGAGTGGCACGCCGAGGAGGCGCGGCGAATTTACGGCCGCGTGATTCCGCCGCGTGTCGACGGCGTGCGCCAGCTCGTGCTGCGCGAGCCCATCGGCGTCGTCGCGGCGTTCTCGCCGTGGAACTTTCCGTTCAACCAGGCGATTCGCAAGATCGCCGCGGCGATCGGCTCCGGCTGCACGATCGTGATCAAAGGCCCCGAAGATGCGCCGAGCGCGGTCGTCGCGCTGGCGCGCCTCTTCCACGACGCCGGTTTGCCACCGGGCTGCCTGAACGTCGTGTGGGGCGTTCCTGCCGAGGTGTCGCAATATCTGATCAAGTCGCCGATCGTGCGCAAAATTTCGTTCACCGGCTCCGTCGCGGTCGGCAAGCAACTGGCCGCTCTTGCCGGATCGCTGATGAAACGCTGCACGATGGAGCTGGGCGGCCATGCGCCTGTCATCGTGTTCGACGACGCCGATGTCGACCGCGCCGCCGACATGCTTGCGCCGTACAAGTTTCGCAACGCGGGACAAGTCTGCATCTCGCCGACGCGCTTCTACGTGCAGGAGCAAGCCTACGAGCGCTTCGTCGCGCGGTTCCTCGATAAGGTCGCGAAGATCAAGGTGGGTCCGGGACTCGAGCCCGATACGAAAATGGGGCCGCTCGCGCATCGCCGGCGCGTTCCGGCCGTGACAGGCTTCGTCGAGGACGCGCAAGAGCGCGGCGCGAAGGTGCTCGCCGGAGGAGGCGCGCTTCAGCTACCGGGAAATTTCTTCGCGCCCACGGTCGTCGCCGATCTTCCCGACGACAGCCGGCTGATGAAAGAAGAGCCGTTCGGTCCGGTCGCCGGCATGGTTCGCTTTCGCGCGGTCGAAGAGGTTCTTGCGCGCGCCAACAGTCTGCCTTACGGTCTCGCGGCCTACGCATTCACGACATCGACGCGCAATGCGACGACGATTGCAAATGGATTGGAGGCCGGGATGGTGGCGATCAATCATCTCGGCATGGCACTCGCGGAAACACCGTTCGGCGGCGTCAAGGAGAGCGGTTATGGCAGCGAAGGCGGCGCAGAGACGTTCGACGGCTACCTCGTCACGAAATTCGTGACCCAGCAATAGCGATGGCCCACGTCGCGCGAAACGGCGCTTCGATCTATTGGGACGCCATCGGAGCGGGCGAGCCACTCGTTTTGATCATGGGGCTCGGTTGCAGTTCCGCGTTGTGGTTTCGCCTCGCGCCGCGCCTCGCGCGTCGCTACCGCGTGATTCAACTCGACAATCGCGGCGTCGGTAACACGTGCGTCGAAGCGGAGATCCATACGATCGACGACATGGCGCGCGATGTCGCGGCAGTCCTCGACGCGGCCGGCGAAGAGAGTACGCACGTCCTCGGATTTTCAATGGGCGGAATGATCGCGCAGGAATTCGCTCTTGCGTATCCGCAGCGCGTTCGTTCGCTGATTCTCGCCGCGACGAACTGCGGCGGCACGGAGTCCGTCAAGGCCGAGCCTGCCGTGCTCGAGCTGCTGTTCACTCGTGCGGACATGACGCCGCAACAGAACCTCGAGGTGATGGTGCCTTACGTCTACGATGCGGCGACGCCGCGCCGCCTGATCGACGAAGATACCGGCATACGTCTCGCGAGCTATCCGAGCCGTCGCGGGTACATGGCGCAGCTGCAGGGATTGATGCGCTGGACATCGCACGCGCGGCTCCCCGCGCTTTGCGCGCCCACGCTCGTCGTGCACGGTACGTCCGACAAGCTCGTCCCGCCGCAGAACGCCGAGATCCTCGCGCATGCCATACGCGACGCCAGGCTCACGATTCTCGATCGCGCAAGTCACATGTTCCAAACGGACCGGCTCGAGACAACCGAAGAGTTGGTGACAACATTCCTTGCCGAGGCGGGATGAGCGTTCGGCGCGTTGAAACAGTTCGGCAGCTGTTCGATGCGTACCGACCGCATGCGCGGAGCGAGCTTCGATGATGAACTCGAATGGCGCGCTTCATGGCATCAAAGTTGTCGACCTATCGCGAGTCCTCGGCGGACCGTTCTGCACACAAATCCTCGGCGATCACGGCGCGAACGTCATCAAGATCGAGCCGCCGCAAGGCGACGAAACGCGCGGGTGGGGGCCCCCGTTCGCCGACGGCGTCGCGTCGTACTTTCTCGGGCTCAATCGCAACAAGGTCGGACGCGTGCTCGATCTTTCGCAACCGACCGGACGCGAAGAGCTGATGACTCATCTGAGAGACTCCGATGTCGTCGTCGAGAACTTCAAGACCGGCACGATGGAAAAGTGGGGCATGGGCTTCGCTGTTCTCCACGCCCGATTCCCGCGACTTATCCATTGCCGAATAAGCGGTTTCGGCGCGGATGGGCCGCTCGGCGGATTGCCCGGCTACGACGCCGCGATCCAGGCGTTATGCGGAATCATGAGCGTCAACGGCGAAGCGGACCGCGGTCCCTTGCGCGTCGGGCTGCCGATCGTCGACATGGTGTGCGGGATGAACGCCGCGCTCGGAATTCTCATGGCTCTGCAGGAACGCACGCGCAGCGGCCTCGGCCAGTTCGTCGAAGCGTCGCTCTACGACAGCGGACTTTCGTTGCTGCACCCCCATGCCGCGAATTACTTCGTCGACGGTCGGACGCCAGCGCGGACCGGCAACGCGCATCCCAATATTTATCCGTACGACGCGTTCGCCACCGCAAGCGAACCGATTTTTCTCGCTGTGGGCAACGATCGACAGTTCGCCACGTTGTGCAATCGAATCGGGGCGGCGCAACTGCCGGCAGACCCGCTCTATGCGAGCAACGGCGCGCGGTCGGTGAACCGTAAAACTCTGAAGCAGAAACTCGAGGAACGGCTCGCGACCTTCGAGTGCAGAGAACTGGCCGACGTTCTGAACGCGGCCGGCGTGCCTTGCGCGCCCATAATGTCCGTATCCGATGCGCTCACGCATCCTCACACCGCGCATCGTGCGATGATCGCGAAGATCGGCGATTCGTATGCAGGAGTGGCTTCGCCGATCAAGCTTTCCCGTACACCCGCGACTTATCGGTTTGCGCCGCCGCGTTTCAAAAAAGAATGATGCGTCCGCTTGACCGCTTGCCGCCCCACCGCCGCCCCCGGGGTATGCTGCGAGGCTTGCGCCCTCCGCGGGAGATAGAATGCGCGAGCCTCGACGCCATGGCGCCGCGCTGCTTGTCGCAGCGGACGCCTAAACGATTTCGCACCAGGAGGAGATACCCGAATGAAAGGTCAATTCGTGTCGCGTGCCGCATGCGCTCTCTGCGCGACGTTGGCGCTATTCGCGACGGCACCTGCGAGCGCGCAGCAGAAAATCAAGGTCGGCCTCATGCTGCCGTACTCGGGCACATACGCAGCGCTTGGCAATGCGATCACCAACGGATTCAAGCTCGCCATCAATGAAGCGGGCGGAAAGTTCAGCGGACGCGAGATCGAATACTTTAGCGTCGACGACGAATCCGAGCCTGCGAAGGCGCCGGACAACGTAAACAAGCTCATCAAGCGGGACAACGTCGACGTTGTGGTCGGCACCGTGCATTCCGGCGTCGCGATCGCAATGGCAAAGGCCGCGCGCGACAACAATGCGCTTTTGATCATTCCGAACGCCGGCGCCGACGAGATCACAGGACCCATGTGCGCACCGAACATTTTCCGCACGTCGTTTTCCAATTCGCAGCCGGCGCGCGCGATGGGAAAGGTGGCGGCCGAGAAAGGGCACAAGACCGCCGTCACGCTGACCTGGAAGTACGCAGCCGGCGAGCAATCGACCGGCGGTTTCAAAGAGACGTTCGAGAAGGGCGGTGGCAAGGTCGTGAAAGAAATGACGCTGCCGTTCCCCAACGTGGAATTCCAGCCGTTCCTGACAGAAATCGCATCGCTCAAGCCCGATGCGGTGTACGTTTTCTTCGCGGGCGCAGGTGCGGTGAAGTTCGTGAAGGATTACGCGGCGGCGGGATTGAAAGAAAAGATTCCGCTCTACGGCCCGGGATTTCTCACCGATGGCACGCTCGAGGCGCAAGGCGACGCGGCGCAAGGTCTGTTGACCACGCTGCACTATGCTGACGCGCTCGACAATCCGAAGAACAACGCATTTCGTGCCGCGTACAAAGCCGCCTACAAAACGGAGCCCGATGTCTACGCGATGCAGGGTTACGACGCCGGACAGCTGCTGGCCGCAGGACTCAAGGCGGTGAACGGCGACACGAGCAAGCGCGACGCGCTGATCAAGGCGATGGAGAGCACAAAGATCGACAGCCCGCGCGGACCGTTCGCGCTGTCGAAAGCGCACAACCCCGTGCAGGATTTTTATCTGCGCAAAGTCGATGGCAAGGAGAACAAGGCGATCGGCGTCGCGATCAAGGACCTGAGCGATCCTGCGGTCGGCTGCAAGATGTAGCGCCAAGACGTCGTCGCGGGGCAGCTTTCGTGAAGTTCGCCGATTTTCGGCCGGGACAAACGATTGTCCACGGACCCGCCGTGTTGTCCGAAGCCGATATTGTCGCCTTCGCACGTGATTACGATCCGCAGTGGTTCCACGTCGATGCGGCGCGGGCGATCGACAGCCGCTGGGGAGGATTGATCGCAAGCGGATGGCAAACGTGTTCGATCGCCATGCGACTGGCCGTCGAGGCGGCGCTGCAGGATTCCGAGTCATTCGGTTCGCCAGGGCTGGAGTATCTGAAGTGGCTCGAGCCGGTGAGACCCGGCGATGCGCTGACGTTGCACGCACACGTGCTCGACGCCCGGCGGTCGAAAAGGCAGCCGAGCCTCGGCGTCTTGCGTTGGCGCTGGAAACTCGTCAATCAGCGTGACGTCGCGGTGCTCGAGTTTGTCGCGACGAGCCTTTTCGATCTCGCCGGCGCGGACCGCTAATGCACGTCGACCTTCCCGCGCTGATCCAGGCTTATGGCTACCCGCTCACGTTCATCGGCGCGCTGTTCGAGGGGGAGACAATCGTCACGCTTGCCGGACTCGCCATTCATCGCGGGCGCCTTTATTGGCCCGCACTGTTGGTGCTCGCTGCGGCGGGTGGAACCATCGGCGACACGATCTATTTCGCGCTCGGACGTCGCTATGGTTCGGAACTGCTCGCGCGCTGGCCGTCGTTCGCACCGGCGATCGATCGCGTGCATCGTCTCGTTCAACGGAATGCGGCGTTGGCGGTGATCGTCGTTCGTTTTCTGTACGGCATGCGTATCGCCGGACCGATCGTGATTGGCTCGAGCGGGCTTACTTGGCCGCGTTATTTGGCGCTCAACATCACGGGAGCGGTCGGATGGGCCGCGTGTTGGCTGACCGTCGGCTACGCGCTCGGTGCGGCAGCGGAGCGCGTGGTCGGCAATCTAGCAAAGATCGAGCGCGAACTGTTCCTGACGGTTTTGCTCGTGGCGATTGCGATCGGGGTCGCGCTCAAGCTCCGCGCGAGAGCGGTGCGAAATAAGCCCTGAAGCTTGATCGTTGCGGCCGTGTCCAAAGCGGTGCACCGATCGAACTATCGCACCGCTTTGGTGGCTAGTCGGTGGATGCTTTACGTCGACACCGCAGGTCATGCGGCTGAATTCGGCTTTTGAATCCTTGCGTTAATCGATGACGGCGTGCTTTGGCATGCGTCATGCAATGTCTGACATCGGCACCATTGCGACGCGTTGGCACTCACCAATACGGCGCCTGTCATCGGCCTTGCGGTCTTCACTTACTCGTCAATCGGGGAGCATCTCATGCAACGTAGAAGTTTCTTACAGCGCGCCGCGCTTTCGGTGGCGCTGTCTTGCGCAGGTTTTAGCGCCGGAGCACTGGCGGCTGACACCGTCAAGGTCGGCGTGCTTCATTCATTGTCGGGCACGATGGCGATCAGCGAAACGGTTCTCAAGGATGTTGCATTGATGACCTTCGACGAAATCAACGCGAGCGGCGGCGTGATGGGAAAGAAGATCGAAGCCGTTGTTGTCGATCCCGCGTCGAATTGGCCGTTGTTTGCGGAAAAGGCGCGACAACTGATTACGCAGGACAAGGTCGCGGCCGTGTTCGGCTGCTGGACGTCGGTATCGCGCAAGTCGGTGTTGCCGGTCTTCGAGGAAACGAACGGCCTCTTGTACTATCCCGTGCAATATGAAGGTGAAGAGTTGTCGAAAAACGTTTTCTATACGGGAGCCGCACCGAATCAGCAGGCAATTCCGGCGGTCGAGTATTTGATGAGCAAGGAAGGCGGCGGCGCGAAACGGTGGGTGTTGCTCGGAACCGACTATGTATATCCGCGCACGACGAACAAGATCTTGCGGGCGTTCTTGAAATCGAAGGGCGTCGACGACAAGGACATCGATGAGAAGTACACGCCGTTCGGTCATTCCGATTATCAGACGATCGTTGCCGACATCAAGAAGTTCGCCGGTGGCGGCAAGACCGCCGTCGTTTCGACGATCAACGGCGACTCGAACGTGCCGTTCTACAAGGAGCTCGGCAACCAAGGGCTGAAGGCAACGGACGTTCCGGTCGTCGCGTTCTCGGTGGGCGAAGAAGAGCTCCGCGGCGTCGATACGAAACCGCTGGTCGGACACCTGGCCGCATGGAATTACTTCATGTCGCTCAAGAACCCGGAGAACGACGCTTTCAAGAAGAAGTGGGCCGCGTATGCGCAAGCGAAGAAACTGCCCGGTGCGGACAAGCCGCTGACCAACGATCCGATGGAAGCGACGTACATCGGCATCCACATGTGGAAGCAGGCCGTCGAGAAGGTGAAGAGCTTCGATCCCGATAAGGTCATCGCAGCGATGGGCGGGCAGTCGTTCAAGGCGCCGGATGGGTTTACCGTGAAGATGGACGAAAAGAATCATCATCTGCACAAGCCTGTGTTCATCGGCGAAGTGAAGGCCGACGGCCAGTTCAACGTTGTCTGGAAGACCAAAGGCCCGATCAAGGCGCAGCCGTGGAGTCCGTTCATCGCCGGCAACGACCAGAAAAAGGACGAGCCAGAGAAGAAATAATCCGTTGCAGTCAATCCGATTTGTCATCCCGAGGCGAAGCCGAGGGACCTGCTGTACGACCGAACCAACAGCAAAGCGAGCCGCTCGCTTTCGCCCGGGATGACAAATGTTGCTGTACTTGGACACGTTGATCGATCGCGTTGCCGTCGCATCGCGCTGGCTCGTCCTGTTGGCGATGTTGCTCGTCGCGACGCACGCCGGCGGTGCGGTGAACCCCGAAACGATCCGCGATCTCGCCCTGGGCGAGGGTGACGCGCGGGCGAGCGCGATCGCCGCGATTGTGGCAAGCGGCGATCCTTCAGCGCTGTCGCTGTTGCAATCGATGAAGGATGGCGACGTCAAGACGACCGGCGACGACCGCGTCTATCTGATCAAGGGCGAAGAAGCCGTCGATTTGTTGACGGGGAAGACCGTCAAGCCCGTACCCGACAATCTCGACGACCTCGTCATCAACAATCGTCTGCGGCGAGAGCTCGGCATGGCGATCGCCGCGCTCCGGCTTTCGTCCACGGAGCGCGCCGCGCGTCTGGCGGCGGCGAGGGAGCTGCAGGGCGGCGCCGACGAAATCACGCTCCCCGCCATTTCCGCAGCGCTCGCCGCGGAGACGGACGCGGAGATCAAAAACATTCTCGCCCTGACACAGGCGTCGGTACAGCTGTCGAGCAACGACAAAGCGACGCGTCTTGCTGCCGTGCGCGCGCTCGCGCAAAGTGATAGCGGCAGCGTAAAGACATTATTGCTCGCGTTGCTCGAGCGAAAGGGCGGCGAGTACGTCGAGCGCGATGCCGAGCTGCGTGCGGAAGCCGAGCGATCGCTCCGCGCGGTCGAGCAGCGCCTCTCCACCGGCGAAATGGTGGGTCGCGTGTTCAGCGGTATCTCGCTGGGGACGATCTTGCTGCTGGCCGCGCTCGGCCTTGCGATCACCTATGGCTTGATGGGCGTCATCAACATGGCGCATGGCGAGCTGATCATGATCGGCGCCTACGCGACGTACGTCGTGCAGAACATCTTCAGGCAGCATTTCCCGGGCGCGTTCGACGCCTATCTTCTGTGCGCGATTCCCGTTGCGTTCGCGGTCTCGGCCGTCGTCGGCATGGTTCTCGAGCGCACGGTGATTCGCTTCTTGTACGGGCGGCCGCTGGAGACGTTGCTCGCGACGTGGGGGTTATCGCTGATCCTGATTCAATCGGTGCGTACGATCTTCGGCGCGCAAAACGTCCAGGTGGAGAATCCGTCATGGATGTCCGGCGGCGTCGAGATCATGACCAGCGTCGTGCTGCCGTGGAGCCGGATCGCAATCATCGTTTTCGCCGGCGGGGTGCTCGCGCTGATGTGGGTTCTCCTTTCACGCACACGCCTCGGCCTGTTTGTGCGCGCCGTCACGCAGAACCGCGGCATGGCGAGCTCGCTCGGTGTCCCGACTGTGCGCGTCGACATGCTCGCGTTCGGGCTCGGCTCGGGCATCGCCGGTCTCGCCGGTTGCGCGTTGTCGCAGATCGGCAACGTGGGGCCGGACCTCGGCCAAAGCTATATCGTCGACTCGTTCATGGTCGTCGTGCTGGGCGGTGTCGGTCAGCTCGCGGGCACCGTCTATGCGGCGCTGGGCCTTGGCGTCGTCAACAAGTTCCTGGAGGCGTGGCAAGGCGCGGTACTGGCGAAAATCGCCGTGCTCGTCTTCATCATCATCTTCATTCAAAAGCGGCCGCAGGGACTGTTCGCGCTGAAGGGCCGCACCGTTGAAGCGTGATATGCCGGCCGCGTTTGTGCCGCTAAACCTCGCTGTGGGGGCAGCGCGCCTCTCGCGCTTTCCGGCGCATCTGCTGTGGATCGCGATCGGCGTCGCAGCAATGGTGCTGTTCGTCGTATTTCCCATCTGCAATCTCGTGGTGCCGGCGACGAGCGCGCTGCACATCTCCGACTACACGGTAACGCTCCTCGGCAAGATCATGTGCTACGCGATTGTCGCGCTGGCAATGGACCTCATCTGGGGCTATACGGGCATCCTGTCGCTCGGTCATGGCCTGTTCTTCGCGCTCGGCGGCTACGCGATGGGGATGTACCTGATGCGCTCGATCGGCCGCGAGGGCGTCTATCAAAGCGACTTGCCCGATTTCATGGTGTTTCTCGATTGGAAAGCGTATCCGTGGTATTGGAGCTTCACACAGCACTTCTGGTATTGCGCGCTGCTCGTCGTGCTCGTTCCCGGATTGCTCGCGTTCGTATTCGGCTATTTTGCGTTCCGCTCGCGGATCAAGGGCGTGTATTTCTCGATCATCACGCAGGCGTTGACCTACGCGGCGATGCTGTTTTTCTTCCGCAACGACACCGGCTTCGGCGGCAACAACGGGTTCACCGACTTCAAGCGCATTCTCGGATTCTCGATTACCGCGCCGACGACCAGAATGGCATTGTTCGCGATCACCGGTGCGGCGTTGCTGGGGTTCCTGCTGCTCGGCCGCGCGATCGTTCATTCGAAGCTCGGCCGCGTTCTCACCGCCATTCGCGACGCCGAGACGCGCGTGATGTTCTCCGGTTACAACCCGCTCTACTTCAAGCTGTTCGTGTGGACACTCTCCGCCGTGATTTGCGGCATCGCTGGGGCGCTTTACGTGCCGCAAGTCGGCATCATCAATCCGAGCGAGATGTCGCCGGCAAACTCGATCGAAATCGCCATCTGGACGGCGGTCGGCGGACGCGGCACATTGATCGGTCCGGTGCTCGGTGCAGCGATCGTCAATCTCGGCAAGAGCTGGTTCACGCAGGCGTTGCCCGAATACTGGCTCTTCGTGCTCGGACTTTTGTTCATCCTCGTGACGTTGTTTCTGCCGCGCGGTGTCGCCGGCCTGTGGCTCAAGCGTCGAGCATGAGCATCGGCCTATTGTCGAGTGGAGCGGGCGACCGCAGCGGCGGCGTAGGCACCGGCCGCGTGATGACGACAGGCGTCGACGTCAGCCATCGCGGCATTCTGTATCTCGAATCGATCTCGGTCAGCTTCGACGGCTTTAAGGCGTTGAATGATCTGTCGCTGACGATCGATGCCGGCGAGTTGCGTTGCGTCATCGGCCCCAATGGCGCCGGCAAGACGACGATGATGGATGTGATCACCGGCAAGACGCGCCCCGATGCCGGCACTGCGTTCTTCGGCCAGACGATTGATTTGACGCGCCTCTCCGAACCCGAAATCGCCGATCGCGGCATCGGCCGCAAATTTCAGAAACCGACCGTATTCGGGCAACACACGGTGTTCGAAAACCTCGAGCTCGCACGTAAAGCAGATAAGCGCGTTTGGCCGACGTTGACGGCGAAGCTCGATTCGGCGGCGCACAGACGCATCCTGACGATTCTCGACACGATCAAGCTGACCGGTGAAGCGAAGCGACCGGCGGGGCTGTTGTCGCATGGGCAAAAGCAATGGCTCGAGATCGGCATGTTGCTAATGCAGGAGCCGCAACTGCTGCTGCTGGACGAACCGGTTGCGGGGATGACTGACGATGAGACGCTGCGGAGCGCCGAGCTCTTCCAATCGCTTGCCGGCGATTACACGCTCGTCGTCGTCGAGCATGACATGGATTTCGTCGCGCGAATCGCCGACCGCGTCACCGTGCTGCACGAGGGGCGCGTCATCGCGGAAGGGTCGATGCAGCAAGTACAGCAGGATGAACAAGTCATCGAAGTGTTTCTCGGCAGATGACGACCCGCACGATGCTCTCCATCGCGCACTTGAACCAGTATTACGGCGGCAGCCACATTCTGCGCGACGTCTGTTTCGAAGTCCCGGCCGGCAAATGCACCGCGCTGCTCGGCCGCAACGGCGTCGGCAAGACGACGCTGCTCAAATGCCTGATGGGCTTGTTGCCGATTCGCTCCGGTGAGATCCGGTTGCGCGACATGAATATCGCGTCGTTGCCGCCCTATGCGCGCGCTGCGCGCGGCATCGGCTATGTGCCGCAGGGCCGCGAGATCTTTCCGCGTTTGACGGTGGGCGAAAATCTCGAAATGGGGCTCGCCGCGCAGAAGAAATCGGCGGGCGTTCCGTCGTTCATCTTCGAGATGTTTCCGGTGCTGAAGGACATGCTGAGGCGACGCGGCGGTGATTTGTCCGGCGGTCAGCAACAACAGCTCGCTATCGGCCGCGCTCTCGCGATGCGGCCGAAAATTCTGATTCTCGACGAGCCGACGGAGGGCATCCAGCCGTCGATCATCAAGGATATCGAACGCGCGATCCGCAAGCTGACATCAGGTGACGAGATGGCGATCCTGCTCGTCGAGCAATATTACGATTTCGCTAAATCGCTTGCCGATCGCTACGTCGTGATGTCGCGCGGCGAAGTCGTCGCCAAAGGGGACGGCGCCAACATGGACGCCGACAACATTCATCGATTTCTTGCGGTGTAGGTTTCCAGCGTTCGCTCCAGCATTGCGATCCGCGCGTCTTGCGCCGCAATCCGCGCTTCCAGCGACTTCACTTCTTCGTGGAGCGCTTTAATGGCGGCCAACGTCGCGCTTTCCGGATCGCTCGCCGGAGCCTTCACGTTGTCGGCGGCCGTGCGCGCCGTGCCAAATCCCTGTGCGATCGGAGCAATCTCGGAATGCGGCGGGTCCGTACGACTTCCGCTCCAATCGATCTCCGGCGACCGCGTCATGCCGCTCCGAGTATTCGATGCGACGGCCGGCAGAACGTCGCTGATCGGCATCCACTGCCCATGATCCGCCGATCGTGACGATGGATCGAACTCGCTTTGTGCCGCCGCTTCGAATAAAGTCGTCGCCTGCAATAGCAAGATGGCGGTCCGGCAAATGGCGTTGCGCATGACCCTATCCCCAAACGCGAAATGGCGAATCGAGGATGGCTCGCCGGGACGATTCCATTGCAGGAAACGCTGGGGCGGTCAAGCCGCGATTGACCGTTACGTTAGGGCGATCACGCGAGTGCCGGCAGACGCCGGCGACTGATTCGGCAGTAGGCGTTGTCTGACGGAAGCGGAAACGAATGAAACGCCGACGCGAATCGGCTATTCGGGGTTCTGGTGTCCGACAGTGTGGGCGAGTGGATCGATGTGGTCGAAGTAGGCGCGAAGTCGCAGAAGCTCTGAACGCACGTCCTGTGGAAAACCCTGGCGGCCCCCGCGTCGATCGATCAAGAGATCGAACATGTATTCGCGAAACGCCGCCGGATCGTGCCACGACTGCGCCAGCATGTTCGCAATGCGCGGAAATTGCTGGAGCAGCGCGAGGGGCCTGATTTCCCTTGGCAGGCTCGCGGTCCATTTGAACGTGGCCGGAAACGGTTGATTGTTCGGCGCTGCCTTGCGTACGAAGGCCGCGTCATCGCCGACGGCGGTCGGCGCGTCTTCTGTTGCGGAAGATGTCGATTTCGCCCCACGTCGCGCAACGGCGCTGACGTTGACTTCGCTCGGCACCCCTCTGTGCAGCGTACGATAGACGGACATGTCGATTACAAGTAATGCCGCTGCGCGGCAATTCCTCGGTTGCAAGAGCATTCACCTATCAACGGTGCAATTTGCAAGCCAGCGACGATGAACGTATCTGTGCGTTACAGAAAACGAGAATCACGGCACGCGGCGCTGCTCCAGCAACGCATTCGTTCGTCTTACCTCAACGATCAGTTCGCGAAGCAACGGCTTTGTGCCGAACAACGCGAACGGCAGGATGATCCACGCGATGGCGAGGATGATCCCAAATGCGACGATGGCGAGCCATACGAATGGCGCCGCCGTTCCGAAAATTTCCATTGTCGTTCTCCCGAACAACTTAACGTTGGATTACCGCTGCCAGAGATGGTTTCGAATGGGTGGGCCCGGCTGGGATCGAACCAGCGACCAAACGATTATGAGTCGTCTGCTCTGACCGACTGAGCTACGGGCCCGCAATTCTTACGCGCGTTCGGATAAAGGCGGAGAGAGCGGCCGCCGTGCGCGAGGGCGGCGCGATTATAGCCCAGGGGTGTTCATCAGCAGCCTTCGCGACAACGCTACAATTTTTCATGCATCACTATTTGCGGCCACTGCTCGCACCGCGCTCCGTAGCGCTCGTCGGCGCATCCGAGCGGCCGGGCTCGCTCGGACGGGTCGTGTATGAAAATCTGCTCGCAGGAGAGTTCGCGGGCGAGCTTTACGCCGTCAATCCCAATCATCGTCGCATTCTTGCGCGACCCGCGTTCGCATCGCTCGATGCGATCGGCGCCGAGGTCGATCTCGCGGTCATCGCTTCGCCGGCAGGAACCGTTGCCGAGGTCCTTGCGCAAGTCGCATTGGCGCCGAAGGCGGCGATTCTGATGACCGCGCCGCCAGGAGACGATCGTGCTGAAGCGCTCGCGTGGACGCGCCGAATCGTCGCAATCTCGCGCAAACGGAAGATACGTCTTGTCGGGCCGGGCGCGCTCGGCGTCATCCGCACCGATATCGGATTGAACGCGACGTATTGTGCGCCGCCTGCAATCCGCG
>VBCG01000087.1 GCA_005881895.1 Betaproteobacteria bacterium
GTATCGACGATCCGCCAGCCCCCCAGCAAGGTTCCGAGTGCCATTGCGGCCTGACAACTGATCACCACCCAGAAGGGAACGTGGAACTCGGCTCCGAGCAGGCCTTGGGAAAAGAGCAGCACCGCAATGATGCCCATCGTCTTTTGCGCATCGTTACCGCCGTGGCCGAGCGAGTACAGCGCCGCCGAAACGAGTTGCAGCACGCGGAAGCGGCGGTCAACGGCGAACGGCGTCAAATTGCGGCTCGCCCAATGCACGATCACTACCAATACCTGCGCGAGAACGAATCCCAGCAGCGGAGACAGCACGATGCCGAGCGCCGTGATTGCCAATCCGCTGTAGACGACGGCGGCGAGCCCCGCCTTGGCGAGGGCTGCTCCGGTCAGGCCGCCGACCAGTGCATGACTGCTGCTGGACGGAATGCCTAAATTCCAGGTCACGATGTTCCAGACGATCGCTCCGCTCAACGCGCCGAAGATGACGCTGCCGTCCACCACGCCGGCGCGCACAATGCCCGTCCCCACTGTTTGCGCCACATGAAGTCCGAATACCGCGAATGCTATGAAATTGAAGAACGCAGCCCAAACGACGGCGGCTTGCGGACGCAGGACGCGCGTCGCTACGACGGTCGCGATCGAGTTGGCGGCGTCGTGAAGTCCGTTGAGGAAGTCGAACAGCAGCGCAACTGCGATCAATGCGATGAGGATGGGGAATCCGAGCGCCGCAGCGTCCATGTCGTTGTGCCCGGATCAGCGATGTTCGACGCTTACACGTGCTTGGCGGTGATGGACTGTATGGCGTTGGCGACGTCGTCACACTTGTCGACCACGTTCTCGATGAGCTCGTAGAGCTCCTTCCGGTCGATGTACGCGATCGTGTCGAGTTCGCCCGCCCGTAGCTGCGCCCGCAGACGCGTGAGTCCAAGGTCGAACGACGCATCGGCGCGTCCTTCGATCTGGCCAACCTGCTCACAAAGCGCGAAGATGGCCTTATGGTCCTTCGCAATCGAAGCCAGGAATGGCATGACCTTCTGCAGCACCGCGGCGGCCTCAACCACCGCTTCGCCCATGTCCCGCATCTCCGCAGGAAAGTCGCGCACGCCATACCGCTGAATCCCCTTGGCTGTGTCCTCGATGAGATCTACGCAGTCGTCCAGCACATGAGCGAGCCCGAGGATATCCTCGCGGTCAATCGGAGCGTTGAACGTGCGGTTCGCGGCAATGAAGATCCTTCTCGCCACGGCGTCCGCGGCCTTCTCGATCTCGCGAATGATCGCGACATGCTGCTCGGCGGGCATGTCTTCGACAATCATCTGCCGCAGCTGCTCTGCCGACTGAAGAATGCGCTGCGCCTGCTCGCAAAACAACGGGGTAAAGGCCTCTACGGCGGGCATCAAGCGGCTGAACAGATTGAGCGACATCGTAGGCAAAATGATACAAGTTGTCGAAAGACACGTGTAAAGTGCGGCACCGCACATACGCCACCAGAAAATTCGCGTATTGCCGTATTGCTTTTAGCCGGCCCTAAGGCTAGCCGCTTGCTCTGCGTCTGCTCCTTTTGTTTACCGTGCCATCTGCCGAAGGTGGTGATATCAGAGATCCATGATGCAGATTCGCGTCGGCTTCGAAATGATCTACGACTGTCCGCAGCCGACCCCGATGATATTCAACTTGAACGTCCATTTCACACGCGTGTCCGACCTCGTCGGTCGCGATGATGTGGTGTTCGACCCGCCGGTGCCGATGGCGGGCTACCGCGATAGCTTTGGCAACTGGTGCACGCGCGTCGTTGCGCCGAAGGGACGCATGAGTATTTCGGCGGACGCTATCGTGAACGATACGGGAGCACCTGACGTGATCGTTCCGGAGGCGCAACAGATTCCGGTGCATAACCTGCCCGAAGAAACGCTGCTGTTCTTGCTCGGAAGCCGGTATTGCGAAACCGATCGCCTGTCCGAAACGGCGTGGAAGCTCTTTGGGCAGGCGCCAACGGGATGGGGCCGCGTGCAGGCGATCTGCGATTATGTCCATCGCCACATCGTTTTCGGTTACGAGCATGCACGGATGACACGAACGGCGCTGGAAGCTTTTCACGACAGGACCGGCGTCTGCCGCGACTACACACACCTCGCAGTCGCCTTCTGCCGCTGCATGAACATCCCGGCGCGCTACTGCACCGGCTACCTGGGCGACATCGGTGTGCCGCCGCCGCACGGAACGCCCGATTTTGCTGCGTGGTTCGAAGTCTTCCTTAGCGGGCATTGGCACACCTTTGACGCGCGCAACAATATTCCGCGCATCGGCAGGGTGTTGATCGCGCGCGGCCGCGACGCTTCCGACGTTGCGATCAGCAGCACGTTCGGGCCCAACACGTTGACGAGCTTCAGGGTAAGGACCGACGAGGTCCGCGCTGCTTGAGTCGTTACGGCAGCGTCGTCTTGGCTTTGCAGTCGAGTGTATCCGCGTTGGCGGCGGTCCGGCAGACATACACGGTTCGTTCGGTCGGATCGTACAACCAAGCGAATGAAATTCCGTTCGAGGAAGAGCTTCCGAGCGTAACTACCGATGCGCGGGCATCGAACCGCGCTTGCCCGAAAGCGTAGAAGCCATAACCCGCACACACCGCCAAAAGGACGAATGTTGCAATCTTGATCACTTTATCCTCCTGCGCGCTTTGGATTGCATTCGGACTTTTTGCATCGTCCATGAAATCGCTTCTGCTGTTTTTTGGCGTCTACGTCAGTTCGTGGATCGCATTCTTGACGGCGTTATCCACGAGTTGCCGGTCGGCAACCATATCGCTCATGATGGTCTCCCACTGCAGGCGCACATAGGCAGACCTATGCTTGCTCTTCAAGACCAACGTTTGTAGACCTCTCTTGTCGCCGAAAGCATAGTCGGTGGCATAGCCAAGAAGGTCGTGCACGCCTGCCTGCCAAATTCCGGTTTGGACAGCCTCGATGATCGCCGCCATGCGTCGATGAAATTCCCGCGGTACATCGATTGTGAGTGGGTCTTTCTCCATCGCGATTGGGGGCGCGGGCATGACAATTCAGTATGGCCCTTTAACGGGGATGCCACAATGGCCGCTACCGCAGCTCATCCTTCACGACTTCTCCGCCCTTCACAATCGTCCGCCGATTCTTACCATCCGCGGCAAGCAGCGAGATGTCTGTCAGCGGATCGCCATCAACCACCAGCAAATCTGCGTGCGCGCCCGGCGCGATGCAGCCGAGCTTGCCCTGCTGCATCATCAGTTCGGCGTTGATCGACGTGGCCTGGCGCAAGAGTTCGAGCGGCGTGAACACTTCGCGACGGATGGTGGATTCGCGGCACTGCTGGGTGTAGGTCGCGCCCAGCAGGTCGGCGCCGAAACCAAGCTTTACGCCGACGTTACGCATCTGGTCCATGCTCGACAGAGCTTGCTTATACGCGTACTCGGCCTTTTCCTGGCTCGCCGCCGGGAAGCCAAGCTGCCGCCCCATCTCGAACAGCGCAAAAAATGACGACCATCGTCGGCACGATATAGGCGCAGCGTTCGGCCGCGAATCGCGCCGTGTCGTCGTCGATCAGTGTGCCGTGCTCGATAGAGAGCGCACGCCGAACTCAATGCAGTGCCGGATCGCGCACGCCGGATGGCAGTGCGCGGCGACATAGGTCCGCCACTCGGTGCATTCGTTGACGATCGCACGGATTTCGTCCTCGCGGTACTGGTTAATCCAGATAGGATCGGTCGGCGACGCGACGCCGCACGAGCCCATGATCGTCGATCAGGCCGGGCATCACCGTTCGCCCTCCGACGTCGATGACTCGCGCACCGGAGGTTGAGATCGGCTTTGCGGAGAGTTCCTGAATCACACCGTCGGAGACGTGTAGATACATGCCCTCAGGGCAGTCGGCATTGGTGCCGTCGAAGATCCGGGCGTTCTTGAGCAGCAGAGAAGCCATGAACCTTGAGGCTCCTGCAAGGATTCACGTCAGTTCGAGCTGAACAGATTCTGCTCGATGCCTGCCTTTTTGAAGACGTAGTCGCGCGAGTTCTCCAGGTCGCGACGTAGCTTATCCACGTCGACGTCGAGCAGCTGTCCCTTCCACTTGCGGATCTTACCGGCAACGATCACCGTCTCGACGTTGGTGCGATCCATCAGCGATACGACGGCGCCCGGCACCTGGTTGAGCGGCGCCACGTTGATCGCCGTCGCGTCGAGGATGATGATGTCGGCCTCCTTGCCCGGCGTGAGCGAGCCCGTCTTGCCGTCCAGCCGAAGGTGCTTCGCACCGTTCATCGTGCCGTAACGCAACACGTCGCGTGTCGTGAGCAAAGCCGGCGTGCCGGCCGGCGGCGTCGGCCAAAAAACAGGCGGATTCGCTGCGAGTCCTGGATCAAGGACCATCTGATTCACTAGCATGCGCTGCAGATTCATCGCGGAGCGCATCTGCGTGAAGAAGTCGGCCGTCAGCGTGCACTCCACGTCCACGCTAAGCGACGGCTCCATGCCCAGGCTTTGCATCTTGAGAATCGGCGGCACGCCGTGGCGCATGTTCATCTCGATCGGGACGGCGAGCGAGACCTGCACGCCGTGGTCCTTGACCGCCTGCCAGCCCAAGTCCGACATCCCGGTCATGTGAATGAACAGGTTGTCGGGTCCGAGTCCGATGTTGTTGTTGACGCCCCCCGTGCCGTGGGCCAGGTCGTCGAGAATCGGACGGATCCCGAACGGAGAAAGGATGTGCGCCGCGATCTGGAGACCGAGCTGGCGGCCGAGCGTCCAGGCCTGCGTGTAGGTTGCCTCGCCAAGATAGACCTCGCCGCCCATGATCATCGTGACGAGCTGATCCGTGGACGAGAACCACTGATTCTTGATGCGAACAGCGTCCTGCGGATATTGGGACTCGGGATGAACGCCGCCAGCACTCTCGAAATAGCCGAACGCGGCGCGACGCCCAGTATCGATAAGTCCCTGGATGGCGGCGTCGGAATGTTCAGGCGAGTGATGGATCTGCGAGACGTCGTGCACCGTCGTGACGCCGTCGTCGAGTTGGCTCAATCCACCGAACAGCTCGTTGATGTACACGTCCTGCGGCCGGTACACCGGGGCGAACGTGAGCAGAATGTATTCGTAGTAAGTGACGTTCCCGCTCGGAGTGTTGGAATGATCGTTGATCAGTATTCCGTCAGCGAGAAAGCTGCGGAGCACCGTCTCGAACTGGTGGTGGTGCGTATCGATGAAGCCCGGCATCACGATGCGGCCGCGTGCGTCGATCTGAGTCGCACCGGCCACCGGCAGATTCGGCCCGACCGCGAGGATCTTCTTGCCCTCGATCAGCACGTCGGCCTGAGCAAAATCGCCTACCTTCGGGTCCATCGACATCACGGAACCGCCACGAATGATGTAGCGCCGCCCTGGCTTGCCGCTGTCGCTTGGCGCGTCGCCATTGGGCTGCGCGGCAGCCGGAGACGCTGTCAACAAATTGAGACCTGCCGCGGCAACCGCGGTCGCCGTCGAGGCCTTCAGGAAATCACGCCGCGAACCGCGTGGCGAATCGCCCAGTGAATCAGTATGGTCCTGCGGTTTTCCTTCATCGCACATTTTGCACATGTTTCACCCCTCCTATAGAGTCGAGCCATGCGGTGTGACGGTTCCGCGGTTCATTCTGGCTCTAACCCGGACCGGTGTAAATCCGGGATTGATCAATAGTTGTAAAGGAGGCCGAGGCGGAACGTCCGGCTCTCCACAGCGGTCGCGTAATGCGCTTCTGCTCGTACAACCCCTTGAAGATCGGCTCGTTGACCTCGCCCCAAAATTCAGCGTGCGGATAGATGTAAGTCGGCTTTCAGGTGGAACTCGCTGAATTGCGACGATGCCTTGACCAGTTCGACGATTTGCAGCAGATCCTGGTAAGTCATTTTCTCGTTGCTCATCGAAAATGCGCTCCCAATCGGCTGCGATGTGACGCGATCCTATCGTTTCGCGACGGTCGAACGGTACTTGTCGAGGTGACGCACCGGCAGCGCCAGTGCGTCGCGCCGGAAGGGATCGCCGAGCTCGCGCGTGACCATCATCTCGAGCACCGTCGTCTTGCCCTCGTTCTGCGCCTTCGCTGCCGCGCGCAGCGCAGCGCCGACATCCGATAGCTTGTCGATGGCGACGCCTTCGGCGCCCATTGCGCGCGCGACCGCAGCCCACGACGGCTGCTTGTCGAGATTTACGCCGACGAAGCGGTTGGCGTAGAAATCGACATGGTTCTTCTTCTCGGCGCCCCACTGACCGTTGTTGAACACGACGGCAGTCACCGCGATGTTCTCGCGTACGCACGTCTGGAGCTCGCCGAAGCTCATGCCCCAGGCACCATCGCCGACGTACGCAATCGCCGGACGATCCGGTGCAGCGACCTTCGCGCCCATGATGGTCGGAAAGGCGTAGCCGCAATTGCCGAAGCTCATTGCCGCGAACATCGAGCGCGGACGCGCAAAGCGCAGATAGGAGTTCGACACCGAGCAGATGTTGCCGATGTCGGTCGATACCATCGCGCCATCCGGCATCGCGCGTTCGAGCTCGCGCAACATCTGGCGCGGATGCATGTACGCCGACTGCTTGGCGACCTCGAGCGACCAGTCGTCGCGCTCATGCGTCCAGCCTTCGAGCTCCGCTTCCCACGCCGTCTTTTCCTTGCGGATCTCAGAGAGCCGCGCATCGCGATTGGCGTTGCATGCCAGCGGCTTGTCGCGCAAGCGCGCGGCGAGCGCTAGCGCAGAGGCTTTTGCGTCGCCGCAAATGCCGACCGAGATGCGCTTCACTAGGCCGAGCATCTTCGGGTCGGCGTCGATCTGGATGATCGCGGCGTCGGCGGGCCAGTATTCGATGCCGTATTGCGGCAATGTGCCGAACGGGCCGAGTCGTGTGCCGAGCGCAAGCACAACGTCGGCGCGGCTGAGGAGTCGCATCGCAGCTTTGCTGCCCTGATATCCCAGCGGGCCGCACCACAAGGGATGGGTCGCAGGAAACGCGTCGTTGTGCAAGTAGCTGGTCGCCACCGGCGTCTGCAACAACTCGGCAAGGGCGAGCGCTTCGGCATGGGCATCGCCCATCACCACACCGCCGCCGGCGAGGATCACCGGGAATTGCGCGCTCGCAAGGAGCATCGCGGCTTCGTCCAGGCTGCGTTCACCGCCCGCGCCGCGCTCGATGACCAGCGGGTGCGGAATTTCGCATTCGATGTCGCCGTAGAAGTAGTCGCGCGGAATGTTGAGTTGCGCAGGGCCCATCTCGAGCATCGCGCGATCGAAAGCGCGTCCCGTCAGCTCGGCCATGCGCGCCTTGTTGTTCACGTGCGCCTGGTACTTGGTGATTTTCGAAAAAATCGGCAGTTGCTCGGTCTCCTGGAATCCGCCAAGGCCGAGCGTCATCGAGCCGGTCTCCGGCGTGACGACCACCACGGGTGAATGCGCCCAGAACGCGGCGGCGGTTGCGGTCACGAAATTCGTGATGCCGGGGCCATTTTGCGCAATGCATACACCGTGCTTGCCCGACACGCGGGCGTAGCCGTCGGCCATGTGCCCGCCACACTGCTCGTGCGCCACCGAGATGAAGCGAATGCCGGCGAGCGGAAACAGGTCGAGCGCGTCCATGTAAGCCGAGCCGACGATGCCGAAAACGTCTTTCACGCCATTGGCGACCAGCGTTTCGACGAACGCCTCCGACGGCGTCATCTTCTGCTTGCCGGCGACGGCGAGGTGCTTTGGATCAGTCATCGTGTTCATGAAGTTCCTCGAAAGTTGGCATGCCTCCGTGACGCACGTCGCACGTGTCGGCCGGTCACATGCAAGGGCGCACCGAGGCACGCTGATACGGCATCCCGATGTCTGTTTGTGGATGCTTGCACGCTCATTGTGCAATTGCAATAATGGAATGCACGATTTCGTTTAACGGAATGATGC
>VBCG01000014.1:0-29801 GCA_005881895.1 Betaproteobacteria bacterium
TGTTCAAGAATTTCGGCGTCACCCGCTACGGTCGCATCGTCTTTTACGACTACGACGAGATCGACTACCTCACCGATTGCAACTTCCGCGACATTCCGTCGCCGCCGCCGGAATGGGACGAGATGTCGAACGATATCTGGTATACCGTCGGTCCGCGCGACATCTTTCCGGAGGAATTCGGGACGTTCCTGTTGACCGATCCGAAGGTGCGCAACGCCTTCATCGCGTTTCATGCCGATCTGCTGCACCCGGGCTCGTGGCGGAGCCTGCAACGCGGAATCGTCGATGGTGCGATGACCGAGGTCCTCTCCTACCCGCCTTCGATTCGTTTCCATCCGCCGCCCGCGGGTGAGCTCGCCATCGCACCGAGCGCGCCGGCCCGGTGATATGCTCGCGCGGACGCACGCTTCGACACTTGAAACGCATGGCTTCTCTCCGCCGACTTCTGCTGATTCCGGCAACGCTGTTGCTCGCGGCCTGCCAGAGCGGCGGCCCGACGAAGGAGGAGCTTGAAGCCGCGAAGAACACCATCGATTGCGACTACGGCGGTGAACGGCTCGTCATTCGCTTCGCCGAAGGCGAGGCGCGCTTTTTGATGCCCGACGGGACGCGCGTGGTCCTCTATCAGATCCCGGTGGCGACGGGTCTGCGCTACACGAACGGCCTGATGGAACTGCGCGGAACAGGACTCGACCTGCAATTGTCGCGCGACCGCATTACGATGAAAATGATTTGCAAGGCGTACGAAATACCGCCGAAAAAAGAATAGCGCAGCGTGTTAGCGATGCGCGCATCGCGGAACGACGTTCATCTCAGCGCGTGCTCGAGATCGGCGATCAGATCGTCGACGTGCTCGATGCCGATCGACAAGCGTACGAGATCAGCGGGACAAAGTGTTCCCGGCCCTTCGACGCTGGCGCGGTGCTCGACCAGACTCTCGGTCGATCCGAGCGACGTGGCGCGTTTGAAGACACGAAGCCTGGCGACAAACGCCGTCGCGGCCTTCTCGCCATCGCGCAAGCGCACGGACATCATTCCCCCATAGCCACCCCGCATCTGCTTCACGGCAATGTCATGGCCCCGATGCGTCCGCAATCCCGGATAAAGTACATGCGACAACTTCGGATGTTTTTGCAAGCGCTCGGCGATCGCCTGCGCATTCGCGCAAAGCGCGGCGACGCGCACATGCAGCGTCCGCATGCCACGCAGCAGCAACCACGATTCGAATGGCCCGAGGACGGCGCCGCCACTCCCCCGGATATAGCCGATCCGCTGCCATAGCTCGCCGTCCTTCGCGGTTGCAAGGGCGCCGGCGATCACGTCGGCATGGCCGTTCAGGTATTTGGTGGCGGAATGCATGACGATGTGTGCACCCAGTTCGATGGGCCGCGTCAACACGGGTGTCGCCGCCGTTGAATCGACGGCGACGAACGCGCCGACTTCCTTCGCGATTGCGCTCGCCGCGGCAATGTCGGTGAGATCCCACGTCGGATTGGCCGGCGTTTCGATCCAGATCAAGCGCGGTCGTCGTGACCGCGCTTTTTCGGCGAGATCGTCGACCGATCCATTCTCATAGAGCTCGATCGCCAAGCCCCACGGCGCGGCAAATTGCAATAGCCATTTGCGCAGCGCCCAGTACATGTTGCGCGGCGCGAGCACGCCATCCCCGGGAGCAAGCGCCTGAAATACGGCGGCTGCGGCGGCTTGACCCGATGCGAATACCAGCGCCGCGGCCGCGCCTTCGAGCGATGCAACGAGCGCTTCGGTCGCGTCGTAACTGGGATTGTCGGCACGCGAATAGATACGGCCGCCCGGATACGCGCCGTCGGCACCGCGCTCATACGTCGTCGCGACATGAATCGGCGGCACGATGTCGCGGTGCGGCTCTGCAACGCGCCCCATCCCCTGTGCAGCAAGCGTTTCGGCGTGGAGCTTCGATTTTTCGGCGCTCATGACTACCTCCCGTTGCGCTCGGCGAGATCTATATCGATGTATTGCCACCATTCCGAGCGGATCGGGTGCGGAACGTAGGTTCTTACCCATTTGTGCCGCACGCTATCCTCGAGCAGGTGGTACGTGAGCCGCCACGGCGCGTAGGCGATGACGATCTCGGTCATCCGGTCGAACAATTTCGTGCGCTCCGGCGAATCGGCCATCGTGCGCGCCTGCTCGAACAACCGGTTGTATTCGGGCAGATCGAACTGCGCATTGTTCTCCTGTCCCACATTCGGCCCGTAGAGGAGCTGCATGAAGTTCTCGGCGTCGGGATAATCGCCGTTCCACCCGTCGGAACGCATCTGAATCTTTCCGAGGCGCGCCATCTTGCGCAGCTCGGGCAGGCGGTCCTGGCGAAACGTCGTGCGAAGCCCGATCGCGTCCATGTTCTTTTTCCACAGCTCATCGCCCTGGCGGCCACGCGAGTCAGGCGTCGACCAGCGCTCGAGAATCAGCGGCTTGCCGTCGGGCATTTCGCGATAGCTATCGCCATCGCGATCTTTGTAACCGAAGCGATCGAGCAGCAAGCGTGATGCGGCGGGATCGTAAATCTGCGCCTGCGTTCGCAGGTTCGGATCGAAGCCCGCAATGTCCGGTGGAATCGGTCCGTTCGCCGGTGTCGCGCGGCCTTTCTGTAGCACGCGGATCAACTCATCGACGTTGTACGCCATGCCGATCGCGCGCCGCAATGCGATCTTCTCCGGCGTATAACCACCGACCACCGGATCCTTCATGTTGAAGTACGTCCACCATGTATTCGGACGCAGCAGCACGTCGTGGGCGATGCCCTGTGCCGCAAGATTCGGCCTGAGGTTGCCGTTGTCGAGCGCCTGATCGGTGAAGTCGATCGGCAGGATGTCGAGAAAGTCGAGCTCGCGGTTCAGAAATCCGAGCCAGCGTGACTGCCCTTCTTCCATGATCGTGATTTCGACGCGGCCCGCGAGCGGCAGCTTGCGGCCCTTCAATGCATCGGCAACCGGTTGCGACGCAGGCGGAATGGGACCTGCAGGAACATAGCTCACCGCGCGAAAGTTGGGATTCGCCGTCAGCACGATCCGCGCGCTCCGCCGGTATTCGCTCAGCAGGTACGGTCCGGTGCCGACCGGGTGCGCGCCGATGTCGGCGCCGTAAGCTTCGACGACTTCGCGCGCCATTGCGCCCATGTTCTGAACGGCGAGCACGTAGGGAAAACGCAAGTCCGCTTTCTTGAGCCTGATCTTCAGCGTGTAGCGATCGACGACGGTGAGACCGGGCAAAGGCGCGTCGTAATCGAACTTCCCGGTTTTGACGGCCTTGGTGCGGGCTTCGTCGCCGCCTTCGAGCTTGCCTTCGAGAAGCCAGAGCCAACCCGCTTTCACGGCGGGATCGAGCATCCGTTTGAACGAATACGCAAAGTCTGCAGCGGTGAGCTCGCGGGGCTTGCCCTTGAACGCGGGATCAGGCGTGAAAAAAAGACCTTTACGAATGCGACAAATGTACGACCTTCCGTCTTCTTCCGCGGTCGGCATTGCCTCGAGTGCGCGCGGCACGAGCTTCACCGGCCGCGCCAGATAGTCGTAGTCGAGCATCGCGTCGAAAATGCTGCCGATCACGCCGTCGGATGCGGCGTCGGTTGCAAATGCGGGATCGAAGCTGGTCTCGGCGATAGAGAAGGCCACGCGGAGCGTCTTCGCCGGATCGAACGCTAACGCCGGAAGCGCGTACGCAAAGAGCAGCGCGGCAAGCGGCCAGGCAGCGAAAAGAGCGACGAATGGAAATCGGAACAAGGGAACCGGCTTAGACGATACGACGGTCAAATCGTATCAGGCCGACGTGGCCCGCCGTTCGGCGGCGCCGCACACTTGCCCGCGACCAGCGTAAGGCGCACAGTCGCGAACGCGGCCGATGACACGCCGACCTTGGCGCTTGAAATCATCCGTGGAGAGCCTTATGCGGAAGTCCCTGCTTCGCATTGAATGGATAACGTTCGCAGCGATTTTTTGCGGCTTCGTCGCCGTCGCTGTCGCACAGACGCAGTCGGCTGCCATCCCGCCCGGCAAGGCGGTCGCGACATTCGCCGGCGGATGTTTCTGGTGCATGGAGCCGCCGTTCGACAAAATTCCGGGCGTCGTCTCGACAACGTCGGGCTACACCGGCGGCATGAAACGCAATCCGTCGTACGAGGAAGTCTCGAGCGGAACGACAGGGCATGCCGAGGCCGTGCAGATCGTCTACGACCCCACGAAGGTTTCGTACGAGAAATTGCTCGATGTGTTTTGGCACAACATCGATCCGACCGTGACCGATCGCCAGTTCTGTGATCACGGCGATCAATACCGCACGGCGATCTTCGTCCACAACGCAGAACAGCGCCGCCTCGCCGAGACATCGAAGGCCGCGATCGAGAAGACGAAGACGTTCAAAGAGCCAATCGTGACGCCGATTGTCGATGCCGCAGAATTCTGGCCCGCAGAGGACTATCACCAGGACTATTATCTGAAGAACCCGGTGCGCTACAACTACTATCGCACCGGTTGCGGCCGCGATAGCCGCCTGAAGCAGTTGTGGGGATCGTCAGCGCATTAAGGCCGACAGGAGGCAATCATGATGGACATGCAGCGTCTGAACGGAGGAAACCTGCGGGCCGCTGGATACGACGAGCGCGCGCGCAAGCTTGTCATCGAATTGACGTCGGGGACTTACGAATATCTGGGCGTACCGTCGGAAGTGTGGCGGCGTTTTTCCGGCGCGTCGTCGCCGTGGAGCTATTACCGCGACAATATCGAAGAGGAATACACGGCCAAGCGGTTGCGCTGATAACCCCGCGCGCGGCGATCTTATCTATCGGTGAATAAACCGTTGCTGAAGCGTGTTACTGAATCGTCAGCTTGCGACCCGCGACCGCCGGCTTCTTCGCGAGCTTGAGCAGAAGAACGCCGTTGTCGTACTTGGCCTCGCTCGTCGTTTCGTCGAGCTCCGTCGGCAACGTGAAGCTCCGATAGACGCCGCCGTAGTAGCGCTCGCTGCGCAGAACGCGCTCGCCGTCCTTCGTTTCGGATTCGCGTTTGACTTCGGCCGAAATCGTCACCTGATTGCCTTCGATTGCCACATGGATGTCGTCCTTCTTGACACCGGGAATCTCGGCTTGGACCGTGTACGCGTTGTCTGTTTCGGCGACATCGATCCGCACGGGAACCGGCGACGTCTTTTCCGTCGTCCTTACCGGGCGGAAAAAGCCGCGAAACAGTTCGTCGAACCCCGTATCGGCAAACGGGTCGTAAACCTGCAGAGTGGTCATTTTCGCTCTCCTGTCTGTCAAAATAGATGTACACCGAAGCCTCCCCGCGGGATGGCCGTCCGGTGGCTGCACTCCGCAATCTGCGGGTGACGGACGGCAATTCAAGCCCCTTGGGGGACGCGATGGCGATGAGTTCCTCTGACACTCCGCTGACGGCATCCGAGCGCGCGGCGCTCGAGGCGAAGTTGCGCGCCCGCCGGGACGAGCTCCGCGCGGAGATCGCCGCGCAACTCAAGAACCAGGATGACCCGCGGCTCGTCGGCTTGCGCAACCGGATGGAAGATACCGACGATTGGGCCGTCGCCGATGCAATGGCGGCAATGGACATTGCGTCGGTATCGCGCGTGCTCGCCATTCTCACAGACGTCGAAGCGGCGCTTGCGCGACTGGCCGACGGCAGCTACGGCGAGTGTGTCGACTGCGGCGTGCCGATTCCCTTCGCGCGGTTATCCGCCTACCCTGCGGCGAAGCGCTGCGTCGGTTGCCAGGAAATCGCTGAAGCGTTGCTCCGCCGTACCGGCTCTCCGCGCTAGGCGACTCCTGGGGCCAGGCGCGCGCGAACCCGATCGCTTGGCGTGCGCAGCAGCGGCGGCTGGCCCTCGCCCGGCGTAACGCGCCAGCCACGCGAAGAACTCGGCGTACCACAGCCGCGAGTTCTGCGGTTTAAGGATCCAGTGATTCTCATCCGGGAAGTACACCAGTCGCGCCGCGACACCCTTCGCCTTGAGCGAGTTGTAGTACTGCAGCGCTTGTGTCGCCGGCACGCGATAGTCCAGCTCGCCATGGACAACGAGCGTGGGCGTCCGCGCGCTTTTCACGTAATGGTGCGGCGATTGGCGCATGACGCGCGGCGGATCGTCCCAATGAAAAGCGCCGAGCTCCTTCGCGAAGAAGCGATAACCGTCAGTCGCCATCATGCTGACCCAATCGTAGCAGCCGGCATGACAGATGTAGGCCTTGTACCGGTTCGTGTGGCCGTTCATGAACGCCACCATGAAGCCGCCATAGCTGCCGCCGGTTGCGGCGAGCCGCAAGCGATCGATGTAGCCCTGTCGCAGCAGATAGTCCGTCGCCGCCTCGACGTCGGCAAATTCCTTTTCGCCATAACGCTTGGTAATCGTCTCGAGAAACTTCTGCCCGAAACCTGAAGAGCCGTGATAGTTGACCTGCGGCACGACAAAACCCTGTCCCGCGAAGACCTGCGCGTTCCAGCGAAAGTGCCAGCCGTCCTGGTGCGCCGCATGCGGCCCCCCGTGGATCGAGTGCATCAGCGGCCATTTTTTGGCCGGATCGAAATTCGGCGGATAGGTGACGAACATCTGCACCGGCTCGCCGTTCCAGCCTTTGAAGGTGAATTCGCGGACCGTGCCGAGCGCATGCCGCGCGAGCACCGCCCGGTTCAGCGTCTCGATCGCTCGCTCGTCGCTACCGTCGCCGCGCGTTGCAAACACTGCCGGCGGATGCCGGGCGCTGGACCGTGTGTATGCGAGCACTCCGCCGTCGGCGGAGCGCGCGTAGCCCGCAATCGTGCCGCCGCGGATAACCGGAGTCGGTAGATCCGCATCGAGTGCGGCACGCCACAGTCCTATGCGGCCTCGATCGTCGGCGAGAAACAGCAACGCGCGTGAATCGGGCGCCCAATCGACATGGTGCGTCGCGCGATCGAATTGCGGCATCAATCGTTGCAGGCGCGCGGTGCGGCGATCGTAGAGCCGCAGGTGTCCCTGGTCGTTGAAGGCGCGCGCCGTGTCGTACGCGTGCCACGCAAGATAGCGGCCATCGGGCGAGTAGCGCGGATGCTCATCCGACATCCCGCTTGCCGACGACAGGTTCTTCACCCTTCCCGACGCGAGGCTCACGACGGCGATGTCGCAACGGTTCATCATGCCGGGCTCGCCGTGCGGATCGATCGTCAGCGCAATCTCGCGGCCGTCCGGCGCGATGTCGTAGTGGTCTGACGTCGGCTCCCACGGTTGGAGTGACACACGTGCGCGGGCGAGGACGTCGTGCGTGCGGCCGGTCGCGATGTCGCAGACGAGCACATGCGGCTCCCGTCCGTCAGTCAACCAGTGATCCCAAAACCGATACTCGGCGCGTTCGGTCAGATGCGCCGTGACCTTCGCTTCCTTGCGTTCCTTCATCCGTTTGCCTTGCGCGGCTTCGGTCGCAAGGTCCGGCCATACCCAAGACACGAACGCGATGCGTTTACTGTCGCGAAACCACTTGAGCGCCAACGCCCCGGTCGCAATGGTGGTGAGGCGCGTCGCTTCGCCACCGTCGGGCGCGATTAGATACACCTGCGGTTCCGCGTCGTCCTTTCGTTTCGCCGTGAACGCAATCCATTTCCCATCCGGCGACCAGCGCGGATCGCTGTCTTTATCGCCCGCCGTCAGCTTGCGCGGCTTCGCAAACGCCGGTTTCGCGCCGAATCCCGTGGGAAAGAGCCACAGCTCAGTCACGCCCTCGTTCTTGTCCATGTCGTAGGACGTGACGGGCGCGCACGCGTAACGTCCGTCCGGCGAGAGCGTCGGCGCGCCGATGCGCTTGATCGCCCACAACGCTTCGACGTCCAGCGGCTTCTTGTTTCGGCGTGCCGTACGACGAGCGGGCATGAAAAAATCCTTCCGGTTACAATCGAAGGCGCGATTCTAGCGTCCTCCTTCGTCGGACCGGCGCGCGACTCACACACCGGTTGACCACGATGAATTACCGCCGGCTCGGACGATCCGGGCTCAAAGTCAGCGAACTGTCGTTCGGTTCGTGGGTCACGTATGGCAATCAGCTGGGCGAGAGCGCCGCGCGCGAGTGCATGGCGGCCGCGTTCGACGCCGGCGTGAATTTTTTCGACAACGCCGAGGTCTACGCGAAGGGCAACGCGGAGTCGATCATGGGCGAAGCGCTGAAGCGTCTAGGGTGGCGGCGCTCGTCGTACATCGTGTCGACGAAATTCTTCTGGGGCCTTAACGACGGCCCGAACGAACGCAACACGCTCAATCGCAAATATCTGCTGCAGGCGATCGACGGCTCGCTCGAGCGCCTGCAGCTCGATTACGTCGATCTCGTTTATTGTCATCGTCCCGATCCCGACACCCCGATCGAGGAGACGGTCGCTGCGTTGCACTCGATCATCGAGGCAGGCAAGGCGACGTATTGGGGAACGTCGGAGTGGGACGCCGCCGATATCATGGCGGCATGGCAGATCGCGGAGCGCCACCAACTGCACAAGCCCGTGACGGAGCAACCGCAATACAATTTGTTCCATCGCGACCGGGTGGAGCACGAATACGCGCGACTCTACGAGGACCTCGGTCTCGGAACGACGACGTGGAGCCCGCTCGCCTCCGGGCTCTTGTCCGGCAAATACAATGACGGCGTGCCCGCAGATTCACGCGCGGCGATCAAAGGCTATGAATGGCTCGGTGAGCGCGTCCAGGACAGCTCGAAGCTCGCCAAGGTGCGCGCGCTGGCGCCGATCGCGCGCGAGCTTTCCTGCACGCTTGCGCAGCTCGCGCTTGCGTGGTGCCTCAAAAACCCGCATGTGTCGACGGTGATCACCGGCGCAAGCCGCCCGTCGCAAGTCAAAGAAAACATGCAAGCGCAGCAAGTGGTGCCGAAGCTCTCTCCCGACGTAATGGCGCGCATCGATGCCATCGTCTCCGCGTAAACGCCGTACAACGGGCCCGTCATGAATCCGCTCGCAAGCTGGACCGAGGAACAACGCTCTGCCTACCTCTATCGCGCCTGCGCGGAGGCAGAGACCGGCACGGTACGCGCGGAGCTTTTTCGCCGTCTTGCCGGCGAGGCCGAAGCACAAGCCGCGATCTGGCGCGCGCAGCTGACCGCGAAAGGCCATCCGGCGCCGGCGCCTTTCACGCCCGACACGCGCACACGCCTCGTCGCATGGCTCGTCGCGCGGTTGGGACCGCGGCGACTCCGCGGGATTCTCGCCGCGATGAAGGTACGTGGGATGGCGGTGTATGGAACGGCATCAGTGCGCGAACCCGGCCATGTTCCGCCGGTGATCGGTGGGCTCGAGCTGCGTCACCGCGGTCTCGGCGGCGGCGGCAATCTTCGCGCAGCCGTTTTCGGCATCAACGATGGGCTGGTGTCGAACGCCAGCTTGATTCTCGGCGTCGCCGGGGCGACAACGGATCCGCACACGGTGGTGCTGAGCGGCATTGCGGGCATGGCGGCGGGCGCGTTTGCGATGGCCGCCGGCGAATATGTCTCAGTTCAATCGCAGCGCGAGCTCTACGAACATCAAATCGCGCTCGAACGCGACGAGCTCAAGCAATACCCCGAGGCCGAAGCGCAAGAGCTGGCGCTGATTTACGCGGCGAAGGGCTTGCCGAAGCGGGAGGCCGGCCGACTCGCGCAACGGATGGTCGCCGATCCCGAGCACGCGCTCGACACGCTGGCCCGGGAAGAGCTGGGTCTCAATCCGGACGAACTGGGATCGCCGCTCGGCGCGGCGGCGAGCTCGTTCGTTTCGTTTGCAGCGGGTGCGCTATTGCCGCTGCTGCCCTACCTTATCGCTCCCAATGGTAGCCCGCTGGCCGCCGTCGTCGGCATCGCCGGCGTGGCGCTCTTCGGCGTTGGCGCGACATTGTCGCTGTTCACCGGACGCAGCGCGCTTTATTCGGGCGCGCGGATGCTGGTCCTCGGCGCGATCGCCGGTGGCATGACCTACGCAATCGGGCACTTTTTCGGCGTGGCGCTGGGATAGTGTGCTGAGTCAGAAGTTCCGAAAGTAAAAGGAGCGGATGAAATCGGCCGTCAGGCAAGGCGCTCGGCCGAGCGTACCCCGTGGTACGGTGAGGACGAGCAACGCAGCATGGCGGTCGATTTCGCCGCGAACTATCGAGTGAATTTCTGACTCAGCACACGAGAGCGTTTCCGTGTCGGCGGTGACCCCCGTCCTGGTCGTCAAGCCGGGGCGAGACAAGTCGCTGCGCCTTCGCCATCCGTGGTTGTTTTCCGGCGCGATCGCGCGCGTCGATGGCCATCCGGGCAGCGGCGAGACCGTGAAGGTCGTCGATGCCGAAGACAAATTTCTGGCGTATGGTGCTTACTCGCCGACATCGCAAATCCGCGCGCGGGTCTGGTCGTTCGATGCCGACCAGGGGATCGGCACGCCGTTCTTCGAACAACGCGTCGAGCGCGCATATGCCGCACGCGCCGGGTTGCTGGATGCGGCGAACACCGGCATTCGTATCGTGCACGGCGAGTCCGATGGCTTGCCCGGCGTCATCGCCGATCGCTATGGCAATGTCGTCGTGCTCCAGAATCTTTCCGCCGGCGCCGAGCGTTGGCGCGATGTCATCGCGCAGGCACTGATGTCCGTCGCTGGCGCGCGTGCCGTGTACGAGCGTTCCGATGTCGAGGTCCGCGCGCTCGAGGGATTGACGCCGCGAGCGGGGATCGTCGCCGGCGTCTTACCGCGGACCGTCACGATGTTCGAAGGCGGACTTTGCTACACGATCGACGTGATCGGCGGTCAGAAGACGGGCTTCTATCTCGATCAGCGCGACAATCGCGCGCTCGTACGAAGGGTTGCGAAAGACAAGCGTGTGCTGAACGCGTTTTGCTATACCGGCGCTTTTACGCTCGCCGCACTCGCGGGTGGCGCCGCGTCCGTTCTATCGATCGACAGCGCTGCCGACGCGCTCGCACTGGCGCGCGAAAATTTGAGCCGCAATCCGACGTTGCCGGCTGAGCGGGCGACGTGGCGCGAAGGCAACGTCTTTGCCGAGTTGCGGCAGTTACGCGATACAGGTGCGCAATTCGATCTGATCGTGCTCGATCCGCCGAAGTTCGCGCCGACCGCTGCCCATGTCGAGCGCGCCGCGCGCGCATACAAAGACATCAATCTCTGGGCGCTCAAACTGCTCGCGCCGGGCGGGTTGCTGGCGACGTTCTCCTGCTCGGGCGGAATGACCGCCGATCTCTTCCAAAAGATCGTGGCCGGCGCAGCGATTGATGCCGATGTCGATGCGGCGATCGTCCGGCGGATGTCCGCAAGCGCGGATCATCCAGTCGCGCTCAATTTTCCGGAGAGTGATTACCTGAAAGGGCTGTTGATCAGGAAAGGCGTTTGAAGACGCGGACCGTAGCGATTAACGCGGTGCAATGCTGGCGAGCGGCCCGAGGGCGCGAAGACCCGCAGCGAGGCGCGAGACGGTCGGACGTACAGCGAGCGCGGAGCGAGGACACGGTGCCTTCACCTCGGCAAACGCTAACATGAGCCAAGCGAACGTTAAGCGCAGCGGCGTTTGCTCCAAAGCCATCGGGCCGCGCAGCTCCATTGCAAAAAACAAGGCCGCGGGTGGAACTCCGCGGCCTTGTAGTTGCGGTTGGGTGGACAGGAGATCACCCGACCGTATTCGGCAACTCGTCTAAGCGCCCTTCATGCAGTCCGACATGAATGTCTTGCGCTCGTCGGCCTTCATTCCTTTCGACTTCGTGTTGCAGGAGGCCATCTTGTTGTCCGACTCTTTTTTCTTGTTGGACAGACACGTGCTCATGAACTTCTTGCGCTCGTCGCCTTTCTTATCGGCTGCCTCTTTATTGCACGCCGTCATCCGCTCCTGTTGCGCGTTGGCGCCAAAGGCCGGCGCTGCAGCGACGGCAAACATGCCCAACACCAGCAAAGCGAGAACTCGTTTCAAGGGACGCCTCCGAGCACGAAAGGAAAGACTCAAATGACGCACTCCGCCCGGGCAATTCGACAACCGGGGGATCAAAGCCAGTCTACGGCAACCCGGCAAAGCGAAGCAACGAATTCGCTGGGGTACGCCAGCGGGCTGTTGCGCCGGTCCCATCTTGCGGCGCAACACGGCCCCGGCTGCGCCGGACGGTGACCTTGGTAGAATCCGCCAATTACCTGAATTTCCGGGAAAACCTCATCCGATGATCCTGGTTCTCGAGCCCAACACCAATCCCGAGTCGCCCGAGTACAGAGTACTGGTCGGTCAGCTCGAGCGCCTTCCCGGCATCCAGTTTCGCGTTCATCGCGAGGTCGGCTCGGAAGTCACGCTGACCGAGATCTATCTGATCGGAAACACGGGCGCATTGACGCTCGACCAAATGCAGGTATTGCCTTCGGTCGCAAAAGTCGTGCGGGTATCCGAAGCCTATCGCGTGCTTGGCCGCCACAAGCAAGGCGACGATCGCCCGTCATCGTTCGATTACAACGGCGTGCATTTCGGCCAGGACAGCTTGCACGTGTGCGCCGGCCTTTGCGCAGTCGACTCCGCGGAATCGGTGGAGGCGATGATGAAGGCGCTCGCCGAGCACGGACAAGTCTGCACTCGGATGGGCGCGTACAAGCCGCGAACATCGCCGTATGCGTTTCAAGGCTTCGGCGCGAAATGCCTGCCCTATGTTTTCGAGCTGGCCGGAAAGTACGGCATCAAGGTCATCGCGATGGAGGTGACGCACGAGTCGCACGTCGATGAAATCCGTGACGCGCTTGCCAAGACCGGCAATCCAACCGGCGTCATGTTGCAAATCGGCACGCGCAACACGCAGAACTTCGAGCTCCTCAAATTGGTCGGACGGCAGCAGGAATTTCCCGTGTTGATCAAGCGCGGCTTCGGCATCACGCTCGACGAGTCACTTAACGCAGCGGAATATCTGGCGACGGAGGGGAACCGCAAGGTGATCTTCTGCCTGCGCGGCATGAAAACGAACATGGGCGATCCGCATCGCAATTTCGTCGATTTCGCGCACGTGCCCGCCGTCAAGCGTTTGACGCGGATGCCGGTGTGCATCGATCCGTCGCACTCGGTCGGCACACGTGCGGACGCGCCGGACGGATTGCTCGATATTTTTCACGTCGTCGCGCAGGGCGTGATCGCGGGCGCGAACATGGTGCTCGTCGACTTCCACCCGAATCCCGCAAAGGCGCTGGTCGATGGGCCGCAAGCGCTGCTGCTGTCGGAGCTCGGGCCATTTCTCGACGATGTCGCGCTTGCACGTGAAGCGTATTTGCGGCGCGCGGCGCGCGCCAAGGCCGCGCAGGCGGCGTAACAATGCTATGGAGAGCTTGACCGGAACGGCCGAGCTCGAAATAAAGTTGCGGCTGCCGCGCAAAGCGGTCGCGAAGCTGATTCGCCATCCAGCGATCGCGGAAGTCAAAGCGGGTCGTGCGCGCCGGCGTAGACTCGTGTCGACGTATTTCGATACACCGAATCTGCGATTGGCGAGGGCCGGCCTCGGCTTGCGAATCCGCCGCGACGGGCGGCAATGGATCCAAACGGTGAAGGGCGCGCCCGAGGGCGAAAGCGGCGGCGGTCTCGCCGCGCGGCCGGAATACCAATGGGCGATCGGACGATCTTCCAAGATGCCGTCTATCGATACCGCGCGGCTCGCGACGACGCCATGGCACCGGGTATTGTTGAAGGCCGCTCGCCGCGGTCTCGCGCCTGCATTCGTCACCAATTTCAATCGAACCGAAATTCCGCTGACGCTGGCCGATAGCACGACAGCGATTCTCGCAGTTGATGTTGGCACCATTCGCGCCGTCAATTCGGCACGGCACATGGACCTCTGCGAAATCGAGCTGGAGCTCGGTTCAGGCCACGTTGCGCGTTTGTTCGAGCTCGCTCTCACGCTGGCGAGCGATTTGCCGCTGTCGCTCGAATCGGCCAGCAAGGCTGCGCGCGGCGTACGTCTGGTGTCGTCTGCTTCCGCTGCACCTGTGCGCGCGGAGAACGCGGAATTGTCGCCTGATGCTACGGCCGGCGATGTACTGGCATCGATCATTCGGGTTTGTCTGCGCCAGGTCGAGGGCAATGCAGACGGAATCGTGCACGACGACGATCCCGAGTGGATCCATCAAATGCGCATTGGAACGCGCCGCCTTCGCGCTTGCTTGTCGCTGCTGCGCAATTTGGCGGCATCGGACGAGCTGACCCGCCTGATCGCCGAGATCAAATGGTTGGCGGGCGCGCTTGGACCCGCGCGGGACCTGGATGTGCTCGCGCTGGAAACGCTGCCCGCCGTGAGAAGTGGCGCGCGCAGCGCCGGAGATGTCGCGACCGCAGCCGCGATGCGCCCATTCGCCGTCAAGCTGGGCAAGCGACGCAAGGTGGCGCGGAACGAAGCGCGCACGGCGGTTGCGTCGCGCCGCTTCGTGCAATTGGTGCTCGCAGCAGGGGCTTTGGTGGCGAGGCCGCAATTTGGAACATCGCTTGAGCCCACGGCCGCCCCGACGATCGACACACCTGCGCGCGAATTTGCGTCGCGGCTGCTCGAGCGGCGCCAGCGAAATCTCCTGCGTCGCGGTGCGTCGCTGCCTCACGCACCCGCGGACGAGCGGCACGCAGCAAGGATCGCGGCAAAGAAACTGCGCTACGCGACCGAGTTCTTCGCTGACTTGTTTTCCGGCAAACGCGCGCGCACGTATCGCAAAGCGCTGACCCATTTGCAGGACGTGCTCGGGGTGTTGAACGATGCAACCGTCGCGGCGCGTCTCACCCGCGAGATCGCCGGACCGGATTCACCGGCGGCCGCGACGTTGCAAGGATGGGCTGCCGCGCAGTCGACTCTCGCAATCGACGATCTTGCGCGCGCGTGGCACGATTTCTCGCGCTGCAAGACATTCTGGGACTGATTGCTCAGTAGCGCCGTCACGATGCTCGAATCCGCCGAAGTCGGACACTCGGTCTCCAAAGCAGCCTACGCGCAGCACGAGCCACGCCTGCGCGAAGCGCTGTTGAACGCGCAATTCGATTTGTCGCAGTCGAAAAAAGGGCCGGTGCTGCTGATCATCAGCGGCGTCGAGGGCGGCGGGCGCAGCGAGACGGCGAACAAGCTCACCGAATGGATGGATCCGCGGCACATTCGCGTCATGGCGTTCGGCGAGCGCGCCTGCGAAGAGCTTGTGCGTCCGCCGGCGTGGCGCTATTGGCGTGCGTTGCCGCCAAAGGGTCGAATCGGCATCTTTCTGAACGCGTGGTACACCGAAATCGTTGCCGCTCGAGTCGAGGGCCAGCTCGATAAAACGGGATTCGAGTTCTATTTGCAGGAAACACGCAGTTACGAGCGGATGCTCTTCGACGAGGGCTTCATTCTGCTCAAGTTCTGGATCCACTTGTCGAAGAACGCGTCGCGCGAGCGCCTCCAAGAAATCGAACGCAAAGGTCGCCCGCGCAAATCGCCGTACAAGGTCGACTTCAAGCACGCTCGCGCTTATCAAAAGCTGCGACCTTTGTGGGAGGAGATGCTGCGCGAGACATCGACGGCCGAAGCGCCATGGACGATCGTCGAGGGCGAAGACGAGCGTTATCGCCACCTGACGGTCGGCAAGGTGCTGCTGGACGCGATCGCGCACGCGCCGTCGGAACGCCCGCGACGCCCGCATGCGGCCGGGCCAACGCCCTCCGTAGTCGACAACGTTCGTTTTTTGCGCGACCTCAACTTGACGCAGCAGTTGTCGCGTGCGCAGTACGACGTGCAGCTCGTCAAGTGGCAAACGCGCCTTGCCGCGCTGACGCAGCACAAGCGCTTTCGCGACCATTCGTTGATTCTCGGGTTCGAGGGTTCCGACGCAGCAGGCAAGGGTAGCGCCATTCGCCGCGTCACCGGAGCGCTCGATGCGCGTCAATACGTGACGGTTCCGATTGCCGCGCCGACGGACGAGGAGAAGCTGTATCCCTATCTGTGGCGCTTTTGGCGCAACGTGCCGCCGCGCGGCGGCATCACGATCTTCGACCGGACGTGGTATGGACGAGTGCTGGTCGAACGCGTCGAAGGCTATTGCGCCGAATTCGACTGGCGCCGCGCCTATGAAGAAATCAATCAGTTCGAGGAGCAGCTCACGGAAGGCGGCGCCGTCCTCTGCAAGTTCTGGCTGCAGGTGAGCAAGGCCGAGCAGTACAAGCGCTTCAAGGCCCGCGAAAAAACGGCGTTCAAGCGCTTCAAGATCACGCCGGACGACTGGCGCAACCGCGCAAAATGGGATGCGTATGAGCAAGCGGTCGCCGACATGGTGGACCGGACGTCCACCGAGATTGCGCCATGGACGTTGGTCGAGGCCGATGACAAATATTTCGCGCGTATCAAGGTCCTGAAGACGATCGCCCGACAACTTGAGGCCGCCCTCGGTTGAGATGCGCGACGACGTATGCACCGATGCTGTTCCACCCTATCGCGCGCCTGCGTGGCTCGTCGGCGGTCACGCGCAGACGATTTGGCCGTATCTGTTGCGCCGCCCCCGAGCTGTGTTTCGCCGTGAGCGGGTCGAGACCGACGACGGCGATTTTTGGGACTTCGATTGGCTCGATGCGCCCGCATCGCGCGATGCGCCGATCGTCGTGCTGTTTCACGGCCTCGAGGGCAATGCCCAGTCGCATTACGCGCGCGCCCTGTTCGCGCACCTCGCCCAAATCGGCTGGCGCGGCGTCGTGCCGCATTTCCGGGGATGCGGCGGCGAGATCAATCGGCTGCCACGCGCCTATCATTCCGGCGATCACGCCGAAGTGGCGGCAATGCTCGCGGCGATTCGCGAACGCATCGGCGTGAGTGCGACGCTCTGCGCGGTTGGCGTTTCGCTCGGTGGCTCGACGCTCTTGAATTGGCTCGGCCGCGCGCAGCGCGACGCGGCGAAGATGATGACCGCTGCCGCAGCGATTTCCGCGCCGCTTGACTTGACCGCCGCCGGCATCGCGATCGGACAGGGCGCAAACCGGATTTACACGCGCACGTTCTTGCGCACGCTCAAGCCGAAGGCGCTGGCGATGGCCGCCACCTTTCCGGATCTGCTGAATCCGGCACAGATACGGCGCGCCCGCTCGATGTGGACCTTCGACGAATTCGTCACCGCTCCATTGCACGGTTTCGCCGGCGCGAACGACTACTGGTCGCGCGCGTCGTCGAAACCCTGGCTCGCGGAGATCGCGTTGCCCACGCTCGTATTGAACGCACTCAACGACCCGTTCATTCCCGCCACGTCGCTACCCGGACGGCGCGAAGTCAGCCGCGAAGTCGCGCTCGAGCAACCCATGCAAGGCGGCCACGCAGGCTTTCTGGTCGGGCCGGCGCCGGGCAGTCTCGCCTGGCTTCCGCAGCGCGTCCTGCATTTTTTCACGCACGGCGTGTAGGAGCACAATCGGAACCACGGGCCGTCCCGGTATCATGGCTTCCGTAAGACGTTTCGACACACCTTTCGCCTCTCCTTCCTGATGCCCATCGCTCCAGAAATCTTCAAGGCCTACGACATTCGCGGAATTGTCGGAAAGACATTGACGTCCGCCGTCGTGCGCGTCATCGGACAAGCGCTCGGGAGTTTGGCGAGAGAGAGCGCTTGCGACACGATCGCCATCGGGCGCGACGGGCGACTGTCGGGACCCGAGCTTTGCGCTGCGTTGAGCGACGGCATTCGCGCTGCCGGCGCCAACGTGGTCGATCTCGGCATGGTTGCAACGCCGATCACGTATTTCGCCGCGCAACATCTGCACACGCGCTGCAGCGTCGCGGTGACCGGGAGCCACAATCCGCCCGACTACAACGGGCTCAAGATGGTGATTGCCGATCACACGCTGTCGGGCAACGATATCCAGGACTTGAGGCGACGGATCGACAAAAATGATTTGAAGAGCGGTGCCGGCGAATATCGTAAGCACGACATCGTTCCCGCCTATTTCGATCGCATCGTCGCCGACGTCAAGCTCGCGCGACCGATGAAGATCGCCGTCGATTGCGGCAATGGCGTTGGCGGCGCCTTCGCACCCGAGCTCTACCGGCGCATGTCCTGCGACGTCGTACCGCTATATTGCGACGTCGACGGCACGTTTCCCAACCATCATCCGGATCCTTCGCAACCCAAAAACCTGCAGGACCTGATCGCGCGCGTACGCGCCGATCGATGCGAGCTCGGCCTGGCATTCGACGGCGACGCCGATCGGCTCGGCGTGATCACAAGCGATGGCGAGATCATCTACGCGGATCGCCAACTCATGCTGTTCGCCGCGGACATGCTGTCGCGCAAGCCCGGCGCGACGGTGATCTACGACGTCAAATCGACGCGCAATCTCGCGCCCTGGATCGAGCGGCACGGCGGCAAACCGTTGCTATGGAAGACCGGTCACTCGCTCATCAAGGCTAAGATGAAGGAAACCGGCGCTGCGCTCGCCGGTGAAATGAGCGGCCATACATTTTTTGGTGAACGATGGTACGGCTTCGACGACGGTCTATATGCGGGCGCGCGGCTGCTCGAGATTCTGTCGCGGCACGCCGATCCGTCGGCAGTGTTGAAGGGCTTGCCGAACGCCTTGTCGACGCCCGAGCTCAACATTGCGTGTCGCGAAGGCGAGCAACACACGCTGATCGAAACGCTGCAGAACACCGCCGATTTTCCCGACGCAGAGAAGATCATCCGTATCGACGGTCTGCGCGTCGAATACGCCGACGGATTTGGGCTGGCCCGCGCGTCGAACACGACACCGGTGATCGTGCTGCGCTTCGAAGCCGACAATCCGGCCGCGATGGCGCGCATTCAGGACGACTTCAGACGCATTCTTACCGTCGCGAAACCCGGCGCCACGCTGCCGTTTTGACGATGATCACGCTGGCGGACATCGTCGCCGCGCGCGATCGAATAGCGGGCGGTATTTACGAATCGCCCTGCGTCGAGTCCATTCCGCTGTCGCAGCTCACCGGCGCGCGGATCTATTGCAAGCTCGACTATCTGCAGCGGACCGGCAGCTTCAAGGAGCGCGGCGCGCGCAACGCGCTGTTGCAACTCTCGAGCGAGCAACGCCAACGCGGCGTGATCGCAGCGTCCGCGGGCAATCATGCGCAGGGCATCGCGTACCACGGCGGTTTGCTGGGAATACCTGTCACTGTCGTGATGCCGAAGTTTGCGGCGCTGATCAAGGTGACCAATTGCCGGCAGTTCGGTGCCCGCGTCGTCCTGCACGGCGCGGATCTGAACGAATCGCGGGTCGAAGCCGAAGCGATCGCCGCGAGCGAGGGGCTCACGTTCATCCATCCGTTCGACAACGCGCAGGTGATCGCCGGACAGGGCACGATCGCGCTCGAGATCCTCGAGCAGACGCCGAGCGTCGAAGCGATCGTCGTCCCGGTGGGCGGCGGCGGTCTGCTGGCGGGAATCGGGACCGTCGTCGACGCGATGCGCCCCGACATCGAGCTGGTCGGCGTCGAGCCCGAAGGTGCCGCGTGTCTCGCGGCCGCGCTCGCCGCCGGCGAACCGGTGCAAGTGATCCTGACGCCGACGCTGGCGGATGGCCTCGCGGTGCCACTCGCGGGCGTTCGGCCATTCGAGGTGCTCAAACGTGTCGTCGACACGGTGGTCAGCGTCGACGAGGCGGCAATCGCACTCGCGATCCTGCGGCTGATCGAGCTTGAGAAAAGCGTTGTCGAGGGTGCCGGCGCAGCCCCGCTCGCGGCACTGTTGGCGGGAAAGCTCGATCATCTCAAAGGGAAGAATGTCGTGCTCGTGCTCGCCGGCGGAAATATCGACTTGACGATGCTCGACCGCGTGATCGACGTCGGGCTCGTGGCCGACGGCCGCCTGACGCGTTTCACCGTGTCGATTTCCGATCGTCCCGGCGGGCTTGCGCGGCTGGCCGAAGTCATTGCATCGACCGGCGCCTCGATCAAGGAGATCATTCACGACCGCGCGTTTTCGGGACCCGACTTGTCGGCGGTGCGCGTTCTGTGCGTCGTCGAGACGACCGGTCACGATCACGTGATGGCGCTGCACCGCGCGCTCGACGCAGCGGGCGTCCGGCGCATCGGATAGCGCTGTTGTCAGTACGCGATGCCGAGCCGACGATAGACGAATCCCAACAGCCACGCCGGCCCGATCAGCAGAAACTTGATGTCCTCGAAGAACGATGGTTTCTTGCCTTCGATCTTATGGCCGATGAATTGGCCGATCCACGCGATAACGAACACGACGAGCGCGAGCGTCAGCAGGTGTTCGGTGACTATCGTCAGCGTCAGCACCATGAGCGCGGAAACCACCAGCATGCCGATGGCGATTGGCAGGGAGAGCGAGATATAGAAGACGACAGCGAGCGCGATCAGCACGTACACGGCGAGCGGCGTCCACGCCCACAACGCCGCGAGCAGGCTCCACGTGATGAGCGGCACGCAGATCCAATGGATCGCCTTATTCGTGGGATTGCGATGCGATTCGCCGTATCGCCCGAACAGCTCGTCGATTTTGCGCATATCGATACCATCCGCCCCGGGAAGTCTGCGGTAAACGTTGCTCTACAATCACCGCAAATATTGCCGGCGAAGAGGACACACGATGTCGCCCAAAAAAGCGCTGTCGATAGTCGTGTTGCTGTTGGCGGTTACCGCAGGGCGCGCGACACTTGCAGCCGAACCGCCCATCAACGTTTTGACCGGTGGAGGGAGTAGTGTCTATTATCCGCTCGGCACGGCGCTCGGCAACGCAGTCGTCAAGGAGATGCCGGGAATCAAGACCTCCGTGCAAACGACCAAGGGGTCGGTTGAAAACCTCAACATGTTGGAGGCAAGCCGCGGCGACATCGCGTTCGCGTTGGGCGACTCGCTGTCGGATGCATGGAAAGGCAACGAAGAGGCCGGCTTCAAGACGCCATTGCGAAAACTGCGCGGCATCGCAGCGCTGTATCCCAACTACATCCAAATCGTTGCACGGGCGGACAGCGGCATCAAATCGCTTGGCGATCTAAAGGGCAAGAAGATCTCGGTCGGCGCGTCGAAGTCGCCGATCGAACTCAACGCCCGGACGATCCTCAAAGCGGCCGGTATCAATTACAAGGACTTCGCCAAGGTCGAATTTCTGCCTTTCGGCGAATCCATCGAATTGATAAAGGACCGCCAGATCGACGCCACACTGCAGTCGGCTGCCCCTGGCGCGTCGGGATTGCGCGATCTCGCTACGTCGGTCGACATCGTCGTCGTGCCGATACCGTCCGATGTCATCAAGACGATCGACGATTCGGCCTATCTGCCGGCGATGATTCCGGCCAATACGTATCGCGGACAATCGACGGAAGTTCCAGTGATTGCCGTGCAAAACTACCTCGTTACGCGCGAGGGCGTCAGTGACGACATCGCATACGGGATGACCAAAGCGCTTTGGACACATCTCGACGCACTCACAGCCGCACATTCCGCGGCCAAGGCAATCGACATGCAACACGCGCTCGAAGGGATGCCCGTTCCGCTGCATGCCGGCGCCGAAAAGTATTACAAGGAAGTTGGCTTGATCAAATGATGCGCATGCCCGCCCCGGTTCGTCGGCGATGGGTCGATCGGTACGGTCAGCGCGTGCGACCTCGCATCGACGCAGGCTGACCGGGTAGCGCCAGCGATTTTCCAATGGTGACGATTCGATCGCCTTCGACGCGCAGAATCGAGATATCGCGGTCCAGATAGTTGCCAACGTAAATGTACTGCCCGTCATTGCTGAACACCGCACCCTCGGGCAACCCGCGCACCTCGACTTCGTTGCTGCGCGTCACTTTCTTACCGTCGATCTTAAGTGCGACGACTTTGCCGTTGCGCTGGTAGAACCAAGCATTCTTGGCCGCGTCGTTGCCGTTCAGCAGTAACGCCACCCAAGGTTGCCGGTCGGGCTGATCGCGAAACCTTCCGGTGCATCGCCGACCACGACCTTGTCGATCGCGCGCGGCGGGTTCGACTCAAGATCGATCACGGTCACCGTGTCGGCGTTGCCGTCGGACCTGCCTGCCGCTCCGTTGTCAGCGGACAACGCAAGCTTGCCGTCAGGCGCAATATCGAAGTTGTAGGGCCACAAGCCGACGGGTATGTCCTGCTTGGTATAGACAACTTTCTCGCCGTTCACCTCAAGCAGGGCAAGCTTGTGGCCGGGAAACTTGCCGGCTATTGCGCGCTTGCCGTCCGGTGCGAAGACCACGTGCGCGACCTGTTCCCCGATTGTGACTGTATCGATGAGGGTCACCTTCTTGCCTGCGATGCGCAGCACGCTGATCGAGTTATCGGCGCGGTTGGCGATTAACGCGAGATTGCCCGCGCGATTGATCGACATGCCGGATGGCTGCTTGCCGACCGCAACGGTGTCGATCAGAGCCGGCGGATTGGTGGTGAGGTCAATCACGTAGAGCCTGTTATCCGGCACCATTTTCCAGCCCGCGCCATCCTTTTCTGCATCCATCGAGTTCGCGACGAGCGCGAGGCTTTCGTCGGGTGTGATGGCGAGATTCACCGGCGGCCCGAAGATCGAGTTCATCAGCGGCAGGCTGACGAGGATGTTGGGCGCAAGCGGATTGGTGCCAATATCGATGATCGACACAGTGTCCCTGCCGGGCCCGCTGAAGACATAGGCGCCAGCATCGCTAATCCCAACCTTCTCGTCGTTACCGACGACCATCAATTCGCGCTTGCCGGGCGCTGGATTCATCGCGGCACAGCCGGCGAGCGAGATCAGGCACGCGACAATGAGAATTGTCGTGAGAGTTCGAAATGAGACAGCCATAGTTCCCTCCTGTGCTGTTCGCGCCGGGGCGGCGCGGGCGTGGGAGCGCCGGGCTGCGATGGTGTTTTTGAATTGAGGGCCGCTGCCGCGTCGACCATATCACGGGTTGCCGCGAGTGATGGGCCGTCTGACCGAGAAGAGACGCGCAGGAATAACCCAAATGTGACCGTCGAGTTCGAGATGGATTGACTTTGCACGGCTGTGTGGATAAGTTCGCAATCAAATCGCTGTTTCATCTAGGCGCGGAGGAAAACAATGCGAATGAGACATGGCTTATTGTTGCGCGTTATCGCGGCCATCGGCGGGATTGCGAGCTGTGCGGTTATCCAATCCTCGCTCGCACAGACGATCATCGACGAATGGGCGTCGGTGAAGGCACCGCCGCCTCCGGTCTTGAAGCCCGTCACGATCGACAAGAAAACGACGGCGCTTCTGATGCTCGATTTCAACCAGCAGACCTGCAATGCACAACGCCGGCCACGCTGCATCGCGTCCATTCCGAAGGTGAAGCCTCTATTGGCCGCGGCGCGCGCAGCCGGCGTCCCGGTAATCTTCAGCCTCGGCGCCGGAGGCAAGCCTGCCGACATCGCGCAAGATCTCGCTCCCGCCGGCGATGAGCCCATTGTCTCGTCCGGCGTGGACAAGTTCATGGGCACCGATCTCGAGAAGATCCTGAAAGAAAAAGGCATCGCGACTGTGATCGTCGTCGGCACGGCGGCGCATGGCGCGGTTGTCTATACGGCCAGCGGCGCCGCAATGCGCGGCATGAAAGTCATCATTCCGGTGGACGGCGTTTCGGCAGAGACGCCGTATGTGGAACAGTACGTGACGTGGCACCTAGCCAACGTACCGGTCATTTCCCCTGCGATGACGCTGACCACGATCGACAACGTCAAGTTCTGACGTCAGGCGGCGCCCGTCAAATTGGGCGGCGGCGGCGAGCGGCGCTCGAGCGCAGACACGCGCAACGGAAACGCCCCGTTCTTGCGATCGAGGAACCAATTGCGCAACGTGCGCGCAATCGTGCGAAACGCGAGCTCCTCCCACGGAATTTCGGACTCGTCGAACAGCCGCACGTCGAGGCTTTCCACACCCGGTCCGAAATCGAGATCGCGAAGTTGCGCGCGGAACATCATATAGACCTGGTTGATCTGCGGCAGGCTGATCAACGTGTAGAGATCGTCGAGATCGACCCGCGCGTTCGCTTCTTCCAGCGTTTCACGCAATGCGCCGGCCGCCAGCGCTTCGCCGTTCTCGAGAAAGCCCGCCGGCAACGTCCAAAGGCCGCGGCGCGGATCGATCGCGCGTTTGCATAGAAGGACTTTGCGATCCCATTCGGGCAGACAGCCCACGACAATCTTCGGATTCGAGTAATGGATCGTCCCGCACGTCGCGCACACGGTCCGCGGCAGCGTGTCGCCGTCGGGGATGCGAATTTCGAGCTGCGCAGAACCGCAATGGCTGCAATAGTTCATCGATTCAATGAAGGACGGCCGTGCGCTCAAGCACCGTGCATAATTATCGCCTAACACCTTTCGATCGGATCATCCCCATGAGCTTGCGTTCGCTGTTGCCGGAAGCCGTCGAGAATTACGTGAGCGCGGTTGCGACGCGCGAGACCGCGCTGCAAAAGCGTTTGCGCGAGGAAACCGCCACGATGCCCGGCGCTGGCATGCAGATTGGCGCCGATGAAGGCGCGCTGCTCGCCTTGCTCGTGCGATTGATCGGCGCCCAACGCGCGCTGGAGATCGGGACCTACACTGGCTATAGCGCCCTTGCCGTCGCGATGGCGCTTCCGGCGAACGGTAAGCTCATTTGCTGCGACATCAACGATGAATGGACGCAAGTGGCGCGTCGCTACTGGCGTGAAGCCGGTCTCGCCGACAAGGTCGACCTTCGCGTCGCGCCCGCCGCCGATACGTTGGGGGATCTGCTGCGCGATCCGGGGCAAGGCAGCTTCGACTTCGCATTCATCGACGCCGACAAGGAAGGTTACGACGGCTACTACGAGGCCTGTCTCAAGCTCGTCCGCACCGGCGGTCTGATGGCGTTCGACAACACGCTGTGGTCGGGACGCGTGGCCGATCCATCGCAGAAGGACAAAGACACGGTGGCGCTGCGCACCCTCAACGCGAAGATCCGCGACGATCCGCGCGTCGACGCGTGCCTTCTTACCGTCGGCGACGGCGTGCTGCTCGCACGCAAGCGTTGAGGACCCTCAGCGTCACTCGCGAAGGAAGTTCCGGCGATAGTAGCGAAGCTCCTCGATCGATTCGTAGACGTCGGCGAGCGCCTCGTGCCTTCCCTCTTTGGCGAGGCCTTTCAGCAGGTCGGGCTTCCACCGGCGGCACAGCTCCTTCAGCGTCGAAACGTCGAGATTGCGGTAGTGAAAGTAGTCCTCGAGCGTCGGCATCGTGCGCGCGAGAAACCGCCGGTCCTGGCAAATCGAATTGCCGCACATCGGCGACGCCTTTGCCGCCACATGCTCGCGCAGGAACGCCAGCGCGGCCGACTCGACTTCGGCCTCCGTTAAGAGCGACGCCTTGACCTTGTCGATGAGCCCGCTGCGGCTGTGCGTGCTCTGGTTCCACGCGTCCATCGCGGCGAGCATCGCGTCGTCCTGATGCAAGACCCACACGGGCGCGACGGCCACCGTGTTCAAGTCATGGTCGGTCACGATCAACGCCAGCTCGAGGATTCGATCGGTCTCGGGAGCGAGGCCGGTCATCTCCATGTCGATCCAGATCAGACGGTTGGCGTCGAGCGGCATCGGTCGTGTGCGTAAAATGGAACCATTCTCGCATACGCCTCGCCAAACTCTAACGTGGTAAAGGCACTATGACTGCCGCCGGATTTTCGTGGATTTTCGTCGCCGCGCTGGCCGTGTCGCTGATCGTGCGGCTCTGGCTCGCGCGACGGCAGATCGCGCACGTCACTGCTCGTCGGCAAGAAGTGCCCCCCGCATTTGCATCGCGGATTGGCTTAGCCGCCCATCAAAAGGCCGCCGATTACACGGTCGCCAAGCAGCAGCTCGGCATCGTCGAGACGATGGTCGATGCCGTGGTGCTCGTTGCACTGACGCTTGGCGGAGGGCTCGCGGTGCTGTTCCGCTGGACGGAGGGTATCGAGGCGGCCGCGCTGTGGCGCGACGTTCTGTTGTTGACCGCAATCGCGGTGATCGGCGGCGTCGTGAGCCTGCCGTTTTCGTGGTGGCACACGTTCCGTATCGAGGAGCGGTTCGGATTCAACCGCACGACGTGGAAGCTGTGGCTGACGGACATGGCCAAGGGCATTCTCGTCGCCGTCGTGCTCGGGTTGCCATTGATGATTCTGGCGTTGTGGCTGATGCGCAATGCCGGGGCGCTGTGGTGGCTGTGGGTATGGCTCGCCTGGCTGGGGTTCCAGGTGCTGATGCTCGTGCTGTTCCCCACCGTAATCGCACCGCTGTTCAACAAGTTTTCGCCGCTACCCGCGGGCGCCGCGCGCGAACGGATCGAACAGCTGCTCGCCCGCTGCGATTTCGCGGCGCGCGGCTTGTTCGTCGTCGACGGCTCGAGGCGGTCGGGGCACGGCAACGCCTACTTCACCGGCTTCGGTCGTGCACGCCGCGTCGTCTTTTTCGACACGTTGCTCGCCCGGCTGGCGCCCGAGGAAATCGAGGCGGTACTTGCGCACGAGCTCGGTCACTTCAAGCTCCGCCACGTCGCCAAACGCGTCGCGTGGTCTGCGGTCGTCTCGCTCGCCTTCCTGGCGCTGCTGGCATGGCTCGCAACGATGCCGTGGTTCTATGCGGGTCTCGGCATTCCCGCGGACGCAGTCGACGTTGCGATGACGCGACCGGGAATCGCGCTGGCGTTGTTCATGCTCGCGCTGCCGGTCTTCACGTTCGTGTTGAGTCCCCTTTCCGCGCTGTATTCGCGTAAGCACGAATTCGAGGCCGACGTCTTCGCGTCGCAAAACGCATCGGCGACGTCGTTGACGCAGGCGCTCGTCAAGTTGTACGAAGACAACGCGGCGACACTTACGCCCGATCCGTTGCATTCCGCGTTCTACGATTCGCATCCGCCCGCCGCGATTCGGATCGCGCGGCTCGAAGCATTGAGCGGGCATCCGGCGCCGGCACCGGCGTGAGGAAAGAAGGAAACTGAGCAATGACTGATGCCACTCGTATGCAACCGTCGTCGATGCTGCTTGCGCTGGCGGCAATGACATGCCGTGAAGGTGCGCCGCAGCTCGGTGCCGACGAGCTCGCCAAGCACGTCACGACGCTTCCCGGTTGGCAACTCAAAGGCGATCGGATCGAAAAGACATTCTCATTCAAGAACTATTACGAGACGATGGCCTTCGTCAACGCGCTCGCCTGGATTTCGCATCGCGAGGATCATCATCCCGATGTCGGGGTTCATTACAACCGCTGTGTCGTGACGTATTCGACGCATTCGGCAGGCGGTGTAACGATCAACGACGTTATCTGCGCGGCAAAAGCCGAGCGGCTTTACGTTTGAGCGCGACCGGCGACGCGCGGCAGACCGGGGTCGTCATCGCCGCGCATCGCCGACATTTCGAGGTCCTGCTTCAAACCGGCGAATCGATCGAGTGTCTGCAAAAAGGGCGCGAGCGCCAACTCGCGTGCGGCGATCGCGTTGAGGTCGTCCGCATTGCGGGCGGCGGTGCGATCGAGCGCATCGCGCCGCGCGACACGCTGATTTATCGGTCCGACGCGTTTCACGAAAAACTGATCGCTGCCAACGCTACGCAAATCGCTGGCGTCGTGGCGCCGGGCCTCATGCTCGACGAGGAATTGATTCACCGCTGGATGATCGCCGCGGAAGCGGAGCATTGCCGTTTCGTCGTCGCCGCCAATAAGCGCGACCTGCCCGAATTCGTGGCGCTCACGAGGCGACTCTCGTCCGTTACCCGGCTGGGCTATCCGGTGGTCGAGCTCGCAGCGCGCCACGACGTCGGCCCGTTGATCCCATTGCTCTCGGGTCAACGGAGCGTTCTGGTCGGACAGTCCGGCATGGGAAAATCGACGATCATCAACGCACTTGCGCCGAGCGCGGCGACTCGGACGGAGGAAGTTTCGACGTCACTGCGCGCCGGACGCCACACAACGACTGCGACGACGCTCTACCCGCTTCCCCAGCTCGGCGAAGGGACGTGGATCGTCGATTCGCCGGGGATGAAGGCGTTCGGCCTTGCGCATGTGCCGCCCGATGTGCTCGAACACGCCTTTGTCGAGCTCCGCCCACTCATCGGCAAATGCCGCTTCCGCGACTGCCGCCACGACCAGGAGCCGGGTTGCGCCGTGCAGGACGCCGTCGCGTGTGGGGAAGTGCAGCCGTTTCGACTTGCGCTACTCCATCGATTGATCCGCGAATCCGCGGGCGTGCGAAGCCCGGTCGTATGACCGATCAGCGGCTTGAGCTACGGCGCCCAGTTCGCCAGCGTGATCAATAGCAGTATCAGCAACCACAGCACCAGAGCGCGCCAAACCAGTCCAACGGCCGAAGGCAGGACTTCGCTTTGCACCGATTCGCCCACGCCGAGCTCCGGCCGGAAGTACGGCTCGTCTCCAAGCTGCTGCAATGGTCCGCCGATCTGGATGCCCAACGCACCCGCACCGCTGGCGAGCACGATGCCGATCGGTTCGCCGCCTTCTGTTTCGGGCCAGCTCTTCGCCTGCATGCGCCAGCAATAGGCGGCGTCCTCGAAATCGCCTACGATGGCAAAGCTCAACGCCGTAAGGCGCGCCGGCACCCAATCGAGCACGCCAAGAAGCCAGCGCGCCGGCTTTCCAAATTCGGTTTGCGATCGGGTGAGCGGCGTCGCATCGTCGCCCGGTGCGATGCCTTTCCATTCGTCGGCGAGCAGAACGGCCGCGCGGTACAACACCGCACCGGCCGGACCCGGCAGCACGATGAACCAGAACAGCACGGCGAAGACCTGCCGATAGGCATCGGTCAGGCCTCGCTCGATCGAAAGTCGCGCGATGTCGTTGCTGCCGAGCTCGCCGACCCAGCCGCCGCGCCAGCCGGACAGCGCGCGCCGTGCCGTCGTCACGTCGTTTTCCTTCAGCGCTTCGATAATGACTGAGACGGCGTGACTGAAGCGCCGGAACCCCATCAGCAAATAGAGAATTGCTGCATTCCAGACGAGTCCGATCAGCGGATGGACGTCGTCGGCGACCCACCAAACAAGGACTGCAATGCCCACCGGCGGAATGACGGCCAAGACCGCCGCAACGGCGCCCTGCCCCGCGGTTCCCCCGTTGAGCTTGCGTTCGAGCCTCCGAACATAGCCGACAAATGCGCGCTCCGCGCCGGCGCGCCAGCGGAACGCATGCCATTGCTCGAGGCCGAGCGCCGCGAGGATCGCGAGCAGGTTCATCGGAATGCGACCGGAGCGATCCGCCTAAGTGCGCAGCTCCTCGCGGTCGCGGTACTGCTCGAGCGCTTCGGGATTCGCGAGCGCCTCGATGTTCTTCACGTCGCGGCCGTGGATGACGTTCCGCACGGCAAGCTCGACGATCTTGCCGCTCTTGGTGCGCGGGATGTCGGTGACCTGAACGACTTTCGCAGGCACGTGTCGCGGAGTCGTATTCGCGCGAATGTGCTGCTTGATCTTCTCGGCAAGCACCGAGTCGAGCGCCAGGCCATCCTGCAGCTTGACGAACAGCACGACGCGCACGTCGCCGGTTTCATTCGGAGGCCAATCCTGCCCTATCACGAGGCTCTCGACGATTTCCGGCAATTGCTCAACCTGGCGATAAATTTCCGCGGTGCCGATTCGCACGCCGCCCGGATTGAGCGTCGCATCGGAGCGTCCGTAGATGATCACGCCGTCATGTTCGGTCAATTCCACCCAGTCACCATGACACCAGATGCCGGGGAAACGTTCGAAATAAGCGGCGCGATACTTCGTGCCGTCGGGATCGTTCCAGAATCCGATCGGCATTGAGGGAAACGGCGATTTGCAAACGAGCTCGCCCTTCTCGCCGCGAATCGAGTGACCGTTGTCGTCAAACACGTCGACATCCAAGGCGAG
>VBCG01000014.1:29843-37851 GCA_005881895.1 Betaproteobacteria bacterium
AAACACGAGATGCTGTCCGTGCCGCCGGAGATCGACGACAGGCAGACGTCCTCTTTGACGCATTGATAGACGTAATCGAAGGTTTCCGGCGCGAGCGGGCTGCCGGTCGAGAACATCGTGCGAACGCTCCGCAAATCGTAGTCCTTGCGCGGCACCAGCGCGATTTTCTTGCTCGCGTCGATGTACTTGGCCGACGTTCCGAAGTGCGTCATTTTTTCGAGGTCGGCAAACTCCCACAGGATGCGGCCGCGCTGGATGAACGGCGAGCCGTCGTAGAGCAGCAGCGTCGCGCCCGCCGCGAGCCCCGACGCAAGCCAGTTCCACATCATCCAGCCACACGTTGTGAAATAGAACAGCCGGTCGCCGCGCTTCAAATCACCGTGGAGCAGATGCTCCTTGAGATGCTGGAGCAGCGTTCCGCCCGCGCCATGGACAATGCACTTCGGCACGCCGGTCGTGCCAGATGAATAGAGCACGAACAACGGATGATCGAACGGCAACTGCGGATAATCGATCGCTCCGCCGGCATGCGGTGCGAGAAAATCGTCCCAGCCGATGCCGTTGCGCACCGTTGACAAATCATCCGACGCGCCTGGCGTCTGCTGCAGATAAGGAACGACGACCACACGCTTGACCGACGGCAGCTTGGCAACCATCGCGGCGACTTTGTCGAGCACCGATATGACCTTGCCGTTGTACCAATAGCCGTCGACCGCAAAGAGCACCGCGGGCTCGATTTGTCCGAAACGATCGACGACGCCTTGCACGCCGAAGTCGGGCGAGCAGGACGACCAGATGGCGCCGAGCGCCGTCGTGCCGAGCATCGCGATGATCGTTTCGGGCAGGTTGGGCAGATAAGCGGCGACGCGATCGCCCGGCTTGATGCCCTCGGCGTCGAGAGCCGCCGCAACGCGGGATGCGGTGATCCTGACGTCGGCATGCGAGATGCGGCGCCGCACCTTGTCCTCGCCCCAGAAAACCAACGAATCGTCGTGGTCATCGGAGCGCCTGCGCTCGAGCAGGTTTTGCGCGTAATTGAGCGAAGCGTCCGGGAACCATCGCGCACCCGGCATCCGATCGCCGTCGATGAGGATCCTGTCGCCGGGCTCACCGATCACGCCCGCGTAGTCCCATAGCGCGCGCCAGAAGACGTCGTGGCGATCGACGGACCACCGCCACAGCGCATGGTAATCGGACGGCGCGAACCCGTGCGCGCGCGCGAAATCGGTGATCGTCGCCTGCTCGACGCGAGCCGCCGATGGTGTCCAGAGCTTGTCCATTGAGACCGTTGACTGTTTCGGCTCGCCGCCGTTCGCAAAGACGCGTGACAAGCGCCCGGGATCGCCACAAACACGACGCGAATGGACGACAGAGGCGGAAGCTGGAATTATAGGCGATGGTCGTATGAGCGCAGCGCCAAGATTTGGGCTATACGATCGAGCGCCTTTCCGGGGGGAGCATGACGCGCGAAGCGATGGACTACGACGTGGTCATCGTCGGGGGTGGCCCGGCGGGCTTGTCGGCGGCCATTCGCCTGAAGCAGATCGCGCAGCAGCAGAGCCGCGAAATCTCCGTTTGCATCATCGAAAAAGGCTCGGAGATCGGCGCCCACATTCTTTCCGGCGCAGTGATCGATCCGATTGCGCTCAACGAGCTGATTCCGGATTGGCGCTCGCGCAGCGCGCCGCTCGACACGCCCGTCACCGACGATCGCTTCCTGATATTGACCGCGCATCGCGCGTATCGGATTGCGAATTGGATGCTGCCGCGATTGATGGATAACCAAGGCAATTACATCGTGAGCCTCGGTAATGTTTGTCGCTGGCTCGCGAAGCAAGCCGAGGTGCTTGGCGTCGAAATCTATCCGGGCTTCGCTGCCACCGAAGTCTTGTTCACCGAAGGCGGCGCGGTGCACGGCGTGGCGACAGGCGACATGGGCGTCGCGCGCGACGGATCCCACAAGGCGGAGTACCAACCCGGCATGGAGCTCCATGCCAAATACACGCTATTTGCAGAAGGATGTCGCGGATCGCTCTCCGAAGCGTTGATGACGCGTTTCGGCCTGCGTGAAAATATCGACCCGCCGAAATATGGAATCGGGCTCAAGGAATTGTGGGAGGTCGCCGCCGACAAGCACCAGCGCGGCCTCGTCGTCCACACGCAGGGATGGCCGCTCGATAGCCATACCGGCGGCGGTTCGTTCATCTACCACTGGGGCGACAACCTCGTGTCCGTCGGCTTCGTCGTTCACCTGAACTACCGCAATCCGCATCTATCGCCTTACGACGAATTCCAGCGCTTCAAGACGCATCCGACCATTCGGCCGACGTTCGAAGGCGGCAAACGGATCGGCTATGGTTCGCGCGCGATCAATGAGGGCGGCCTGCAATCGGTGCCGCAACTGACGTTTCCCGGCGGCGCGCTGATCGGTTGCGCGGCAGGATTCGTCAACCTGCCGCGGATCAAAGGTTCGCACAATGCGATGAAGACCGGCATGCTGGCCGCGGAGGCCGCCACAGCGGCGCTGATTGCCGGTCGCGCAAACGACGATCTCACCGAATACCAACGCGCGTATCGCACGTCGTGGGTGTACGACGACCTCTACAAGGTGCGCAACGTGAAGCCGGGACTCAAATGGGGCACGTGGATGGGCACGCTGCACGGCGGCATTCACATGTGGTTGCACGATCTCGGTCTCGGCGCACTCGTTCCCTGGACGCTGCACCACGGCGAGCCCGACCATGCGACGCTGCACGCCGCGGACGACATGCCGCAGATCGCCTATCCGAAATACGACGGCGTCGTCACGTTCGACAAGCTGTCATCGGTCTATCTGTCGAATACCAACCACGAGGAAAACCAGCCGGTGCATTTGCGGCTCCGCGATCCGACCGTTCCCGTCGAGATCAACCTTCGGGTGTATGGGGGCCCGGAAGCACGCTACTGTCCTGCTGGCGTTTACGAATTCGTTGACGCCGCGCCTCCGCCACCGCGCGTCGCGGAAGTCGGTGAAGACCAAAACGAGGACGAATCGCGAAGTGCGATCGCCATTGCAGCGCTACGGCCGCCCAAGCGGCTGCAAATCAACGCGCAGAACTGCGTTCATTGCAAGACGTGCGACATCAAGGATCCGCGCCAGAACATTCATTGGGTGCCGCCGGAAGGTGGTGGCGGCCCCAACTACACGAACATGTGACGGGTCGTTATCCGGATTGCACGGATGCCGGCCACAGCCACGCGGCACCGCGCACGCCGCTTGCGTCACCGTGGACGTGCTTCAGCAAACGCGTGTCGACGCGGTCGGAAAACGCCCACGGGCCCCACAGCTTCGGTACGTCGACGTAAAGCGATTCGATGTTGGACAGGCCGCCGCCGAGCACGATCGCGTCCGGGTCGAGAATATTCATCACATGCGCCAGCGCGCGGGCGAGCCGCTCTTCGTAGCGCCCGAGGGTCGCAGCGCTCGCCGCGCCGCCACGTCGGGCGCGCTCGACGATTTCGTGTGTCGTCAACACTTCGCCTGTTGCGCGAGCATGATCGCGCTCGAGTCCAGGTCCGGAGAGAAATGTCTCGATGCAGCCGCAATGCCCGCAAAAGCACGGATCGCCGGGACGCTCGTCGTCGCGCGGCCACGGCAGCGGATTGTGGCCCCATTCGCCGGCGATCGCGTTGGGTCCATCGAGCACGCGGCCGCCAACGACGATGCCTCCGCCAACGCCGGTGCCCAGTATCACGCCGAAAACCACGTCGAATCCACGCCCGGCCCCATCAGAGGCCTCCGACAACGCGAAGCAATTGGCATCGTTGGTGATGCGCACCTCGCGTCCAAGCAACTGCGCGAGATCGCGCGTAATCGCCTTGCCGTTCATGCACACCGAATTCGAGCCGCGCAACAATCCTGTCGCCCGTGATATCGAGCCCGGCGTGCCGATGCCGATGTTGCCCGATGCGCCAAGCGTCTGTTCTGCAGCGTCGACCAATGTCGCAATGGTGCGAAGGATCGCCGCGTAATCACTCTGCGGCGTGGGCACGCGCTGGCGGAAGCATTCGGCGCCCTTCGCGTCGAGTGCGAGAATCTCCGTCTTCGTCCCGCCGAGATCGATTCCCAGGCGAAAGCGCATATCAGTGCTACGCACAGGTGAGTTGACGGTCATCCAACGCAATGTTGGAATACTACAGGCTGCTGATAAATCCGGCCAACCAGGGGAGGAGAGCCGCATGACATCACGTCGATCGACGGAAAATCGCGCGCGCAACATCGGGCTAGTACTGGCAATCTTAATGGGCGGCGCAACGCCTGCTTTTGCTCAGCAGTTGAACGTGATCTGCCCGGTGCAGGCCGAATGGTGCTCGCTCGCGGCGACGGAATTTGAAAAGGAAACCGGCGTCAAGGTCGGATTGACGCTGAAAGGCTCGGGCGAGTCGTTCGCGCAGATCGCCGCAGAAAAAGCCAATCCGAAGTTGGACGTTTGGTTCGGAGGAACCGGCGATCCGCATTTGCAGGCAGCCGAACAAGGGCTCCTCGACGAGTACAAGTCCCCGGTGCTCGCGCAGTTGCAGCCTTGGGCGCAGCGACAAGCCGAACAATCGAAATACCGCACCGTCGGGATGTACCTCGGCGTGCTCGGCATGGGTTACAACAGCGAGTTGCTTGCGAAAAAGAAGATCGCGGCGCCCGCGTGTTGGAAGGATTTGATCAAATCCGAATTCGCGGGCGAGGTGCAGATGGCGAATCCCAATGCATCGGGCACTGCGTACACTGCGATCGCGACGCTCGTGCAGGTGATGGGCGAGGACGACGCGTTCAAATATCTGAAGGCGCTGCACAAGAACATCAACAGCTATCCGCGTTCGGGAGTCGGGCCGATCAAGGCCGCGGCGCGCGGCGAGACGCTCGCCAGCGTCAGCTTCATTCACGACGTCATCACCGAAGCGCAGGCCGGTTTTCCGGTGAAAGCCGTCGCGCCTTGCGAGGGCACCGGGTATGAGATCGGCTCGCTATCGATCGTCAAAGGCGCGCGCAATCTGGAGAACGCGAAGAAATTCTACGATTGGGCACTGACGCCCAAAGCGCAGGCGCTCGCGGCGCAGGCGAGGCAGTTCCAGCTTCCGTCGAACGTCGCAACGCCGATCTCGCCGTTGTCGCCCAAAGTCGCCGATATCAAGCTCATCAACTATGACTTCGCGAAATACGGCTCGTCGGCCGAGCGCAAGCGGTTGCTCGAACGGTGGGACAGAGAAGTCGGCAGCGTTGCCAAGTGATGCCAACTGTCATTCCGAGGACAACGCTCTATCGTCTGAGGAACCTGCTTCTTGCATCTGTGCTCGCGTCTGTGTCGCTCTGCGCGGCCGGGCAGGGTCAGCTCAATCTTTACTGCAGCTCGCCCAACACGGCATGGTGCCAGGGGATCGCCGTCGGATTCGAGCGCACAAACGGCACGAAGGTCGCCGTCATCCAGAAGGCGACCGGCGAAATGCTGGCGCAGATCAAGGCGGAGCGTGCGAATCCGCGCGGCGATATTTGGTGGGCGGGCGCTGCCGATTCATACCTGCAAGCGGCCGAAGAAGGATTACTCGAGGAATATCGATCGCCGAATGTCGCTGAGCTCTATCCGTGGGCGCGCCACATTTCGGACATGTCGAAAAATCGGGTCGCCGGCGTTTACGGCGGCATCATCGCGCTCGGCTATAACAGCGAAGTGATGGCGAAGCGCAAGCTGCCGATCCCGAAATGCTGGAAAGATCTGACCAATCCGGTTTACAAGGGCGAGATCATGCTGGGCAATCCGAACTCGTCCGGGACTGCGTATTTGATGCTCGCGACGCTCGTGCAAGTGTTCGGCGAAGACGACGCGTTCAAATATCTGGCGGAAGTGCACAAGAACGTCAATCAGTACGCGCGATCAGGCATCGGCCCGATGACCGCCGTCACGCGCGGTGAAACAGCGCTCGGCAGCACGGTGCTCCACGGCGTGATCAACGAGATCGTGCGAGGGTTTCCGGTCGAGCCAGTGTTGCCGTGCGAAGGCGTCGGCTACGAGGTTGGATCGATCGCGATCATCAAAGGCACGCACAACCTCGACGCCGCCAAGAAATTTGTTGACTGGGCATTATCGGTGGAAGGACAGAAAGTTGGGCTCGACGTGAAGGAGTATGCGATTCCGACGAATCGCAAGGTGCCGCTGCCGCCGATGGTGCCGAAGCTCTCGGACGTCAAAGTCATCGACTACGACTTCGAGAAATTCGGTTCGAGCGAGACGCGGCGACATCTGCTCCAGCGGTGGGAAAAGGATATCAACGCTGCCCCGCGTTGATGGTTGGCGCCTCCCGTCCTTCGTGACGTCAGACCTGTTGATCGACGCGTATCTTTGAGCCCCGCTCGCCGCACGTTGCTGTTATGGCTCGCTGTCGGCGCAGCGGGCTTTCTGCTCGCCCCGTGGTACTCGGTGCAGGATTCGTTGCTTGGCGTCGGCTGGATCAAGGATTTCACCGCCAAGGACAACGCGCCGGCGCTGCTGCAAGCGCTGATGCACGGCCGGACATGGCTGTCGCCGCTCGGACTTCTGCTTGTCGCTTTCACGCCGTTGCTCCGCCCGACGGTCGCACGACGCGCTCGCGCCAATGGCTTGATCGCGCTCGGCGCGATCGGATTCCTCTATCTTGCCCTGCAAGGCTTCGCGATTGGTCCGCGCGGTGTTGCATTTGAATCGCTTAGCGGGCTGCTCGCACTGACTGTGGGGCAATACGGGATCGGACTCGGCGCGACGCTCACAGCAACCGCGTTCGCCATGCTGTTTGCAGCTGGCCTCGCCGAGAGAGGCTTCTTCAAAGGCGACGCATTTGTCGCCGGCAGCGTCGTCGCCGTCACATTGCTCGTGACGACGTTCACGTTCTTTCCCGTCATGAAGATTCTGGTGCAGGCCGTTCAAAACAATGACGGCGCATTTTCGTTATCGGCGTTCTTCAACCGGCTGTTCACCGAAAAAGTGTGGGGCTTGTCGTGCATCACCGGCAACACACGCTGCGGCGTCGCGTGGAACACACTGATCCTCGCGATACTCTGCGCGGTATTGTCGACGGGACTGGGACTCGCGTTCGCATTGATCGTCACGCGCACGGCGTTTCCCTACAAGAAAATGCTCCGCGTGCTGTCGGTGTTGCCGATCATCACACCGCCGTTCGTGATCGGCCTCGGCCTGATTCTGCTGTTCGGGCGCTCGGGCCTTATCAATCAGCTCCTCGAATGGGCGTTCCACGTTCAGCCGACGCGCTGGATCTACGGGTTGCAGGGCGTGCTGCTGGCCCAGATCTTCGCGTTCACGCCGATCGCGTTTCTCGTGCTGATCGGCGTCGTCGAAGGCGTGTCGCCGTCGATGGAAGAAGCAGCGCAAACGCTGCGCGCCAACCGCTGGCGCACGTTCATCGACGTCTCGCTGCCGTTGATGCGACCGGGAATCGCCAACGCCTTCCTGATTTCATTTATCGAATCGATCGCCGATTTCGGCAACCCGATCATTCTCGGCGGGAACTTCGGCGTGTTGTCGACTGAAATCTTCTTCTCGGTCGTAGGCGCGCAGCTCGACCAGGGCCGTGCGGCGACGCTCGGCATCGTGCTCCTGGTATTCGCGTTGGCGGCTTTCTTCCTGCAACGCCGCGCGATCGGGCGCAAAGTCTATACGGCGCTCTCCGGCAAAGGGGACTCGGGTCTTCCCACTCCGCTGCCGCACACGACGCGCAAGCTCTGCTACGCGATCGCACTGCCGTGGGCGCTCCTCACCGTCGTGATCTACGCGATGGCGATCGTCGGCGGCTTCGTCGAAACCTGGGGCCGCGATTACACGCCGACACTCAAGCATTACGTGAAGGCGTTTGGTGTCGAGTGGGGACCGCACGGCCTCCTCTGGACCGGCGCCGCCTGGAACTCGTTCTGGACGACGGTGAAGCTCTCGGCGATTGCCGCACCGCTCACCGCCGCGTTGGGCATCCTGGCCGCGTACCTGCTCACGCG
>VBCG01000014.1:38057-50095 GCA_005881895.1 Betaproteobacteria bacterium
CGCTCGGCGCACGCGGCTTTACCGTATTGCGGACGATCCTGCTGCCGCTGCTCAAGCCGGCGGTCGTTGCGGCGCTCGTCTATAGTTTCGTGCGCGCGATGACGACGGTTTCTGCGGTGATCTTTCTCGTCTCCGCCGAATATGAATGGGCGACGACCTACATCATCAATCGGGTGGTCAACGGCGATTACGGCGTGGCGATTGCGTACAGTGCGGTGCTGATCGTGCTAATGCTGATCGCGATCTGGATCATTCAGAAGTTGGTCGGTGAGCGAAGGCTGGGTCGCCGCGCCGTTGCGGCGCCCGGTGCGACAACCGCCGCCGTGGGCGAGCTTGGCGGGACGGCGGCATAAAACCTAACGGTGGTGGACGATGAAAGCGGCTTCGATTGAATTTCGCAACGTCACCAAGCGCTACGGCGATGTCACCGCCGTCAGCGATATTTCGTTTGATATCGCCGCTGGGACGCTCGTCACTTTGCTCGGTCCGTCGGGCTGCGGCAAGACGACTACGCTGCGTTTGATTGCGGGACTCGAATTGCCAACCACCGGCACGATCCACATCGGCGACGCCGACGTCACGCAAACGCCCGCCGCCGAGCGCGACGTCTCGATGGTGTTTCAGAGCTATGCGCTGTTTCCGCACATGAGCGTGCTGGAAAACGTCCGCTACGGACTGATCGTCTCCGGCATGGCAAAAGCCAAAGCCGACGAACGCGCGCGTACCGCGATGGCCACAGTGGGGCTCTCCGGATTCGATGAACGTCTGCCGTCAGAGCTTTCGGGTGGCCAGCAGCAGCGCGTCGCGGTTGCGCGAGCGCTCGTATTGGAACCTTCCGTCCTCCTGTTCGACGAGCCGTTGTCGAATCTGGACGCACGGCTGCGGCGCCAGATGCGCGAGGAAATTCGCGATTTGCAGAAGCGTCTGTCGCTGACCGTCGTCTATGTCACGCACGATCAGGCGGAAGCGATGGCAGTGTCGGACCGCATCATCGTGATGAACAAGGCGGTGATTGCGCAAGAGGGCGCGCCGCGCGAGCTCTACGAGCAGCCGCGCGATCCGTTCGTTGCCGGATTCATGGGCGACGCGAATCGCGTTCGCGGAATGATGACACGACGCGACGCGACACACGGCGACGTAACGCTTGGCGCCGTCACGTTATCGCTTCCCCATCGCGGTCTTCCCGACGGCGCAGTCGAGGTCTCGATCCGGCCGGAGGCGATCGAGCTTCGCAACAGTGGCGACGCGCCGCTCAAAGGCAACGTGCGCAAGGTCGCGTATCTGGGCGGTTTAATGGAATACTCGCTCGACACGGACATCGGTGCCCTGTTCGTCATCTCGACGGCGGTCGAGCGTCCGTTCACCGCTGGCAGCGCGGTCGGCATCGCACTCGCGAACCACGGTGTTGTGGTCATCCCGCCGGGTCCGACCGGATGACTGCATCGGACTTCCGTGCACGCGCCGAATTTGCCGGAGCGCTGGCGCGCAGCGCAGGCGCGCTTGCGCAGCGGTATTTCCTAGGCGAGCTGGCGTTTGCGATCGAATCAAAGGGCGAACGCCAGGATTGGGTGAGCGCCGCCGATCACGCCGTCGAACGCCACGTCCGCGACGAGTTGGCCGCGCGATTTCCGCACGACTCGATCCTTGGCGAGGAAGCCGGAGGTGCGGTCTCCGATCGCGTGTGGGTTGTCGATCCGATCGACGGCACCTTGAATTTCGTCCATGGCATGCGCTATTGGTGCGTGTCCATTGCTTACATCGAGCGAGGTGTGCGTCGCATCGGCGCGATCTACGATCCGTCGCTCGATGAGTTATTCCTCGGCGCGCTGGGTGAAGGTGCGCGCTGCAACGAAGCGCCGATTCACGTTTCCGCGTGCGCGTCGCTCGATGATGCCTTGATCTCGCAAGGCTACGTGCATCGCCACGATCTCGAAGCGCATCTCGCGTTGCGCGGCGCGCTCCTTGCCGGTGGCGCCGCGGTAAAGGATCCCGGCGCGGGCGCACTGATGCTCGCCCACGTTGCGTGCGGTCGTTTCGACGCGTTCTACGAGCCGCATATGCATCCATGGGACGCTTCGGCGGGTTTGTTGCTGATCGAAGAAGCCGGCGGTCGCGTCGCGGATTATCCCGGCGCGAATGGGCTTGCCATCGGTGGCGAAGTGCTGGCGGCCGCACCGGCGATTTACGATCGACTCGCCGATCTCGTCAAGGCAAACCGCAGAACACCGGACCTTCGATGATCCATCCTTCGCCGAGCATGTCGCCGATTTCGCTGTGGCTCGTCGAATAGCGGTGGCTTGCCTGGCCGCCTTTGCCGTTGTTGTAGAGGCGAATGACCGGCACGCGGTCGGCAGGGCAAACCTCATTCACCGGCGCATCGGCGTTGAATGCCAGACCTTCGGACATCCAGAACGGATTGGCTCTGACTTTCGCGCATTCGTCCGCGTTGATCGTGAAGAAATGCGAGTTCGGGCCGATGCCCGGCGTGCCGAAGAAGCGGCAGGCGACGAACCCGCGAGGATCGCCGACCGGCCGCACCTTGAAGTCGTAGTGCGTACGCGTCCATCCCGGCACGATCACGCCCGCATCGAGCATCGCCGCTTCCGCGGGTTCCGTGGTGAAGAAATAGTGATCGAGCGACGCGTTGTAGTACTCGACGGCGATGCGCTCATCCGCGGCGGCCGGTGACGGCGCAATGTAATCCTGCTCGAGAAAATCGGGTCCGCCACCCGCAACATTGGTCATGCGAGCGCTCCGAGCGCGAGCGACCGGATCGCCGGACAATTGGCCGGCGAGAAACGCAAGCGACCACGTGAAGATATCGTCGGAGAAAACGGGATCGAAGCCATGCCGCACGCCTTGCAACGCGACCAACTCGTGCGTATTGATCAATCGGTGGATGCCGTCGCGGGTCGGGCCGATCGGCGCAGTCGTGTCGGCGGTTCCGCTGATCGCCAGAAACGGCAGCAACACATTGTCGAGACCTGCTTGGTCGCGGCCGAACGCGGGAAAGAACGATTGCCCGAAATACGGCACGTACCCGACTGCGGCCTTGATATGCGAATCGAACAGGACAGGCTTGGAGGCAAGTCCGAGCGTCGTCGTCAAGCTGGCGCCGCCGAGCAGCAGCACCGACTCGCCGCCAAGGCTACCGCCGAACGCGCCGATGCGGTTTGGATCGACGCGCGCCGACCACTCCGGTCTCGTCAGAAACGCATTGAGCGTTGCTTCCAACTCGAGGGGACGCAATGCCTGCATCGCGATAAAGTCCTTGTAATGCAGCAGCGCATAGCCGAAATCGGACAAGTTTTCGATCGTTATGTCGGCGACACGGCGATCGCCGTGAAACGGCGAGACGACGACATAACCCCAGCTCGCGAACACTTTGATCGCGTCGAAGTAATCGCTGGAGATCGGACTGCCCGAGAGACCGTGCGAAAACAGTAACACCGGAAAAATCGTCGTTGCGTCCGGCCACACCGGGGTGTCGGCCCCTTGCTGCATGTGCGGAATGGACTTACCTGTGGGCAGCGGATAGTCGGGTCGCGGATTGGTAATCGTCGTCGGATAACAAATCACGGAGACGACATCGATCGTGGTGCCGGCGAATTGGCCGTACAGTTCCGAATCGGCCGGAATCGATACCGCGATGTCAAACGCGTGCGCCGGATCGGACAGCAGATCGCGCACGTAGCGTGGCCGGCTGCCGTCGGATTTTCCATTCCAGTAATCTTGCGCCGATTCGCCCGGCAGGAGCCGCGCGAAATCCTGGCTCAAGTTATTGCAGGCGACGGTATAGGGTCCGATGCCGAAGGGGGATACCGTTGCCAGGGAATCGGCGCTGCGGACGGGAGATCCAACGAGCGCGGTCGCGAAGAGCAGCACCGACAATAGTCGAGACGGGGTCGCCATAAGCCTAAGGATCGGGAGTTGCGAGCATCGTGTGCGAATCGACGGGGTTGCGCCGTAGGATGCGACCGGTTCGCGCCGTCAGGGCCCCTCCGACAACGGCACATTTGACATTTCGGTTGACCTGCCGGTATAGTTCATATATGAAGAAAGTACCCAGCCGCTCGCGTGCCGGCGTCCGTGCGGCCACGGTCAACGGCGGCCAGACGATGTTTTCGTTGCTGCATGCCGCGCACGCGATCGAAAAACGGTTGGAAGACGCGCTCGAAAAGGTCGGTCTTTCGAACGCCAAGTTCGGTGCGCTCACGCATCTCGTCGAGGCGGGCGAGCCGTTGAGCCTCAGTGAATGCGCGGCGCGCATGACCTGCGTGCGATCGAATATCACGCAGCTCATCGATCGGCTGGAAGCGGACGGACTCGTGCGGCGAGTCGATGATCCAGCGGACCGGCGCGGCGTCAGGGCGATGCTGACTCCGCTGGGCATCGAGCGCCAGGTAGCCGGCGCCAAGCAGGTTGACCAAGTGCAAAAGGAAGTTGCCCGGACGCTCGCCGGCGTTGATCCGGCGACGCTCACCCGCGCGCTCGCAGCCTTCGGGTAGTTTTTTTGGCCAAATGGTGCATATATGAATAATGCAGTACAGAATCTTATGTTCTTCCACTTTTAGGAGCAACGGATGAAACGCATTTTATGGGTATCGAGCAATCTGCACGGCGTTACATCGCATTCGCAATCGATCGCGCAACGCGTTGTCGATGAGCTGAAGAGCCGCATTCCCGACGCGGAAGTGGTCGTTCGCGACGTGGCGAACCAACCGCTGCCTCACGCCGGCGCAGGGTTCGTAACGGGGCGCCGTCTGCCTTACGGCGAGCACAACGCGGACCAGGCCGAGGCAATCGCCGCATCGGACGTGCTGGTCGCCGAATTGCAGGCGGCCGATGTCGTCGTCGTCACCGCGCCGATGCACAACTTCGGCGTGCCTTCGGCGCTCAAGGCGTGGATCGATCAGATCGTCCGGCCGGGCGTCGCGTTCACCTATTCGGCGACCGGTCCGGTTGGTTTGCTGCGTGGAAAAAAAGTCATTTTCGTCCTCGCGAGCGGCGGAATCTATTCCGAAGGACCGATGCGGGCATTCGATTTTCAGGAGCCCTATCTGCGCGCAGTGTTCAGCTTCATCGGAATGGATGACATTCGCGTCGTGCGCATCGAAGGCGTCGCATTGGGCGAGGCAGCGCTTGCGCGAGCGGTGGCTAAGGCGCATGCGCAAGTGGATCAAGTTGTACGCGAGTTGTTGCCGATTGATGGGTCACCGGCAGAGCGCGTCGCCGCATGACGACCGGTTGCCGTCTGCGCAGTCGATTCCTGGCCGGCATGCTGATCGGCCTGTCGATCGTCGTCGCGGTGTTGGCGGTCGCGTGACCGCTAGGCGGCGCGGACTTGTCTCCTGTGGGGTCAGAACTGATCGGCGGTCAGCGCCAGCGCGGCGTCGCTGCCCTCGGTGATCGATTGCGCGAGCGCTTCGGCCTGCGGCAACAGCGCTTCGGCGTAGAAGCGCGCGGTCGTGATCTTGGCGCGCAGGAAATCGCCATCGCCCTCCCCGGCCGACAACCGTTCGCTTGCGATGAGCGCGCCGCGCCCCAGCTGCCAGCCGCCGACCAGCAATCCCCATAACTTGAGATATGGGACCGCCGCGGCATGCGCAACACGTACGTTCTTTCCATACTCCGGCACCAGCCAATCGATCGTGCCTTGCAAAGCCGCGGTTGCCGCGGCGAGTCGCACCCCAATCGACCGCAACTCGGGTTCGCGATGTGACGCAAGCCGCGCCGCCACCTTGTCGATATCGTCTGAGACGGCACGCGCCGTGGCGCCGCCGTCGCGCGCCGTCTTGCGGCCGATCAGATCATTCGCCTGAATGCCGGTCGTGCCTTCGTAGATGGTAATGATGCGAGCGTCGCGATAGTGCTGGGCGGCGCCGGTCTCTTCGATGAAACCCATCCCGCCGTGCACCTGCACGCCAAGATAAGTGACTTCCTGGGCGATCTCCGTCGACCATCCTTTGACGATCGGAATCATCAAGTCAACAAATACTTGATGACGCTTACGCGCGTCGCTGTCGGAATGCCGCCGGGCGTTGTCCATCGCCGCGGCCGTGACATACGCGACGGCACGCATCGCTTCGGTGTAAGCGCGCATCGTCATCAGCATCCGTCGAATGTCCGGATGCTCGATGATGGTTCCTGAGCCCTTGTCGAGACCGATCGGCTTCCCCTGCACGCGATCGCGCGCGTACGCGACGGCGCGCTGGTACGCGCGTTCCGAAATGCCCACACCCTCGACGCCCACCGAGAAGCGCGCGAGGTTCATCATGATGAACATGTATTCGAGCCCGCGATTCTCCGCACCGATCAGATAACCGACTGCGCCGCCTTGGTCACCATACGCAAGCACGGCCGTGGGGCTCGCGTGGATGCCCAGCTTGTGCTCGAGCGACACGCATTGCACGTCGTTGCGCGCGCCGAGCGATCCGTCGGCGTTCACCAGATATTTCGGCACGATGAAAAGCGAAATGCCTTTGACGCCCTCCGGCGCGTTGGGGGTTCGCGCCAGCACCATGTGAATGATGTTTTCGGTGTAATCGTGCTCGCCGTAGGTGATGAAGATCTTTTGGCCGTACAGCTTGTACGTGCCGTCGCCTTGCGGCACCGCGCGCGTGCGTACGGCAGCCAGATCGGAGCCGGCCTGCGGCTCGGTCAAATTCATCGTGCCCGTCCACGTGCCGTCGACCATCTTCGGCAGGAACGTCGCTTTCTGTTCGGGCGTGGCGCACAGCTCCAACGCCTCGATCGCGCCTTGTGTCAGCAATGGGCACAGATCGAACGCCATGTTGGCGGAGTGCCACATCTCCTCGACGGGCGTCGCAACGAGTTGCGGCAAACCTTGCCCACCGTATTCCGGATTCTTCGTGAGTCCATTCCAGCCGTTCTGGATGAACTGCTGATATGCATCCTTGAACCCCGCCGGCGTCTTCACGCTGCCATCGGGTAGCCGGGTTGCACCTTCACGATCGCCGGGCGAATTCAATGGATCGAGGACATTCGTTGCGAACTTGGCGGCCTCCTCGAGGATCGCGTTGACCGTATCCGGGGAGGCTTCCTCGAAGCCCGGCAGCGACGCGACTTGCGCGAGACCGGCGAGCTCGTTTAGCACGAACGTCATTTCCTGCAGCGGGGCGTGGTAGGTGCTCATGGGATCAGCGCTATTCGACGACGACAGAATAGCGTAACCGATCGCGCTAGGCGGCGGGCTCTAAAATCTTCCCGCCAATCGGACGATTACGTCACTGCGTTTGCCGGCGCAGAATGTCCTGCAGCTCGATTTCGGGGACGGGCCGGCTTATCAGATAACCCTGCATCTCGTCGCACCGCAACAGTCGCAGGATCTTCGCCTGGTCTTCCGTTTCGACGCCTTCCGCAACGACTTTTAGTCGCAACGAATGCGCAAGCGAGATGATGGTCGAGACCAGCGTCATCGTATCCGGATCGTCCGCCATGGCAATGATGAACGAACGGTCGATCTTGAGCGCGTGGACCGGCAGTTTCGCCAGATAACCCAGCGACGAATATCCGGTGCCGAAATCGTCGATTGCGATATTGAGCCCCATGTCGCAAATGGCGTGGAGCTTTGCGACCGTGGCGTCGATGTCGTCCATGATGACGCTTTCGGTAATTTCGATATCGATGGCCGACGATTCGCCGGCTTGGCCGACGACGTTGCGAACGATCTCGATGAAATCACGATGCCGGAGCTGGATCGCCGAAACGTTCACCGCGATGCGCGGTGCAAGGAGCTTCTGCGCGCCCCAGCGGTGGTGATCCGCGACGGCCTGCCGCAACGCCCAGGCCCCCACGGTCAGAATCATTCCCGTTTCCTCGAGCAGTGGAATGAATTGCAGCGGCGCAAGTAATCCGAGGTCAGCACTTTGCCAGCGCATGAGCGCTTCCACGCCGACGATGCGTCGCGTCTCGACATCCACCTTGGGCTGGTAGTACAGGACAAACTCATCTTTCTCGAGTGCGTGCCGCAGCTTGTTCTCGAACGTCAGATGGCCCGCGACGCGCTCACTCATTTGCTGTGTGTAAAACAGATAACGCTCGCCGGTGGTCTTCGCCCTATTGAGCGCAGCTTCGGCATTCTTCAGAAGCGACTCCGCGTTTTCTGCGTCCCCTGGAAAAACCGCGATTCCGAACTTCGCGGTAACTGCAAGCTCCGTATCACCCACTCGATACGAAGCGCCAAATATTTCGCGGTTACGCTCCTCCAGCATTCGCGCGACGTTGTCCTCGGTTTTCACGTCGGTCAACAGAACCGCAAACTGGTCACCGACGAGTCTTGCCACAAGCTTTGGGTCAGATGCCAAACGCGAGCACCGTACGCCAATCTGCCGTAGCAAATCGTCGCAGCTTTGTCGTCCCAGCGTGTCGTTGATCGTGTGGAAACGCTCGATGTCCACAAGCACAACCGCAAGTTGCGTGTTCTCCCGAATTGCGGCGGCAAGGTGCTGGCTCAGTCGCTCATCGAACAGCTTGCGATTCGGCAGTCCGGTAAGCGGATCGTAAAGGGCGAGATAATCCAGTCGCTCGGCCTTGTTGATATGATCGAGCGCGAACCCGATGTCGCCGGCCAACTCGAGCAAAAGCTTCATCTCCGCCGCGTCGAAGAAGGCTGTCTCCGTGGCGTAGAGCGCCAATACGCCCACCGCCTCATCCGCCACCAGCAACGGCAACATCACCAGCGAATGCAAGCCGCGCTCTTGGGCTTGCTTGCGGAGCTTGATGCGCGGGTCCCGCGTCATGTCTTCGACGATCATTGCTTTGCGGCCTCGGACCGCCTGTCCTGCGAGACCGCGGCCTTCGGGCATGTCGGCGTCGAGTCCCAGTGGCATCAGCCTTATATAGTTCTCGTCGGGACCTTGCCACGCAACCGGTCTGATTTGCATTGCTGCTTTGTCGACAACACCGACCCAAGCGAGCTCAAATCCGCCCGTCTCCACCGCGATCCGACAAGTTTCGCGGTAAAGCTCTTCGCGGTCTCGTACCCGAACGATCAGCGTATTGATGCCGCTCAGCACCGCATGAACGCGATTGAGATGCCGGATGCTGGTCTCCGCGCGCTTCTGCTCGGTGACGTCCTGCAATGTGCTGAACCATCGCATTCGGCCTTCCGTGTCGACGGATCCTTGAATCGGCTCGACCGCCTGGCGTACCTGAATCCACGCGCCGTCGGCGCGGCGAAGCCGGTATTCGACATCTGTGCGCGCGCCCGTCTCACGCGCTTCAAGCGCTTTGCCACGAAACGTCGCGCGGTCCGCAGGATGGAGTATGTCGAGCCACTCGCGCGTGCTTTGTGGCATGTGGGATGCATCGACCCCGATGAGCTCCGGCAGCGTCTCGGACCAACTCTCGAATGATCCGTCCGGCCGCGTGATGACGTGCGCGAGCTTGGCCATGCGCTGTGCGTGGCGCAGGCCCGCCTCTCGCTCTTGCAGAGCCTCTGCCAACTTCGCTTGATCCGCCTCGACTTGAAGTCGGCCCGTGATGTCGATCGGACATACGAAGCGCGCGCGTCGTCCTTTGTAAACGATCTCGTGTGAAATGCTTTCGACGTTGATTGTGGTCCCATCCTTCTTCCGATGTCGCCAAATGCTGGTATTGAAAATCTCCGACGAATGCGCGCGCACCGATGCGTGCATGCGCGGAATGTCTTCGGGTGGCCGGATATCGCGCATCGTGAGCGCGAGAAACTCTTCGCGTGAATAGCCGTATTTCTGGCAGGCGACGTCGTTGATATCGAGAAAGCGCAGCGTCTCGAGGTCGTAGACCCAGAGAGGCAGAGGATTATTTTTGAAGAGCAGCTCGAACGTGGTGTCGCTTCGCCGACGGTCCTTCGTCAACTTGCGGCGCACCGGCGCACTCGCGGCGAGAAACAGCCCCTTCACGGCGCGCTCCTCGATGAAGCGCCGAGAGAGGATCCAAATCGACGGCGAGAAGGCGGCAAGCCAATGGCGTGCGCACAGCGTGCTGAACATGCTGTGGTGTGCAACGCAAGCTGGATTGCGTCCGTGATATCCCTCCCATCGAATTTGCGCGTCCTACCACGGGAAATAGACGGTGGTACTGACGTGCCGCGTCATCGGGTGACGGGTCGGGGAAAGATCGAGGCCGAACCGGTCATCCGAAGGGCCTTGGGCCTCTACTGCAATACCTATGCCGCGTCGGCATGCCGACGCGCTACGGGCTCGACAACTTCGCGGTGAGCTGGGGAATAACGTCGAACAAGTCGCCTACAAGACCGTAGTCGGCGATCTGAAAGATGGGCGCCTCGGGATCCTTGTTGATCGCAACGATCACCTTGCTATCCTTCATCCCGGCGAGATGTTGAATCGCACCCGAGATGCCGATCGCGATATACAAATCCGGCGCGACGATCTTGCCGGTTTGGCCCACTTGGTAATCGTTGGGAACGTAACCCGCATCGACTGCGGCGCGCGACGCACCGATTGCGGCATTCAACTTGTCGGCGAGCGCTTCCAAAAGTTTGAAGTTGTCGCCGCTGCCAAGCCCGCGTCCACCGGAAATCACGATGCGCGCGCTCGTCAGCTCGGGTCGTTCCGAGGTGGTCAGTTCTTCACCCACCACTTTCGCAGTGGCAATCTCCGCTTGAGCCGGAGTCGTTTCGATACTGGCTGCGCCTTCGCCGCCTGCCGATTCAAACGCCGTCGTGCGGACGGTGATCACCTTGATGGCGTCCTTTGATTGGATGGTTGCGAAAGCATTGCCGGCGTAGATCGGACGTATGAAGGTATCGGGCGCTTCGATTGCCGTGATATCCGATATTTGCGCGACATCGAGCACCGCCGCTACGCGCGGCAAAACATTCTTGCCAAATGCCGTCGAGGGCGCGAGTACGTGCGTGTACTTACCTGCGCGTATGACCGCAAGAAGCTCCGCGGCGACGTTTTCCGCGGTGGGCTTCTGCAAATGCGGAGCGTCGACGTGAACAATCCTTCTAACACCCGCAAATTGCGCAGCCGCGTGCGCGACGGACGCGGCGTCGTATCCAACGACTAACACGGTGATATCGTCACCGAGCTTTTGCGCGGCCGTCACCGCATGGGACGTGGCGCTCTTTAGAGAACTGTTGTCGTGCTCGGCGAGTACGAGGATCGTCATCAGGGAATGACCTTAGCCTCGTTACGCAATTTGGCAACGAGCTCGGCTACGTCGGCCACCTTTCCCCCGCCTCTGCGCTTTGGCGGCTCGACAACTTTGAGTGTCACAAGATGCGGCGTAACGTCCACGCCCAACGCCTCCGGCGTCAACGTCTCGAGCGGTTTCTTTTTCGCCTTCATGATGTTGGGCAATGTCGCGTAGCGCGGCTCGTTCAAGCGGAGATCGGTGGTGACGATTGCCGGCAGCTTGATCTCCAGGGTCTCGAGCCCGCCGTCGACCTCGCGCTTCACTGTGGCTACGCCATTTGCGACATCGAGCTTCGAAGCAAAGGTGGCCTGCGGCCAATCCAACAGCGCCGCCAGCATCTGCCCCGTTTGGTTGGCGTCATCGTCGATCGCCTGCTTGCCCAAAATAACTAACTGCGGCTGCTCTTTGGCGACGATGGCTTTGAGGAGCTTAGCGACGGCGAGTGGCTGGAGATCGGCGTTAGTATCGATGAGGATCGCGCGATCGGCACCAATGGCGAGCGCGGTACGCAGCGTCTCTTGACAATTAGCAGTGCCACAAGAGACGACGACGATTTCGGTGGCAATGTTTTTTTCTTTTAGTCGAACCGCCTCTTCGACCGCGATCTCGTCAAATGGATTCATCGACATCTTGACGTTGGCGATGTCAATGCCAGATCCGTCCGGCTTAACGCGAACTTTTACGTTGAAGTCGACGACGCGTTTGATGGGGACTAGTAGTTTCAACGGTCGCTCGCTGGATCACTTAATTTGGATGAAATATCATTAGTGTCCCAACGTTGATCGAAGAGGATCAGTTGGTTATCAGAAATGTGATGGATGTCATCGGCCACGGCTTGTGCAAGTAGCTGATCCAAGGGGATTCGTTCGAAC
>VBCG01000026.1 GCA_005881895.1 Betaproteobacteria bacterium
TGGGCCGCAGTGCAGCGTTCTTGCACCGAGCGCCGCTCGCCGGCTTCCATGGGCAGCCGCAAGCTTGATGTACGGCCACGGTATACGCATCCGTGCCTAGCTTGCCGGCGCCGCTCCAAGTGCAAGCGAAATTTCTCGACCTTCGCGAATCGATCGCTCGGCCTCGACGCAGCAGATGACGCGCTTGCGCGCTTCTTCGGCGGTAACGAGCGCGCGACGCTCGCGCAGCGCGTGCGCAGTAAGCCGGATCTGCTCCCTCAGCTCGTACACCTCGCCGGAAATGGCGATGTCCTCGCGCTCGCATTCGCGCACACCACGCTCGAACGGGAAACCTTTGCGCTGCACGCGGAAATCGTAGCGGGGTCGATCGTCTCGGTCCATCGCGCCGGACCACGCGGCGCGGATCGCGCCTTCAGTGCCGGTGATTTCGACGATCAAGTGGTGCTCGAAGCCGGCGATGCTCTGCGTGATGGCTGCGTAGGCATTGTTGGGGAAGCGCAGCAGCGCCGAGAAGTTGTCGTACATGCCTTCATCGCGGCCGGGACGCCGGTTCCCGAACGCCCGTATGCCGAGCGGGTCGCCGTGTGACTCGAGATACCACAGCGCGAAGTCGAAGAAATGCACCGTTTCCTCGAGAATCCATGAGCCGACGCGCGCACGATCGTAACGCCAGCTTTCGGCGCCTGTGCGGTAGAAATTGCGGAACAGATTGACGTTGACGAAAAGCGGCGTGCCGATCGCGTCTTCGTCGATCAGTCGCTTTGCCCGGCCCCATTGGGTCGAAAGGCGAAACTCATGAGCGATCGAAAGGACGCGTCCGCTCGTGCGCGCAGCGCGAATCAAACGGTCGCAATCATCGCGCGTCGTCGCCATCGGTTTTTCCAGCAGGACGTCCTTGCCCGCCTGGAGTGCCGCGCAGCCGACCTCGGCGTGCAGGAAATTCGGCAGCACGATGTCGATGACGTCTAGCGCAGGATCGGCGACGACATCCTTCCATTCCATGCTCACACGGGCCCGCGGAAAGTCGCGCTGCGCGTCGGCGGCCGTCGCCGCGTTGCGGCAAGCGATCGCGGTTAGCTCAAGACCGCTGGTTTCCGTGATTGCCCGCGCATGGTGGCGTCCCCACGCGCCGTAGCCGATGAGACCGAAGCGCATTGCGAGGCTCAGGATGCCGTCACGGATTCTGTTTCGTCCACCGACTGCGATGCCAGCCACTTTTTCGCGTAGCGGCCGGTATTGCGCACGTGGGTAGACAGCAGCGCGGCGAGTCCGTCGAGATCGCTGTTGGCGGCGAGCCGCGCGATCTTGCCATGCGTGACGAGCGAGCGCGCCATCACGTCGGGCATCGTATGGACGCGCGTGCGTAGCGTGGCGATCTTCGCGGAGATCTGCGCGTACGCCTCGACGAGATACGGATTAGCCGCCGACTCCACGATCACGCCGTGGAATTCCGCGTCGAGCCGCTGATAGGCGCGAAAATCATGCGCGTCCAGCGCCTTGCGCATTCGGCTCACGACCGCGGAGAGTCCGCTGGCCAACTGCGCGTGCCGGCGGGCAATGCCGAGGCGCACGGCGGCGAGCTCGAGCACCTCGCGAACTTCACATAGCGCATCGATGTCCTCCGGGCGCACGCGAAACACGTAGGTGCCTCGCTTCGGATGGCTCTCGATCAATCCCTCCGTGCGCATTTTGAGCAGTGCCTCGCGCACCGGCGTTTTGCTGATGCCGAGCATCTGCGACAGTCGGACTTCCGAGAGATGGTCGCCGAATTTGAGCTGGCCCTCGACGATCGCCTTGCGGATCGCGTTCTCGGCAAGCTCGTTAAGCGATTGCGGGCGGCTCAGCTTTTCCATAGTCGACTTAGCAAAGCGTCTGTAGAATATGAAGTCTAGTATACGATACACTACGGCTCCAAAAGAGATTGCGAGGAGGATCGGATGAAACTTCATTCACGCGCATCGGCGGCGCTCGGCGTCTTGTTCGCTCTCTCGATGCTCGCCGCGGGCGACGCGACGGGCCAAATCCGGATGAGCATCGGCTGGGACCCACCCGCGGACGAGCATCCGATGGCAGTCGCCGGCAATGCGTTCAAGAAGCTCGTCGAGCAGTACTCGAACGGCCAGATCCAGGTGCAGGTCTACTGCTGCTTCAAGATGGGCAGCGAAGAGGAGATGGTGAAGAAGCTGCAGCTCGGCACGCTCGATGCGACGATCGTCGCGCAGAACAACGTCGGTCCGTCGTTTCGCCTCTACGATGTCTTCACATTGCCGTACATCTTTCGCGACTACGATCACGCCGTGAAGGTCCTCGACGGACCGATCGGCAAGAAGCTCTCCGAGAAGGCGGTGCAGAGCGCGGGGTTTTACGTCTTTTCGAGCACGTCGATCGCGTTTCGCAATCTCTACAACACGAAGCGTCCGATCAATGCGATCAACGATGTTCCGGGCCTGCGCTATCGCGTGCCGCCGAACCCCGTACCCATCGCGACGTACAAAGCCTTCGGCGCCGATCCGACACCGCTTCCGTGGGGCGAAACCCTCACGGCCACGCAGACCGGCATCGTCGACGGCGGCGACATGGAGCCGACGGGCTTTCTGGTCAACAAATTCGCCGACGTCGCGAAATACATGGCGGTCACCGAGCATTTCACGCTGATCGCGCCGCTGCTGGTCTCCGACAAGTTCATGAAGCGCCTCACGCCCGAGCAACAAGCGGAGGTCACGCGCGCCGCGTTCGAAGCTGCAAAGGTCGGGCAGGACGCCGAGTTGAAGCTCGAGAAGACGATCTACGGCACGCTCGGCAACATGGGCGTCAAGTTCACGCATCCCGACAAGAAGCCCTTCATGCAGGCGGCGGTGAAGGTCGTCGATGACGTCTCGAAGCAGCGTGGACCTGAGTTCGCCGATCTCGTCAAGCAAATTCAAGAAACACATTGATTGAAGGCGATGGCGCAGCCGTCGCATTCCACTCCGCGTCGCGTGCTGCGCTGGCTCGAGCGGCACGCCGAGGAAGCGATCGCCGGCGCGTGCCTTTGCACGCTCACGACGCTGATGTTCGTTCAGGTCGTGATGCGCTATGTCTTTCGCTCGCCGCTGTCGTGGAGTGACGAGCTCGCCGTTTATAGCATGCTCGCGCTGGTGTATTTCGGTGCGGCGTTCGCCGTGCGCGAGCGCGCGCATATCCGCGTTCTGGCCGCGTTCTGGCTCTTGCCTCGAAAGCCGGCGCTCGGCGTGGCCGTGTTCGCGGATTTGATTTGGTTCGCGTTCAATAGCTTGATGCTGTGGAAGGGCATCGAGCTCGTCCACACCTACGCGGACCAGCCCGCGTATTCGGCGGCGCTGGAGATGAATCTCCTGTGGCCGACGCTCCTCGTTCCGCTCGGCTACGGTCTCATGTGCTTGCGCATGATCCAAGCGTATGTGCACTGGCGGCAGGGAGGCGAGGCGCCGTTCGCGGTGGCCGTGCCCACGGCCGAGTAACAACCGATGCCGGATTGGCTGCTCGTCTTCATCGCGCTGTTCGCGTTTATCGCCATCGGCGTGCCGATTCCAATGTCGATCGGCGTCTCCGCGCTGGTGGGTTTCTGGCTCGTTGACATACCGGTCATCACACTCGCGCAGAGCGCGTACATGGCGCTCAACAACGTGCCGATCATGGCGGTGCCGCTGTTCGTGCTCGCCGGCGCGCTGATGGAGCGCGGCGGACTCGCCGACCGACTCGTCCGCTTCGCGCAAAGCCTCGTCGGAAACTACGACGGTGCGCTCGGCATCGTCGCGGTGCTCGCGTGCATGTTCTTCGCCGCAATCTCCGGCTCGGGGCCGGCGACCGCCGCGGCGGTCGGCACGGTGACGCTGCCGGCGATGGCACGCGAACGTTACCCCGCGGCATTGGGCGGCGCGATCATTGCATCGGGTGGCGCGCTGGGAAGTCTGATTCCACCGTCGAACCTGATGGTCATCTATGGAATCGTCGCGAGCGTGTCGATCCCGAAGCTGTTTCTCGCGGGCGTCATCCCGGGCATCATCGCCGGACTGCTGCTGATGGTGGTCGTGTGGGTGATCGCGCGTCGCAAGCGATTTCGCGGCAGCGGCCAGCGGATCTCCGCCGCGCGCGTGCGCGCCACCGCTTGGGAAGGCAAATGGGCACTGCTCGCCCCGGTGGTCATTCTCGGCGGCATCTACGGCGGCGCGTTCACGCCGACCGAAGCCGCGGCGGTCGCCGTCTTCTACGCGCTGTTGACGGGACTCGTGATTTATCGCGAGCTCACGTGGCAGGGCATCGTCGAGTCGCTGCGCCTCACCACGCTTATCTGCGGCGGTGATCATGTTGGGACCCGCAATTGCGTTCGGCCAGCTTGGCGCACTGATGCAGATTCCCGAGCAGATCGGCGCGCTGATGGGCGGCTTGGCCGATCAGCCACTCACTGTTTTGCTGGTCGTTACGGTTGTTTTCGTGATCACCGGCACGTTCATGGACTCGATTGCACAGATCATCCTGTTCACGCCGCTGTTTCTGCCGCTTGCGACGCAAGCGGGCGTCGATCCGATTACGCTTGGCATCATCATCGTGCTCACCTGCGAGATCGGCTTCCTGACACCGCCGGTGGGTGCGAATCTGTTTGTCGCGATGCGTCTTGCGCGCGTGCCGCTCGGCGCGGTCTCGGTCGCGGTGCTGCCCTTTCTGCTGGCGTACTTCGCCGTCGTCGCGCTGGTTTCGTTCGTGCCGCGCGTGGCGCTGCTGCTGCCCGAGCTGATGGGGCAAGCGGCACGCTAACCGAGCTGTGCGAAAAAATCGATGGCGTCACGCGCTGTCGCGCGGCACGAGCTCGAAGCCGGTGTCCACAATCCGCCGCTTCACCGGCAAGCCTGCAAGGCGATCGCGAATCATCTCGCCCGCGCGTTGGCCGATCAGGTATCGCGGAACGCGTAGCGTTGTGAGCGATGGCACGACTTGACCCGCTATGGCGAGATCGTCGAAACCTGCGAGTGCGATCCGTTCGGGCACTGCGAAGTTCCGGCGCTTGCATTCAAAGAGAGCGCCGACGGCGATCGCATCCGCTGAGCAGAATACGGCACGGACGTCCGGACGGCGCTTGATAAGCGTTGCCATCGCGTGGGAGCCGGCGTCCATGTCGAGCGTCGTTTCCACACATAAGCCGGGATCCAATTTGCGACCTGACCTCGCGAGTGCGAGCTCGTAGCCGCGCCGGCGGTCGCGCGCGCGGTCGTTGTCTTGCGGGAACGCGCCGATGTAGCCGATTTTTGCGTAGCCGCGCTTCACGAGGTAGCGCGTGATCTCGGCAGCTGCTTTGACATTCGAGTAGCCGACGACCATGTCGATCGGACGGTCGGTCACGTTGCCGCCTTCGACCACCGGAATCCCGGCGCGCTTCAGCATCCGGATCGTTTCTTTAGTGTGGCTTACGCCCGTTAGAAAAATGGCGTCGATCCGGCGCGAGAGAAATGCGCGCACGAGCACTTCTTCCTCGGTCGCGGAAAAACCACTTGCCCCGAGCAGCAGATGGAAACCCGCCGGCGCGAGCGCCTCGCTCAATCCCTGAATGATTTCGGCAATGAGCGAATTGGTGAGCAGCGGTATCACGGCAGCGACGAGGCCCGACTTGTTCGAGACGAGGCCGCGCGCGACAAGGTCGGGTGTGTAGGCGGTCTCCGTCAATACGCGCGTCACGCGCGCACGCGTGGCAGCGGCGACCTTGTGCGGCTCGTGCAGCACGCGAACAACGGTCATCGTCGACACGCTGGCAGCCCGCGCAACGTCCGATAGGCGCGTGCGGCCGGGGCTCAACGATTTGGGCGGACGGGCGCGGGGCGTGCGCATTGAAGACGCTTGCTCTTGGCCACTTGACAGTCCCTATGTTAACGTTAACATCGCGGCAACAACACAACAACACGCGTGCGACGGCGGCGAACGGTTGGAGGGATCATTTGGCGGCAGGTAGTGGAGTTGGGTTTTCAGGCTATCGGCGCGAGGAGGGCCGCTACGGCGTACGCAATCCCGTGCTCGTCCTCGGGTTGAATGGACTGGTCGGGCGCGCCGCTGCCCGCATCGCCGCCAATGTCGCCGGTACGGTGCTGTTCGCTTCGCCCTACGGGCGCGGTCAATATGGCGCGGATAGACAAGCCCATAGCGCGCAACTCGTCGGTTTGGGCCGCAATCCGAATGTCGCGGCTACGCTCGTCGTGGGGGCCGATCGTCCTGCGACAGACGAAATCGCACACGCGATCGCCGCAGCCGGCAAGCCCGTTGCTACGATCGCGCTGGACGACGTGCACGAGGATGCGCTCGAGCTCATGGTGCGCGGGACGCGCGTAGCGGCGGAGCTTGCGCGCAACGCGTCACGGCTGCGCCGCGAGCCTGCACCGGTGTCGGCGCTGTTTCTCGCGGTGGAATGCGGACATTCCGACGCGACCTCTGGGCTGGTATCGAACCCGCTCGCGGGCAGGATTGTGGATCGCATCGTCGACGCAGGTGGCACCGCAGTGTTCGGTGAGACCATCGAATGGCTCGGTGCGGAGCATCTGCTTACGCAAAGAGCCATGCGACCCGACGTTGGTGAGGCGATTGTCGCTGCAGTGCGCCGGCGCGAGGCGGCGGTCGCCGCGACGGGCGTCGATCTGACCGGCAACAATCCAGGTGTCGAGAACATTCGCGGCGGCTTGAGCTCGATCGAGGAAAAATCACTCGGCGCGATCGCCAAAGGGGGGTCGCGCCGCATTGCCGGATTGCTCGCTGTGGCCGAAGCGCCGCCTGGATCGGGCGTCTATGTCATGGATGCGCCGGGATTCTCGCCCGAATCGATGACCGGCTTCGCCGCCGCGGGAGCGCAGGTGATGCTGTTCACGACCGGCGCCGGCAACAGCTACTGCAGCGCCATCGCGCCGACGATCAAGATCAGCGCGCGCCCCGACACCGTGACGCAGCTTCCAACGCAGATCGACTTCGACGCGAGTGCGGTATTCGGCGGAAGCGAGGATCTCGATCGTGCGGCCGATCGACTGTTCGCGTTGCTGCTCGACGTGTGCTCGGGTACCCGGACCTGGGGCGAAGTGCTGGGCGAGACGGCCGAGTCGGTCATTCGTGTTGGCGGATCGCTGTAATGGCGATCTCGAGCAGCAGTCGTTTCGGGACCGTCATTGCCTATGTGCGCACGATGGCGGTTTTCATCGCCGTGTGGTGGGCGGTGTCCGTTTGGACGTCGAACCTCGTGCTGCTCCCGACGCCGTTCGCCGTGATCGAGGCGATCGTGGACCTCGCGCGCGATTTGGAGCTGTTCGTGCAAGCGGGCATCAGCCTCGGTCGCATGATGATCAGCTTGGCGCTCGCCTCGCTCCTCGCGATACCGCTCGGTCTTCTGATGGGCTTGCGCCGCACGCTCGACGACATCGTCGATCCCGTCATCGAATTGCTGCGCCCGATTTCAGGAATCGCCTGGATTCCTCTGGCGCTGTTCATCTTCGGCATCGGCAACGCACTGCCCATCTTCATCATGACCTACGCGGCGTTCTTCCCGATTCTGCTCGGCACGGTCGCCGGTGTGCGCGGTGTTGATCGGGGACTGATCGACGCCGCGCGCACGATGGGCGTGCCGCGCAGGACAATCGTCACGCGAGTGGTCGTGCCCGCCGCGTTGCCCTCACTGTTGGTGGCGGTGCGGCTCGGCGTTGCCTCGTCATGGACGGCCGTGGTCGCCGCCGAGCTCATCGGCGCACCAAGTGGCCTCGGTTACGCAGTCGAGTGGTATCGCGAGCTCCTGATGACGCCGCAGGTAATGGCGTTCATCGCGATGATCGGCGTGCTTGGTTATCTGACCGATACATCCCTTCGCGCGCTCGCGCAGCGGTTCACGCCATGGGCAGCCGATGCGAGGCGCATGTGACAAGCGCATGGCCCAGTCGATTGTGGCGAAGTTTGATGTTGCCGCTCGCGCTTGTGTTCGTCTGGCAAACGTGGGGAGTCATCACGGGAAATCCGCGAACACCCGTGCCAACTCGTGTTGTTGCTGCCGCTTTGCAGTTGATCGAATCCGGTGAATTGCCGCTGGCGATCGTGCAGAGCCTCGGCCGCGTGTTCGCCGGCTTCGCAATCGCGGCGCTGCTCGCGATTCCGCTGGGACTCGCGATGGGCTCGTTTCGCCGTGTGGAGCGCAATGTCGATCCACTGGTGGAAAGCTTTCGGCCGATCGCGGCGATCGCGATCCTGCCGCTCGCAATCCTTTGGCTTGGTACTGGAACGCCCGCGGCGGTTCTGATCGTTGCGTACGCCGCGTTCTTTCCGATCGTGGTCAACACTGTCGCGGGGGCCAAGCGGATCAGTCCGACGCTGCTTCGTGCGGCCGCCACGATGGGGCTCAACCGCTTCAAAGTCATTCGCACCGTCGTCGTTCCGGGCGCGTTACCGTCGATCGGCGTGGGCCTGCGTATCGCGATGGGTGTGGCGTGGACGGCCATCGTTGCCGCTGAGCTGGCCGTCGGCGCCAAGGCGGGCGGCGGAGGTTCGGGCGGCATCGGCCAGATGATGTTTGTGTTCTACGCGTACAGCATCGAGCTCAACCGAATCGTCGTCTGCATGATCGCAGTCGGATTGGTGGCGCTGGCGCTCGATCGGCTGCTGCGTGGCGGGCTGCGTTTCTTCATGCCGTGGATGGCGCGATGAGTGAAGCCATCAAGCTCCGGCTCGAGAACATTGGCAAGCGCTTCGACGTCGCCGGCGCCGCGCGGACAATTGCAGTGCAGGATTTCACGCTCGACGTCGCACAGGGCGAGTTCCTCGTGATCGTCGGGCCATCGGGCTGCGGCAAGACAACGGTGCTCAATATGTTGGCCGGGCTGGAGCTGCCGACGTCCGGAACCGTATCGCTCAATGGCCGGCGGATTACCGGGCCCGGGCCCGAGCGGGGCGTGATGTTCCAGGACTACGCGCTCTTTCCTTGGCACACCGTATGGGGCAACGTCGAGTTCGGCTTGCGGCACGGACCAGCGGGAGATGGCCTTGACGCGGCAGCGCGCGAACGCCGTGTGCGCAGCCACATCGACTTGGTTGGTCTGTCGGGTTCCGAGGGCAAGTATCCGCACCAGTTATCGGGCGGCATGCGGCAGCGCGTGGCGCTCGCGCGCCTCATGGCGAACGAGCCCGCTGTCCTTCTGATGGACGAGCCGCTTGCGGCGCTCGATGCGCAAACGCGAATCATCCTGCAAGAGGAGCTGTTGCGCATTTGGGGACAGGATCGTCCCTCTGCTGAACGGCGCACGGTCGTGTTCATCACGCATGCAATCGACGAAGCCGTGTTTCTCGCCGACCGCGTCGCGGTGATGACGACGCACCCGGGGCGCCTCAAGGCAGTGATCGACGTGCCGCTGCCGCGTCCGCGCGACGACGCGACGCGAGCGCAATCGCAATTCCAGGCGCTGAGTCAGCACATCTGGGGCCTGATCCGTGACGAAGCGTACCGCGCGACCGTCACTTGAGCGTTCGCACCTAGGAGGAAGACATGACCATCGAAAACGAAAGCAAGCGTGCGTCGCGGCGGCGCTTCATGACCGCGGCGGGTGTCGCGTCGTTGACCTTTGCCGCGCCTGCGATCGTCCGTGCGCAGGGCAAGAAGCCGATCAAGGTGTCGGTTGGCCGACAGCCGTGGGCGGCGGGAAACTCGCCTGTTACTCAATACATGGTTGCCAACAAGACCTTCGAGCGCTTCGCCGCAGATGCCGGTTACGACCTTACCGTCGACTACCGCGACTATCCGTCTGCGCTGCCGATGGTCGAGGCGTTCGTCTCGGGCAATCTCGATTTCGGCATGTGGGGGAACACGCCCATCGTGCGGCTGATCGGGCAGAACCAGCCGATCCAGTTGATCACGGTTGGCGAGGGACATTTCCGGTTCGTGCTCGCGACGCGCAAGGATTCGCCAATTCGCAATCTCGCTGATCTAAAGGGAAAGACGGTCGGTGCATTGCTCGGCGGTGATCCCTATAACGTGCTGTCGCAATGGTTGCGTTTCGAGCTGGGCAATCCGGATCCGCGCGCTTTCAACATCAACATCGTCAACACGCCGACACAGGCGCAGGCGGCGACGATCCCGACCGGGATGGATGCCGCCGTGCTGATCTATCCCGCCTACCTGAAGGCGAACGCCGAGATAGGTACTGTCGGCATCATGAACTCGTTCGGCTACACCGAAAGTCACTACAAGGGCCTCGACGGCGAAGGCGCGGGAATTCTGTTGCCGTCGGTGAAGAAATCGCCGTTCTATCCCGATGGCTACTACTTGCACCGCTCGTTCTGGATCGGCGGTCCCAACATCATCAAGAGCGACCCGGCGGTCGTCACCGCGTTCGTGCTTGCACAGCAGGATGCGGTCGCGAAGCTATCCCCGATGGATCCCGGCCAGGTCTCGCAGCTCTCACAAAAGTATTGGGAGCTCGACCCCAAGCTCGGCGCGAAAGTCGTCGGCGACGAGGTGCTGTTCCAGCGTGGTTGGTGCTGGCCTACCGAGGGCGATGCGCAAGCATTGCTCGAGACATCGAAGTTCATGGTCGAAGGCCGGATGATCCCGAAACCGCTCGCCTGGTCACAGGTCCGCGATGGCTTCGCCCTCGCGGCGCCTTCGGTGCGCGCTGCCTACGACAAGAGCGGCCGCAAGCCCGATCCGGCGCAGTTCGAAGCGCGGGACGCGAAGGACCTGCGCGGCGCGCCGGTGTGGGAGATGCAGCGCTGGCGCGAGCATTCCTGAGTCATTACATTTCTTCACATTTCTTATGAAAGATACAAAATGATCGTCGGTTTCATCGGGCTCGGCACGATGGGCGCTCCGATGGCGCGCAACATTCTGGCCAAGGGTCATCGGCTGATTGTGGCAGACGTTCAACCGGCGGCGGTCGCGGCGTTGATCGCGGCCGGTGCCACGGCGGCCGCCACACCCAGGGACGTTGCGGCGGCAAGCGGGATCGTCATCACGATGCTGCCCGACGCGCCCGATGTCGAGCGTGTGGCACTCGGGCCCGACGGCATCGTCGCAGGCATCAAGCCCGGAGCGATCTATATCGACATGAGCACCATCGATCCGGGCACGACGCGCAAGGTTGGAGCAGCGATTGCGAACAAGGGCGCCGCGATGATCGACAGCCCGGTGGGCAAGACGGCGGACGCCGCGGTAGCGGGCACGCTGACGCTGATGGTCGGTGGGGCATCCGACATCGTCGCGCGTTGTCGGCCGGTGCTCGATTGCATGGGGACCGATTTCTTCTACTGCGGCGAGCTCGGCGCAGGGCAGACGATGAAGCTGATCAACAACCTGCTAGCGACCGCGGTGTCGGAAGCGTCGATCGAAGCGCTGGTGGCCGGCGTCAAATCGGGATTGACGCTCGAAACGATGATGAGTGTGTTTCGCACCACAATGGCTTGGAACAATGCGCTGGCGATCGCCTTGCCGAAGCGGCCGCTCGCCGGCGATTTCAAGCCCGGCTTTATGATGAAGCTCGCGCACAAGGATTGTCGCCTGGCGTTGCAGATGGTCGAGGCATTGGGCGTCCCGGCGCCTGTCGGTCATGCAGCGCTCGCGAGCCTGGAAGAGGGTCTCAAACGCGGATTGCACGATCACGACGTGGGCGCGCTGTTGAAATTGCGTGAGGAGTGGGCGGGCGTGAAAGTCCGCCTGCCGAAAGCGTGATCTTGGAAAAGGTCGAAGCCGCAGCCCAGCCGGCGCGCTGGGACGCCCTCGTGATCCATCCCGACGACGATGTCGCGGTCGCGCTACGCGATCTCGCTGTCGGCGACACCGTCAACGTGCGCGACGGCGGGGCTGTTCATCGCATCACGCTCTGCGAGGCGATTCCGCTGGGACACAAGCTCGCGCGGCATGCGATGTCGATCGGAGCGCCGATTCGCAAGTACGGTGAATGCATCGGTGCGGCGACCGTGGATATCGCTTTGGGGGCGCACGTGCATATTCATAACATGGCGAGTTGCCGCGCCCGCCGATCGCCATGAGCTTCGATCCCGCCGCGCTGCGGCGTATTGGTCGGCGTGATGTTGCAGTCTCGTTGCTTGGTGTGGGCACGGCACCGTTCGGCAGCTTGGCGCGCGAGGACACGGATGCGTCCGTCGGCGGCGCGTTCGCGCATCTGTATGCACCGTCTCGGCGCGTGCCTGCGCACAGTGGACCGGAAATCGCTCGTGATCTCGACGAAGGTTGGGCGCCTGATGAAACCGGTGGACGGCGGCATCGCGCCAGGCGTGAGCAGCGGCGCCGCGCCGTTCGAGGTCGCTTTCGATTACAGCTACGACGGCACGATGCGCTCGCTCGAGCATAGCCTGCAGCGGCTCGGCACGAACGCAGTCGACATCGTGCTGATCCACGATGTGAACCGGCGCTGGCAGGGTGACCTGATCGAGCAGCGATATCGCGAAGCGATGAGCGGCGCGTACCGGGCGCTAGCCGAGCTGCGCTCGGCGGGGACGATCAAGGCGTTCGGCGTCGGGGTCAACGACTGGAGCATCCTGTTGCGCTTCGCCGCCGATGGCGACTTCGACTGCTTCATGCTGGCGGGACGCTATACGCTGCTCGATCACACCGCGCTCGAGAGATTCATGCCCATTTGCGAACGCCGCGGCATCTCGGTGCTGATGGCGGCGCCATTCAATTCCGGCATCCTGGCCACCGGCGCGCGTCCAGGCGCAATGTTTTTCTATGCTGAGGCTGAGCCCGAGATCAAGACGCGCACGCGTCAAATTGAAGCAGTCTGCACGCGCCACCGTGTGGCGCTCGCCGCTGCTGCGCTGCAGTTCCCGCTAGCGCATCCCGCCGTCGCAAGCGTTGTGACCGGTATGCGAAGTGCAGCGGAAGCCGATGCAAACGTCGTGCATTGTCGCGCCGCGATTCCGCGTGCCTTCTGGGACGAGCTCAAGCACGAACGTCTGATCGCCGACGCCGCGCCGGTCCCGGAGCCTTTGCCCACCCGATGACGCATTCGATCATTGAATCGTTTCGCTGGCACGAATTGCGCGTGTCATCGAAGACAGTGTGGAGTTTTGTGGAGCTCGTTGACGTTGCGGACAGAGTGAGCGTCGGCGAAGCCACGTTGGCGGGGCGCGAGCCGCAAATGAGACAGGCGCTCCAGGCCTACCTACACGCGGTGCTCGGGCGTACGCCAGCGGACGTCGACCTTGCAACGGTGCGCGCCGCCGCTCGCTCCCTTCCTGAATTCGCTGTCGTCTCTGCGCTGGACCAGGCCGTGTGGGATCTAGCGGCGCAACAACGCGGAATAACCGTGAGCGCGGCGTTGGGAGACGCGCGGCGCGACAAGGTCTCCGCATACGCCAACATCAACCGCGGAATTCAATCACGAACGCCGGAGGGCTTCGCTGCACGTGCGCGCAGCGCCATTGCGGACGGTTTTTCCGCCGTGAAGATCGCGCCTTTCGACGGCGTTGAGCTCTATGGGGACGCAAGTAGAACCATCGATCCAGCACTGCTCGATGCCGGATTGGCGCGCATTGCCGCCGTGCGCAAAGCCATTGGTCCTGGCATTGACTTGATGGTGGACTGTCATTGGCGCCTGAACCGTGCGGCCGCCGAAGCCGTGTTGCGTGCGACCGAGCCGTTGGCTTTGCATTGGCTCGAATGTCCTGTGCCTGAGACGCCCGAAATGCTCGATACGATCCGCGCGCTGCGCATGTTCGCGAACGATCGACGTGTTCTGCTTGCCGGCTGCGAGGAAATGTCGTTGCTCGAGGGCTTCCTGCCTTTCTTGCACGCGGATGCTTACGACGTGCTGATGCCTGACGTGAAATACGTGGGCGGTATGCAGGAGATGCTCAAAGTGGCCACCGCCATGGAACGCCGCGGCGTCGCCTTTTCACCCCACAATCCCAGCGGACCCGTTTGCCACGCCGCGAGCCTGCATATTTGCGCGGTGGCAACGCATGTAGAGCGCCTGGAGATGCAATACGCGGAAACGCCTTTGTTCGACCGGCTCGTGGGCGGCGTTCTTCCACAAGCCGTGAATGGGGAAATCGCGGTGCCCGGCGCGGCGGGTCTTGGCGTGAGATTGGATCCCGCGGTGGTACGCGAATTGGACAAGCCGTTTTCTCGCCCCATCTGAAATGCTATGCGAGGCGTCCGCGGCTCGTTTCCCTACAAATCGATTTCAGTCCTCAGCGGATAGTGATCCGATCCCGTCGCGTCGGCGTCGATCCACGACGAGCGCACGCGCTGCGCAAGCGTCGACGAAACGAAGCAGTAATCGATTCGTTTCCGCTCGGGGATCGTCGCGCCTTCATCCTCGCGATGCCCGGCGGCAACCCACGCATCGACGAACCCGGTCAAGTTATTGAGGCGACCGTAGCGTGCGCTCGCAGGTCCGACGATGCGGTCGTATTCGAGCGCATTCCATTCGAAATTGAAATCGCCGAGGAGAATCGCTTGCGCCGGCATCGGCGGCATCTCGCCCTCGGTCCAGCCCGCATCGGGCTCCGGATGGCCGCCGCACCAAGCGCCACCTTCGCTCGGTGCACGCTCATGGATCGCGAGCAGCGCATCGACTTGCGGAAGTCGCGTCGCCGCGCTCAAATGGCTCAAGTGCGTCGAGTAAATCCGCACCGGCCCCGCGCGTTCAGTCACGATCACGGCTTCGAGCGCGCCCTGTTGGATGCTGTGCTGCGTCAGCGTGCCGTATTTCGGCAGCAAGTGGTTGCGCGATGACACGATTGGCAATCGCGACAGGATCATCGTGCCGAATTGTCGCCGGCGGTTGACCAGTCGATGGGCGGCGTCGCGGTAGCTCGCGTCCATGTCGAGATTGGCACCGTACACCCAGTGGTGCTGAGGAAGATGCGACGCGAGCACCGCGGGCGAATCGACGCAGCCGGAACGCTGCCAATGCCGATCGACTTCCTGCAACGCGATGATGTCGGCGTCGCGCACCTCCGCTGCGATGCGCGCCAAATCGTAGCGGCCGTCGTGGCCCAGGCCGAATTGGATGTTGTAGGCGACGAGCCTCACGCGACGCCAAGGCACGGCATTACGCCAGTGTTGACCTCGCGAGCCGCCAGCGACAGATTGGCGAGCTTCTTTCTGGCGCTCGCGCGCGTCAGCTCCAGCATGCCGCAGTCGGGGGCCAGAATCAGTTGCCCAGCCGGTACGTGGCGCAGCGCCTCGTTCGCGCGGCCTACCAAGGATTCGACGCTTTCGACTTCGTTTTCGCCAACGTCAATGACGCCCAGCATCACGGTTTTGCTGCCAATCGTGCTCAATACGGAGACATCCAGCGTGCTTGCCGCTCCCTCGATCGATACGACATCCAGCTTGGACTCGGAGAGCCACGTGAGGATATCGCGGTAATAGTCCTGATTCGCTTTATAGGCGATGCCTTTTCGCTCCAGTGGCTTGTTCGGATAACCACGGCAAATATGCACGACAAACGTCGCGCGGCTCTCGAGACCCGCGAAGCAGCGCTCGAGTGCTTGCAGCCCCCACGCTTGCGCGGCGGCCGGATAGCGCAGGAGCACCGGATCGTCGAACTGAATGATCTCGCATCCTGCATTGATGAGCGCTGCGACTTCGTGATGTATCGCATCGGCGTAGTCGTAAGCGAGTTGCCTCCGGTCGCCGTCGTAGTATTCGTCCGCGACGCAATCGGCGACGGTGCTGGGCCCCGGAAGGCCAATCTTGGCGATACCCTTCGCATGCTTGCGGGTGAAGAGAAACTCATCGAGGACCATCGGACCCTTGTACTTGATCTTGCCGATGACGCGCGGTGCGTCCTGCTCCGTCGTACCGCCTCGCATGGAAATGCGTTTCCGGTTGCAGGCGTCCACACCCTCCAGTTTGTTGACGATGTGCAGCACGTAATGGCCGCGTCGTTCTTCTCCGTCGGTCATGATGTCGATGCCCGCCCGGTTTTGGTCATCGATCGCCGATAGAGCAGCCTTGTCCAGTAATTTCGCAAATTCGCCCGAGCCGAGCTCTTGCCGCCGTCGGTCGAAAGCAAAACCAAAGCTGTCGAGCAACGATCGCCCGTTTCGACTGTAAATGTAGCGCGGCTTCGGATAGCTGCCGACAATGGCGGTCCGAACCTTGATCTGTGCTGGCATTGCCATGGATCAAGCGGCGATCCCTGCATCGAGACGCTGGCCGTCGCTCTTATCGAACAGCAGCGCATCCGCAGGCGAGAACGCCAGCGCGACGTTGTCGCCCTCCCGATGGCGCGCCTCCGCACCGGCCTCGAGAAAATGCACGCGGCCTAGCGAACAGTCGGCGGAATAAAGCACTTCGCGACCCATCGGCTCCACGGCGATGATCCGCGCTGGCGTCCCGGTACTGTCGACGCGGATGCTTTCGGGCCGCAGGCCCAACACGACATTGCCGCGCGCCGACCCGTTCAGCGGAACCGTAGCTTCGTGCACCTTGATTGCGCCGTCTTCCGCGTGGCCATCGAACAAATTAATTGGCGGCGAGCCGATGAAGCTCGCGACGAACAGCGTCTTCGGTTGCTCATAGAGATCCTTCGCCGTGCCTTCCTGCTCGACGCGGCCGGCGTTCATGACGACGATGCGATCGGCCATCGTCGTCGCCTCGATCTGATCGTGCGTCACGAGAATGGTAGTAACGCCGAGCTCGCGCTGAATACGCCGGATCTCGGTGCGCATCGACAAACGGAGCGAGGCATCGAGATTCGATAGCGGCTCATCGAGCAGCAGCAAATGCGGGCGCTTCACCAGCGCACGAGCGAGCGCGACGCGTTGCTGCTGGCCACCCGAGAGCTGACTCGGCCGCCGTTCGAGCAGCGCGTCGATGCGGACCAGGCCGGCGATCTCGCGCGCACGACGTTCCGCCTCGGCGCGTTCGACCTTTTTGAACCGCAGCGGAAACATGATGTTCTCGAGCACGGTCATGCTCGGGTAGAGCGCATACGATTGGAAGACGATGCCGACGTTGCGATCGCGCGCCTCGACATCGTTGACGCGCGCGCCGTCGAACGCGATGTCGCCGGTGGTTGGGTTGTAGATGCCGGCGAGCATCAGCAGCGTGGTCGTCTTGCCGCAACCCGACGGGCCGAGCACGGCGATGAACGCGCCGTCCTCGATCGACAGGTCGATGCGATCGACGGCGGTTGCCCCAACCCAATTCTTGCGGACGTTCTTGAGCTCGATGCGCGCCATGATTTACCCCCGGATGCCGCCGATCGTCATCTGCGTCAGGTACTTCTGGCAGAAGACGTAGAGCAGAAGGCTCGGCAGAACGTAGAACACCGACACGGCCGCGACAATGCCGTAGTCGACGCCCATGATGTCGTCCGAGACCCAGAACAGATACAGGCTCATCACCCAGTTCTTGTTCTCGATCAGCATTGTGCGGACAAAGATGTACTCTTCCCACGCGCGGATGAACGCGAACACCGCGATCGCGATCAGGCCGACGCGTACTTGCGGCAGCACGACGAGACGAAACGCCTGGCGCCGCGACGCGCCGTCGGTCATCGCGCTCATTTCGATGTCCCACGGAACGGCGTCGAAGAATCCCTTCATCACGAACACGTAGAACGGCAGCTCGATCGTCGTCAGCACCAGAATCACGCCGGGAATCGTATCGAGCAGGCCGACCCAGTGCAGGATCAGGAAGATCGGGATGATCAATGTCATCGCCGGAAACGCGTGGAGCACCAGCAGGCCCTGGAGAAATGCTTCGCGCCCGCGAAACGCGAAGCGCGAAATGTAATACCCGGCGAGCGACGCCACGGTCAGGATGAGCAGGGTTTGCGTCAGCGCCAGCGCGAGCGAATTGCGAAACGCGACCCATACCGACGGAAACTGTCCGCCCGCGGTGGCTTTCGAGCGAATCTCCTCGATGATGTTGGTGCGCCAGAGGAACCGATAGTTGGCGACGTGCAATTGCCCGCCGACCAGCGCTGCGAGCAGCGCGCCGACCGCGACGAGCAGGATCAACGCAGCGATCACGCGCACCCGCGGCGATGGGGCGAGGAGATGAACGGCGCTGTAGATCAGCACGGCGGGAACGATGACCGCGCAGGACGTCCATAACACGTCGGTCGAGACGCCGCCGCTTCGCGCGGTGAACGAGATGACGATCATCCAGAAATACGGGAGGATGATCGGCACGGAGACGATCAGCAGGAATGCAAGCAACGCGGACTGACCGGCGAAGCGTTTG
>VBCG01000027.1:0-4106 GCA_005881895.1 Betaproteobacteria bacterium
GGTTGCCGGCGGCACCGAACGGCGGAATGAACTTGCGGAATGCCGCGTCCAGGTCCGGCGGCATCGCCATCAGCGAAAGGCCGTTGTCGACCACCGCGTCGGATAGAAGCACGCCCGAGCCGCCCGCGCCGGTGATGATCACCACGTTTTCGCCCTTCGGTGTGGCCAGCACCGGAATTGCCCGCGCGAACTCGAGCAGATCGCGCAAGCTCCGCGCGCGAATCACGCCGGACTGCTTGAACACATCCTCGTAGATCTTGTCATTGCCGGCGAGCGCGCCGGTGTGCGAAGCTGCCGCCCGCGCACCCATCGCCGTGCGCCCGGCCTTCAGCACGACCACCGGCTTTTTCTTCGATACCCGCTTCGCCTCCTCCGCGAACGCGCGGCCGTCCTTCAAATCCTCGAGGTGCATCGCGATGATCTGCGTGTTGTCGTCCTGCTCGAAGAACGTCAGCAGATCGTCCTCGTCGATATCCGATTTGTTGCCGAGACCGACAATCGCCGAGACGCCCATCTTGGCCGAGCGAGAAAAGCCGATGATTGCCATGCCGATGCCGCCCGATTGCGACGACAACGCGGCGTGACCCTTGACGTCGTACGCGGTGCAAAACGTCGCGCAGAGGTTCTTCCACGTGTAGTAGAACCCGTAGATGTTCGGGCCCATCAGGCGCACGCCGTACTTGCGCCCGATTTCCTGGATCTCTTTTTGCCCTTCGACGTTGCCGGTTTCGGCGAACCCCGACGGAATCAGCACGGCGCCGGGAATTTTTTTCTCGCCGACTTCGACAAGCGCTTGCGCCACGAACTTGGCGGGAATGGCAAAGACCGCAACGTCGATTGTTCCCGGCACGTCCTTGACGCTTTTGTACGACTTGCGGCCCATGATCTCGGAGGCCGAGGGATTGATCGGATAGATCTCGCCCTGGTAGCCGCCGTTGATCAGATTCTTCATCACCGAGTGGCCGATCTTTCCCTGTTCAGCGGAAGCGCCGATCACCGCCACTGCGTCGGGCTTCATGATCCGGTTCATGTCGCGCACGATCTCTTCCTGCGACGGACGGTAGCGGGCCGGCGCCGGATTCCAGTCGCAGACGATGCGCACGTCCGCCGCGATCGCACCCTGCGGCGTCGCGAACACCGGGTTCAAATCCATCTCGGCGATCTCGGGAAAGTCGGAGACGAGCTGCGACACGTTGACGATCACGTCGGCGAGCGCCTCGCGACTCACCGGCTGCGCGCCGCGCACGCCCTTCAGGATTTCCGCCGCCGCGACACCGTCGAGCATCGACAGCGCATCATCGCGCGTGGCGGGCGCCAGCCGGAACGTGATGTCCTTCAGCACTTCGACCAGCACGCCGCCCAAGCCGAAGGCCACCAGCTTGCCGAAGGATTGGTCGGTCACCGCGCCGACAATCACTTCCTGGCCCCCCGCGAGCATCTGTTGCACTTGCACGCCCTGCAGATTCGCCTTGGCGTTGTATTTCTTCGCGTTCGCGACGATCGTGTCGTAACCCTTCTGCACGTCGTCGGCGCTCTTCAAACCGACCAGCACACCGCCGGCCTCGGTTTTATGCAGGATTTCCGGCGAAACGATCTTCAGCACGACGGGAAAGCCCATCGACGTCGCCAGCTTCGCAGCTTCGGCGCCCGACGACGCGACACCTTCCTTCGGCACCGCAATGCCGTAGGCGTCGCACACCAGCTTGCCTTCCGGCGCCGTGAGCGAGGACCGGCCCTCGGCTTTCACCTTGTCGAGAATTTTTTTGACTGCTGTTTTGTCGTGCGCCACTTTTTTTCCTTGAACGTTCTAGATCGCGCCTTCGGCGCGCAACGTCGCAACCTGATCCTTCGTGTAACCGAGCTCCACGAGGATCTCTTCCGTGTGTTCGCCTAACAGCGGTGAACGGGTCACTTCAGTGGGGCTGTCCGACATCTTGATCGGGTTGCCGACGGTAAGGTACTTCCCGCGCGTCGGATGATCGACCTCGACCACCGTGCCCGTCTTGCGGAGCGATGGCTCGTTGGCGATTTCCTTCATCGAAAGGATCGGACCGCACGGGATGTCGTGCTTGTTCAAGATGTCCATCGCTTCGAACTTGGTCTTCGTCTTCGTCCATTCCTCGATGCGGGCGAAGATTTGCATCAGGCGCGGCAGGCGCGCCTTCGGCGTCGCGTAATCGGGATCGGTGATCCAGCCCTCTTCACCGATCACCTTGCAGATGTCCTCCCAAACGGGGGCCTGCGTGATGAAGTAGATGTACGCGTTCGGATCGGTCTCCCAGCCCTTGCACTTCAGAATCCACCCCGGCTGACCACCACCGGATGCATTTCCGGCGCGCGGCACCGCTTCACCGAAACTGCCGTTCGGGAACTGGGGATACTCTTCCATCACGTGCAAGCGATCGAGGCGCTGCTGATCGCGCAGCTTGACGCGGCACAGATTGAGGACGCCGTCCTGCATCGCCGCGAGAACTTGTTGGCCGCGGCCCGTCGTGATCCGTTGATAAAGCGCCGCCACGATGCCGAGCGCGAGGTGCAGCCCTGTTCCCGAATCGCCGATCTGCGCACCCGTGACGAGCGGCGGGCCGTCGTCGAAGCCGGTGGTCGATGCCGATCCTCCGGCGCACTGCGCAACGTTTTCGTAGACCTTGCAGTCCTCGTACGGTCCGGGGCCGAAGCCTTTCACCGACGCCACGATCATTCGCGGGTTGAGCGACTGAATCCGTTCCCAGGTAAGGCCCATCCGATCGAGGACGCCCGGCGCGAAATTTTCGACCAGCACGTCGCACCTTTTCACCAGCGCCTCGAGGACGGCTTTGCCGTTCGGGTTTTTCGTGTCGATCGTGATCGAGCGCTTGTTGTGGTTCAGCATCGTGAAATAGAGGCTGTCGACGTCCGGAATGTCGCGCAGCTGGCCGCGCGTGATATCGCCCGAGCCGACGCGCTCCACCTTGACGACGTCCGCGCCCATCCACGCGAGGAGCTGCGTGCACGTCGGCCCCGATTGCACATGCGTGAAATCGAGAATGCGCACACCATCTAATGCTTTACTCATTCATCTGCCTCATTCATTCGCTGATTCTTGTGGCCACGGTCGTCATTTCTTCCTTGCCGTCGGATTGAGACTCGTGATACGGCCGCTTTCCGTGCCCGCGCCCTCATCGATGACCGCATTGATGAGCGTGGGCTTGCGCGAGCGGACGGCTTCTTCCAGGGCCTCGCGCAACTCGACCGGCGTCGTGGCCCTGACGCCTGCGCCACCGAACGCCTCCATGAGCTTCTCGTAGCGCGCATCCTTCACGAACACCAAGGGGGACGGATCGGCTGCGCCGGTCGGATTGACCTCGTCGCCCCGGTAGACGCCGTTGTTGTTCATGATCACGACGCAAACCGGCAGGTTGTAGCGGCAGATGGTCTCCACCTCCATACCGGAGAAGCCGAAGGCGCTGTCGCCCTCGACCGCGATCACCTGCTCGCCGCTCACCACGGCAGCCGCGATGGAAAAGCCCATGCCGATGCCCATCACCCCCCAGGTGCCGACGTCCAGGCGCTTGCGCGGCTTGAACATGTCGACGATGCTGCGGGTGAAGTCGAGCGCGTTGGCACCTTCGTTCACCAGGATGGCGTTCGGGTTCGCCCTGACGATGTCGCGCACGACGTTGAGCGCGCTGTGGAAGTTCATCGGCGCCGGGTCCTTCGCGAGCGTCTCGGCCATCTTCGCAACGTTCTTCGCCCTGCGCTCGGCGATCGCATCGAGCCAATCGGCCGGCGGACTGGGCCAATTCGAACCCATCCCTGCAAGCAGCGCCGAGACGCACGAACCGATATCGCCGACGACCGGCGCGTCGATGCGGACGTTGCTGTCCGCTTCCTGGGGCGAGATGTCGACCTGGATGAATTTCTGTCCGCCCCACGCCTTGGATGACTTGCCGCCCCACGTCTTGCCCTTGCCGTGGGACAGGAGCCAGTTCAGGCGCGCGCCGATCAGCATCACGACATCCGCCTCGGGCAGCACATACGAGCGCGCCGCGGCTGCCGACTGATCGTGCGTGTCGGGCAAGAGGCCTTTCGCCATCGACATCGGGAGATACGGGATGCCAGTCTTC
>VBCG01000027.1:4121-11895 GCA_005881895.1 Betaproteobacteria bacterium
GCATCGGCCTGCGCATAGGCCGCACCTTTGCCCAGGATGATGAGCGGACGCATGGCGCTCTTGAGCAGGCCGATCGCGCGTTGAACGGCGTCCGGGGCAGGAATCTGACGTGGCGCCGGATCGACGACCTTGATGAGCGATCTCTTCCCTACGTCCGCGTCGATCGTCTGCGGGAACACCTTCGCCGGCAGGTCGAGGTAGACGCCTCCCGGGCGGCCCGAGACGGCGGCGCGGATCGCGCGCGCGATGCCAATTCCGATGTCCTCGACGTGCAGCACACGGAAGGCAGCCTTGGCGAGCGGCTTGGCGATCGCCAGTTGGTCCATCTCTTCGTAGTCCCCCTGCTGCAGGTCGACGACCTCGCGCTCGCTCGAGCCGCTGATCAGGATCATCGGAAAGCAGTTGGTGGTGGCGTTGGCCAACGCCGTCAGGCCATTGAGGAACCCTGGCGCGGACACCGTCAGGCAAATGCCCGGCTTTTGCGTCATGTAGCCGGCGATCGATGCGGCATAGCCGGCGCTCTGCTCGTGACGGAACGAAATCACGCGCATGCCGGCGGCCTGCAGCTTGCGCGTGAGGTCCGTGATCGGGATGCCGGGCAGTCCGAAGATCGTATCGATGCCGTTGAGCTTGAGCGCATCGATGACGAGGTGAAAGCCGTCGGTCTCCTGGAGCTGCTGGGCAGCCTCGATGGCGGTGCCGGAGTCGCGCGCCTTCTGCTTCAGCGCGTCTTCCGCGGTCGATGCGGCGGGTCGTGCGGCCGAGCGAGTGCTGACTTCATCCATGGCGTCCTCCGCCTGCGACGACTTCAATGAGGGGTTGCGTCGGCGCTGCGCCGACGCAACCACCGACGATGCGCCAGCCGAATGGTTGCGGGGCTCCCGGGCACAAGACACCCGGCAGACGCGCAGCCTCGACTTCTCCTCCTTCTTTCGACGACTGCCTACGCAGAGGGGGGCCACTCCGTCGTATCGATCATAAGGTATGTGATATATCACGCGGCGTCAACGGGGATTTTGAGGTCGTTGCGGGCATCATCCACTGCCGCATCGAGCCGGCATCGACCGGTGCGCGCGTCGAGCGGATTCGCTTCGAGTCTTTCGCCTGGAAGTCATTATTGCAGCGCAATAAAGAGGCCTATAGCGGCGATCAATTGGACAGGCCCACAACGCAGATTCGATGTCGCGCGCCGCAAAAAGTGTCATTCCGAAGGTCCGCGTTACACGTGAGCGCCGCGCGATTTCCGCTGAAGAGCTGCTCGTATCCAGGCGGTGGTTTTTGGTATATAAGATACATGACACCAGCGCTAACCATGAATCGAGACCACGCAACCCGCGCGCGACGCAGCCGGGATGGAGAGATGACGTCGTGAGCGTCCTGCAAGGCTACCCTGGCAAGGTTGCGACCGAGCCATCGGAGAAGCAGCGAGCGAAGCCAGCCGACGGCAACGGCGCGACGAGCGTTCCTCCTCTCGTCCTGCAGCCGATCAATACCAACGTCAGTTTCCGCGACCAGGCGTACGCGGCGCTCAAGCAGGCGATTGTCGAAGCCGACATCTACGCGCACGACAAGGAGTTGCGTTTGGATGAGCGCCAGCTGTCGCAGTCGCTCGGCGTGAGCCGGACGCCGATTCGCGAGGCGATGACGCTGCTCGAGCAAGAGGGATTTTTGCGCACGATTCCGCGGCGCGGCATTTTCATCGTGCGCAAGACCAAGAAGCAGATCATCGAGATGATCGAAATGTGGGCCGCGATCGAGAGCATGGCGGCGCGCCTGGCAACGCTGAACGCGTCCGACGAAGAAATCGCGGGCCTGCGCCGGATGTTCGGCGAGTTCCGCAATTCGACGCCCGCCGAGCACATCGACGAGTATTCAGACGCCAACATCGCGTTCCATCAAGCGATCATCGCGCTTTCGGGCTCGCACCTGATGGGCAAGACGATCGAAAACCTGTTCATTCACGTGCGTGCGATCCGCCGTCTGACGATTTCGCAAAGCGATCGCGCATCGCGTTCGATCGTCGACCATATGCGCATCATCGAGGCGCTCGAGCGTCGCGACACCGAGCTCGCCGAGCGCCTGGTGCGCCAGCATTCGCTCGATCTTGCCGCGTACGTCGAACGGCACTGCGACTTCCTCGAATAGCGTCATCGATCGGCGATGAGTGAAACCGTTGCAGTCGACGTTTCGGGACTTGGCCGCCGCCGCGGTTTGCGCACGCGCCCGAAGGGTCGCGCGGTCGATCCGCAGGCGCTGGCCGAAGTCCGCGCACTGTTGGGCGAAGCGCCGCGACGGCGCGATCTTTTAATCGAGTTCCTCCACCGCATCCAGGATGCCCATGGCTGCCTTAGCGCGGCGCATCTCGCGGCGCTCGCGCAGGAACTCCGCCTTGCGATGACCGAGGTCTACGAGGTCGCGACGTTCTATCACCATTTCGACGTCATCAAGGAAGGCGAAGCACCGCCGCCTGCAATCACCGTGCGCGTGTGCGAGACGCTGTCGTGTCAGATGGCAGGAGCGGATCGGATGCGGGAAGCAGTCGAAAAACACGCAGGAAGCAATGTGCGCGTCGTCGGCGCGCCCTGCATCGGTCGTTGCGAGCACGCGCCCGCTGCGGTGGTTGGACGTCACACAGTTGATGGCGCAACGGTCGACAAAATCGACGCCGCGGTCCGCGCACAGCAGACCAAAGCGGAGTTGCCGAGCGCCATCGACTTCGCCGCTTACCGCAACGCCGGCGGCTACAAGACGTTGCAATCGTGCCTCGCCGGTGAACGCAACGTCGAAGCTGTCATCGCCGAGCTCGAAAACTCCGCGTTGCGCGGGCTGGGCGGCGCGGGTTTTCCGGCCGGGCGCAAATGGAAAATCGTTCGCGGCGAGCCTGCGCCACGGCTGATGGCCGTCAACATCGACGAAGGCGAGCCCGGAACATTCAAAGATCGCTATTACCTCGAGCGCGACCCGCATCGCTTCATCGAGGGGATGCTGATCGCCGCGTGGGCGGTCGGCATCGACAATATCTACGTGTATCTGCGCGACGAATATGCGGCGTGTCGCGGGTTGCTGACCCGTGAGCTCGCCGCGCTCTCTGCAGATCCGCCGTGCAAGTTGCCGCAGATCGATCTTCGCCGCGGTGCCGGTGCCTACATCTGCGGCGAAGAGTCGGCGATGATCGAGTCGATCGAGGGCAAGCGCGGCATGCCGCGGCTTCGTCCGCCGTATGTCGCGCAAGTAGGCCTGTTCGGCCGGCCGACGCTCGAGCACAACATGGAAACGCTCTATTGGGTGCGCGACATCCTGGAAAAGGGTGCGAGCTGGTTTGCGAACCAAGGGCGTCATGGCCGCAAGGGCTTGCGCTCGTTTTCCGTATCCGGTCGGGTGAAAAATCCCGGTGTACATCTCGCCCCCGCCGGCATCACCGTGCGCGAGCTGATCGCCGAATACTGCGGCGGCATGCAGGACGGCCACGAGCTTTATGCGTATCTTCCCGGCGGCGCGTCCGGTGGCATCCTGCCGGCCTCGATGGGCGACATTCCGCTCGACTTCGACACGCTGCAACCGTACGACTGCTTCATCGGCTCGGCCGCCGTCATCGTGTTGTCGCAGCACGATCGCGCCCGCGATGCGGCATTGAACCTGATGCGGTTCTTCGCTGACGAATCCTGTGGGCAGTGCACGCCGTGCCGCGTCGGCACTGAGAAGGCCGTTGCGCTGATGGAAAAGCCGCAATGGAACGCCGCGTTGTTAAACGATCTTTCGCAAGCGATGGCCGATGCGTCGATTTGCGGACTTGGCCAAGCGGCGCCCAATCCGATAGCGTGCGTGTTCAAGTATTTTGCGCACGAGCTGGTGTGAAAAGTGACCGATGAACGCGCCTCTTGAACCCGGCCTCGCACAGGAGCTCGTGACGTTCAAGTTGAACGGCGGCGATGTCGAGGCGCTCCCTGGCGAAACGATCATCCAGGCGGCCGATCGCATCGGCGTCGAAATTCCGCGGCTTTGCTACAAGCCCGGCTATCGACCTGATGGCAATTGCCGCGCGTGCATGGTCGAGATCAAGGGTGAACGTGTGCTCGCGCCGTCGTGTTGCCGACGGCCCACCAAGGGAATGGAGGTCGTGAGCGACAGCGCGCGTGCATTGCACTCGCAGAAAATGATTGTCGAGCTGCTCGCGTCCGACGTGCCACAGCGCATCTACAAACCCGATTCGGAGCTCGACTACTGGCGACGCAAGCTCAATGTCGTCGCGCCACGCTTTCCCGGACGCGCACAGCCGCAGGTCGACAATTCGCATCCGGCGATGTCGGTCAACCTGGACGCCTGCATTCAATGCACGCGGTGCGTCCGCGCCTGCCGCGAAGAACAAGTGAACGACGTGATCGGCTACGCGTTTCGCGGCGCCCATTCGGCGATCGTATTCGACATGGGCGATCCGATGGGCGAGTCCACGTGCGTCGCGTGCGGCGAATGCGTGCAGGCGTGTCCGACTGGTGCGTTGGCGCCTGCGAAGAACGCATATCTCAAACCGATCGACAAGAAAGTCGGATCGGTGTGCCCGTATTGCGGCGTCGGCTGCCAGATCACCTACAACATCGCCGACAACGCGATCGTCCATGTCGAAGGGCGCGACGGCCCGGCAAATCACGAGCGCTTGTGCGTGAAGGGACGCTTCGGTTTCGACTATGTCGGACATCCGCACCGACTGACGAAGCCGCTGATCCGGCGAGCGGGCGTGGAGAAGACCGCCGACTTCACTGTCGATCCCGCGAATTACGGGACAGTGTTTCGCGAAGCGACATGGGACGAAGCGCTCGCGCTCGCCGGCGGGACGCTCAAGCGAATTCGCGATACGCGCGGACCGCGCGCGCTCGCCGGCTTCGGCTCCGCCAAAGGATCGAACGAAGAGGCTTATCTCTTCCAGAAGCTCGTGCGTACCGGCTTCGGCTCGAACAACGTCGACCATTGCACGCGGCTCTGCCACGCGTCGAGCGTCGCGGCGCTGCTCGAAGGAATCGGTTCGGGCGCCGTCTCGAACCCGGTCATGGATGTTTTGCAGGCGGACGTCATCCTGCTGATCGGTGCGAATCCGGTGGTGAACCATCCGGTCGCGGCGACGTGGATGAAAAACGCAACGAAGCGCGGAACGAAGCTGATCCTCGCCGATCCGCGCCGCTCCGAGCTCGCGCGACACGCCGCTCATTACCTGCAATTCAAGCCCGACACCGACGTCGCGCTGTTGAACGCGATGATGCATACGATCGTCGAGGAAGGGCTCGCCGCGGAGTCGTTCATCGCCGATCGAACAAGCGGCTACGAAGCGCTGAAGAGCAACGTCGCTTCCTACAGCCCCGAAGCGATGGCGCCGGTGTGCGGCATCGATGCCGAAACGATCCGCAAAGTCGCTCGGCTTTTCGCCCAATCGCGCGCGTCGATGATCCTGTGGGGCATGGGGATTTCGCAGCACGTGCACGGCACGGACAACGCGCGTTGTCTGATCGCGCTCACGATGCTTACGGGGCAAGTCGGCCGACCGGGCACAGGATTGCACCCGCTGCGCGGCCAGAACAATGTTCAGGGGGCGAGCGATGTCGGCTTGATCCCGATGATGTATCCCGACTACAGCCGCGTCGACAACGACGAGCTCCACGCGAAATTCGAAGCACTGTGGGGAACGACGCTCGATTCGAGGCCTGGGCTCACCGTCGTCGAAATCATGGACGCCGTGCACGCCGGTGAAATCCGCGGCATGTACATCATGGGCGAGAATCCCGCCATGTCGGACCCGGACGTTCGTCACGCCCGCCAGGCGTTGGCCGAGCTCGAGATGCTGGTCGTGCAGGACATCTTCCTGACCGAGACCGCTTATCTCGCCGACGTCGTTCTTCCGGCATCTGCGTTTCCGGAAAAGACGGGGACATTCACGAACACCGACCGAGCGGTGCAATTGGGCCGGCAGGCGCTCGACCCGCCGGGTGAAGCACGCCAGGATCTCGCGATCATCATCGACATGGCACGGCAGCTGGGCCTGGATTGGCAGTACGCACATCCGCGCGACGTGTTCGAAGAAATGCGCAAGGCAATGCCGTCGATCGCCGGCATCACGTGGGAACGGCTCGAGCGCGAGAGCGCGGTGACGTACCCGTGCGAGCACGAAGGCGATCCCGGCACGCGCGTCGTGTTCACGGAAGATTTTCCGACGCTGTCAGGCAAAGCCAAGCTCGTCCCGGCGCAAATCATTCCCGCTGCCGAGCAACCGGACGCGCGTTACCCGTACGTGCTGATTACCGGACGCCAGCTCGAGCATTGGCACACGGGCAGCATGACGCGGCGTACCGAAGTATTGGACGCGATCGAGCCGGGACCGGTCGCGTCGCTCAATCCCTCGGACATCGCGGCGCTCAACGTTGAACCGGGCGGCATCATTACCGTTGCATCGCGGCGGGGCAGCGTGTCGCTCTACGTGCGCGCTGACCACGGGACGCCGCGTGGCGCAGTCTTTATTCCATTCTGCTTCTACGAGGCCGCGGCAAACCTTTTGACCAATCCGGTGCTCGATCCTTTCGGCAAGATTCCGGAGTTCAAGTACTGCGCAGTCAGCGTGACAGCCGGAGGCCGGGAGAGCCGCCGGCTGGGTTACGACACTGTCGCGCAATTAGCCGACGATTAGGCGGCCGCGGTGTCGTCGGGCTGCTAAGTCTTACGCTCCCGCCAACTTTTCCACGATGCGCCACTCCGCCGGCGTGACGGGCGTAATCGACAGCCGATTGCCGCGTCGCAACGTCACCATATCTTCGAGTCCGGGTGTTTCGCGCAATTCGGCGAGCGGAATGAGACGAGTCTTGCGAACGAACTTGACATCGACATTGAGCCAACGCGGCGCGGCGCGCGTCGACTTCGCGTCGTAATAGGGGCTCTTGGGGTCGAACTGGCTCGCGTCCGGATAAGCGAGCCGGGACACTTCAACAATGCCCGCAACGCCCGGCTCGGGGCAGCTCGAGTGATAGAACAACGCGCGATCCCCGAGCTGCATCTCATCGCGCATGAAGTTGCGCGCCTGATAGCTGCGCACGCCGAACCACGGCGTGGTCTGCTGCTTGGCGCGGGCGAGATCGTCGATCGAGAACTCGTCCGGCTCCGACTTCATCAGCCAGTGGCCCATAGATCACCCAACCCTATCATGAGTCGGTGTCCCCTTCGGCGAATCGGCGATTGCGATTCTCTGCCTGCAATTTGGAGCTGCTGTAACAATTCGCGACTCGGAAGATGCCGCGTCTGGTTGCCGAAGCTATCTAACGGAACCATGACGCTGCCGGCCAACACCGGATTCCCGACTAACATCCCGGATCCGTTCGCGGAAGCGCCCAACGGCAAAGTGACTTACACCGGGCTCAAGACAACTCGCTACCGGTTCAACCTCGGCCCGAACTTTTACGACACCGGCATCCCGACCATTTTCCCGCCTGCGATTACGCCGCCGATCGAGATCAACACGGCGGTCCCGATCGTTTCGGTGAACGGGTCGCTGAACGCTACCCGACATTCGATGCCTACGACAGGCAGGTGATCTCGGCGATGAACGGCATGATCCAGGATCGACTGCTCTTGTGCGAGGACGGCAATAGCGAGCTGGCGCGGCTACGTCAAGCCGGCGTTACCCGAGGCGTTCCGAATCCACCCGCGTCCTTTGCGGCGTATTCGTTCCCACTCGCGAATTCGAGTGCCTTGGCTGGCGTTTATCTTTTTCACGCCACGTGAAAGCGCCGCGGCGCGCAAG
>VBCG01000062.1 GCA_005881895.1 Betaproteobacteria bacterium
GAAACTCAACCTGTCATTTGGCGAACCCCGCGACCAGGATCCGCAAATTCTTATTTTCAAGCCGGGGTATCGATACATCGGCGGCGGAAACGACTACACGATGGGTGCTTCGTCTCCCGGGCCGCATCGCAAATCACAGCTTAGCGGCAAAAGATTGCAGATGAGCAAGGCGGATCCCGATCCACGGAAACAAGCAATCGATTTGACGAGCCTCTCTACGAATATTGCGAATATTTGGAACAATGGGGATGGTCCAAGCATTCCGAAAATGCTCAAAGCGCTTGCGTGTGAAAGTGAACGACTGGCGAGACGCGACGGAAGAGCGATGGTTCCATACTTTGATGTCGGTGATGTCGGGAGCAATTGTGAAAGTAAATAAGCGATGGTTACTGATTACGGCATTGGCATCTCGTGCAGTTTGCTGCGCCGTATTGTCTTTCAGTTGCGATATGAGTGCCTTAGCGTATGACGTCGAAACGCACGCCGATATCACTAGTGCAGCAGCAACCCTGTCGGTCTTGGCAAACTTCGATGTCCTTCGCAGAGTAGGGTTGGAGAGCCGGCCAATTAACGATGTGCGACAGCCTTTTCCCAGCTCGGAAGGTGGCATCCCGCGTTCTGTACTAGACCTGCTTAGATTCGGCGCGCAATGGGAGGACAACCTCGGCATCGTGCAGCACTCATTTCAGCCGCTGCGGCATTTCTATGACCCTATATACGACCGCGGCCTAGATGTTGGTGGCTTCATTGGCGCCTCGCAGTCCGTCAAATCTCCTGATTGGGCACTCGAAGATCTCGCAACGTACGCCGGGTCGCCGGGACCTCTCGCGTATCAGGATTTTTCGTTACGCGATGCCCGAGATTATCTTTACGGCGCACTTACCGCCAATTCCGCGGTTCAGAGAAAGGGCTTTTTTGGCCGGGTGTTTCAAACCATCGGTCATGTAATGCATCACTTGCAAGACATGGCGCAGCCTCAGCATGTGCGCAACGATCCGCATTGCGATCAACGTGCGTGCGCATTATTGACTTCAGCTTTGGGAATCAACCAAATATTTGCCCCCAGTCTATTCGAAAAATATACCGACCTTGACCACCCGACTGATCCGCTCCGGCAGGTCAGACGCAACCTGCCCCTTTCGCCCCCCGGCTTAATTGCGGTATACCCCGGAACGAATGTCGCCAACACGCCGTTCAAGAAGCCACGAGATTTTTGGCGTACGACCGCTCCTGGAAGCGACATCGCACCCGGCAAGGGGATCTCCGAATACACAAATCGCAATTTCTTTTCAGCGGGCACGATAAACAGATATAACTCGCCTAAGCAGCTCGAGATAACACTACCATCCGAAAGCGCAGATATTCGCCAACTCCTCCCAGGCACAAATCTTACAGGCGATGTGTGGTTCTACAGCAGCGCCGTTACGGATGCGGGCCCCGGCGGTGGAACGCTCACCAATCCCCGCGCGGCTTCACATTCCATATTTGATCCGGATCTTCGTGCACAGATAAGCTCGACTGAGAGTCCAGGTTTGTTTCTAGGGCTTAATCGATTCACCTTCGATGCCGCCCACCAGTTCCTGATTCCTCGCGCAGTCGCCTACTCCGCAGGCTTGATCAATTATTTCTTCCGCGGCCAGCTCGAAATTACTCCGCCCGATGAAGGAGTCTATGGAATCATCGATCACACGCTTGAGAACCAGCCGAACTTGGACGGCTTCCGCAAAATAAAACTGAAAATCAAAAACGTTACGCCGGGAGGCACTGACTCGAGCGGCAATTCCGTAATCGAGCCGATACCCAACAACTCTCCGGGCACGTTAATGGCGATCGCGAAGTTTCATCGCAATAATTGCTATCAGGCTGACTTGCGAGGTGAATACGGATCGCCGGGAGTGGCTTGGCAAAGTTGCCGCACTTCAACCGAGGATATTGTCGTGTCGCAGCCTCAAACGGTTCCCGCGGGAATCAACCAAGATGCGACACCAGTCGTGTTTGACTTTCCCAATCCGATTCCGATCAACGCCACTGACGTCTATCTACAAGTCGTCTACCGCGGCCCCCTCGGCGAAGAGAACGACGCAATTATCGTTGCGACCAAAGACATCTCCGAGCCCACCTATGTCTACATGTTCGACACATCGGACCAGTATCTCTATTGCGGATACGGAATCATTTCATCGGAGCCGCCGTGCGTGCAGAGATACACGTTCAAGGAATCATTTTGCGATCAGCTGCATCCGGAGCTCACCTACGACCAATGCAAGGCGCGCGAGGGACAGACATTCAAATTTCGCTCCAATCCGATCGCCAGCCCGGTTCCTGGATATGACCCGGCAAGTCCAGCGGTGCCTCCAGGACAGTGGTTTGATATAGCCCGCGAATCGCCGTTCCTACCCGTAGGCTCGCTACCCACCGCCGTTGGCTCGTTCACACGAGTCGCAATGCTGTTGGATCTCGATCCACCGACAGATCCTTATCTAATGGTCGATGAATTGGGCGTTGGTGCGATGGCCACCCAGTTCCAATGGTGGCAAGCGATGGGATTTGCGCCGACCGTCAATCAGCTCAATGCGCTAACCAACGCAATGGTGATCAGCCGAAACTACGCGCAGGCTCGCGGTGTTTACGTGGAAACCACGCCGTACGATTGGAACCCCGCGCTTAACGACTATTACCTGCTTAGCAGCGGGAACGCTGGCGACATTCCTGCGCTGGTACTTGTGCCTTCGCTGATCAACTTCTGAGTCGACGACCGCAATCGCTGCGCGCAGCTTTTTGCGGCTATTGCGGAACGCGCGCAGCGCGCTGAACCGCCGCCTTACTTCGGGTATCCGCCGTCCGCAGGCGGCGCCGCAGGAGTGGTGGGAGTGGCGCTCGCCGGCGACGCCGTTTCCGCACGGGCTGAGGCTTCGTTGGCGCGGGCGGGCGGTGTACGCCGCGGAGCGGGTGTCTTAGGGTAACCCGCCTCGTCGAGCATCGATTGCCAGCGCGTTTCGAGCAAGCCCTTCGCGACCATCTTTTCGCCGACCTGCAAGACGGGTACCGCGTTGCCGCCCGTCAATGCCTGCAACTTCGCCATGCCGTCCTTGTCAGCGACGTTGATCGTGGTGAATGGCACGCCGCGGCGATTAAGCAGCGCTTCGGCATTACGACAAATCTCGCCGCAATCGTACGTGAAGAGAGTGACCGGATATTTTTCCGAGGCAAGCTGCGCGGCGAGCGGGATCTCGTTTGTCTCGATGACGTTGGCGGTGATCTTCTTGGGCTGGACGTTTTTTGCGCTCGGCGGCGGCGGCTTGTCGGTGTACACCACATGCCCATCGGCATCGGTGTAACGATAAAGCTGCTTGTCCTGCGCGCCTGCGCCGGCCGCCAGCCCTAACGCAACGAGCGCGGCAAGCGTTGTCAGCGCAACGGATGATCGGTCCATGATCGGCTCCCTCTAAGCACAGGAATACCACACTACGTTGCCATCGTCATGCCATTGTGCCGCAGAAGCGCGTCCAGCTGGGGCGGGCGTCCCCTGAATGCCACAAAAGACTCGAGCGCCGGCCGGCTACCGCCTCGCGCAAGGACCTCGTCCCGGAATCGGGCGCCCGCGGTCGGCGACAGGACGCCTTGTTCCTCGAAGACGCTGTAGGCGTCGGCGGAGAGCACCTCGGCCCATTTGTAGCTGTAGTAGCCGGCGGCGTAGCCGCCTTCGAAGATATGCGAGAAGCTGTTGACGAAACGATCGTAATCCGGGCGGGGAACGACGGCGATCTCGCGTCGAACGGCGGCGAGGAGCGCTTCGGAACTCTCCCACGGCTCGCGCGTGTCGGGATCGTATTCGGCGTGCAGCAACATATCGAACAGCGCCATCTCGAGTTGGCGCACCATCGCCATGCCACTCTCAAAATTCTTCGCCGCGAGCATCCGATCGAACAGCGCGCGCGGCAACGGCGCGCCGGTGTCGACATGTGCGGTCATCGAGCTGATGACGTCCCATTCCCAGCAGAAATTTTCCATGAATTGCGACGGCAACTCCACCGCGTCCCACTCGACGCCCTGAATACCCGATACACCGGGAACGTCGATCTGCGTCAGCAAGTGATGGAGTCCGTGTCCGAATTCGTGGAAGAGCGTGATGACTTCGCGGTGCGTGAACGTCGCCGGCTTACCACTTCCAGGGGGCGACAAATTGCACGTCATGTACGCGACCGGATGCTGAATCGTGGCGTCGAGCCGCCGACGGTTGATCGCGTCATCCATCCACGCGCCGCCCTGCTTGCCGGCGCGCGCGTACAAATCGAAATAGAATTGGCCGACCAGTCCGCCATCGCGGCCGCGCACATCGAAGAAGCGCACGCTCCGGTGCCAAACAGGCGCATTCGCTTCTTGAATCGTGACACCGTAAATCGTTTCGACCACCCGAAACAATCCCGCCAGCACCTTGTCTTCGGGGAAATACTGCCGGACTTCCTGTTCCGAAAACGCGTAGCGCGACGCCTTGAGCTTCTCGGCCGCGTAAGCGAAATCCCACGGCGCAAAATCGGACATGCCGAGCTCGTTTCGGGCGAACGCCGTGAGCTCGGCGTAGTCACGTTCCGCGTAAGGCTTTGCGCGTCGGCCGAGATCACGCAAAAACCGCAATACTTCGTCCGGCGACTGCGCCATCTTGGGCACCAGCGACACTTCGGCAAAATTGTGATAGCCGAGTAGGCGCGCCGCTTCTTTTCGCACCCGCAGGATCCGATCGATCAGCGGACCGTTGTTCCACTCAGGGTTCATGCCGAGCTCGGACGCTCGCGTTGCGAATGCGCGGTGAACCGTGCGCCGCAGGTCGCGGTTATCGGCGTATTGCATCACCGGTAGATAGCACGGCATCCGTAGCGTCAGCTTCCAACCGGGTTGGCCATCCGCCTCGGCGGCGGAACGCGCCTCGACCTTCACCTCGGCGGGGATCCCGACGAGCTCGGACTCGCTTTCCACGTAGAGTGACCAGGCGTTCGTCGTGTCGAGAACGTGCTCGTCGAACTGCGCGGCGAGGTCCGCGAGCTCTTCCTGGATCGCTTTAAAGCGCGCCTTCCTGTCATCGGCAAGCTCGGCGCCGCCGAGCCTAAAATCGCGCAGCTCGTTGTCGATCATCCTTCGCTGTGCCGCATCGTGCGCGGCGAATGCGGGCGACGCCTTGAGCGCGCGATACTTGCCGAACAGCCGGGCGTGTTGACCGAGGTCGGCATAAAACGCGGTGACTTTCGGCAGATTGGCGTGAAACGCGTCGCGCAGCGCCGGCGTGCTGACGACGGCATTCAGGTGGCGGACGGCACCCCATGCTCGATCCAGGCGATCGAGCCGGTCGGCGAGGGGTGTCACGACGCTGTCCCATGTCGCCGGATGCGAATCAGTGACCACGGCCTGGATTGTGGCGCGCGCGTTCGCCAACAGCTCGTCGATCGCGGGTGTCACATGCGCGGGTTCGACGGCGTCAAACCGAGGCAAGCCGGGAAATTCGAGCAGCGGATTTGAAGGGGTCATCGGCACGTTTGGTTCGTGGCGGCGATCCGTTGTCCAGACGTCCGCGGCGATTGCATAAGTTGCGCATCGAGCGCCGCGAGATCGGCTGGCGTGCCGACATTGGCCCACGCACCCTCGAAGCTCTCGCCCGACACGAGCCCGCGCGCCATCCAATCACGCCACAGCGGCAACAAGCGGAGGGGGACGCCGCGCGGCAGCTCACGAAAAAGTGCCGTGTCGTGCAGACCGATGTTCCCATAAACGAGCTTCGCGTCGCCTTCGGCGCTCAGCATGCCGTCACGAAGCGCAAAGTCACCATCAACGTGGTACGGTGGATTGGGCACCATGACGAGATGAACGCGCGGCGCAAGCGGATCCCGCGCCATTGTCTCCGCGCGCGGAATGAGCGTCGAATAGTCAAACGCTGTCCAGATGTCGCCGGATACGATCAACGCCGGGCCCGGCGCCAATAACGTCGATGCCGTCGCAACGCCGCCCGCGGTTTCGAGTGGCGTCGCTTCGATCGACCATTTGATCCGTACGCCCCAAGCGGCGCCATCGTTCAGAAAATCGATCAACTGGTTCGCATGGTGCGACGCGTTGATGACGAGATCGCAAAATCCGGCGCGCGCGAGCGCCTCGATCTGCCAGACGATCAGCGGCTTGCCGCCGACACGAAGGAGGGGTTTCGGCGTTTGATCGGAGAGCGGGCGCATCCGCTCGCCGCGCCCCGCGGCAAGGATCATGGCTCCGAACATGGGAGGTCTATCTGCCCTAGAAGGTGTATCCGACGCTCGACGTCCGCGTCTCGAGCCGGTCAATAAGTTTCGCAAGCGGCGCGAGCCCGCCATAGCGCTGCGCAACCGGACGGACATAGGCGATGAAGCGGGCTGTATCTTCGACGTAGCCGGACTTGCCGTCGCGATGCCGGATGCGCGCGAAGATGCCCAGCACCTTGAGATGGCGCTGCAATCCCATCCATTCGACGTCGCGCCAGAATTCGCTGAAATCGGTGGGGACGGGAAGACGCGCATGACGCGCGCGTTCCCAATAGCGGATTGTCCAGTCCAATACGCGTTCCTCAGGCCAGCTAATGAATGCGTCCTTGAAAAGACACGCGACGTCGTAGCTGATCGGGCCGATCACCGCGTCCTGAAAATCGAGAACGCCGGGATTGGGTATCGTTTGCATGAGGTTGCGCGGCATGAAATCGCGATGCACGAACACCGTCGATTGTGCGAGATTGGCTGCGATGATGCGATCGAATATTATCGACAATGATTGACGCTCGCCCTCCGTGATCGGCTGTCCGAGATGCCGGCCTACGTACCATTCGGGAAAGAGCTCGAGCTCGCGCCGCAAGAGCTTTTCATCATAAGGCGGCAGTACGCCCTCGCACGTCGCGAGCTGCCAACGGACGATCGCATCGAGCGCGTCACTGAAGAGCTCGTCCGCATTCGCGTCGTGGAGTGCTTGCAGATATGTCGTTGTACCGAGGTCCGTGAGCAGCAGAAAGCCGCGATCGAGATCCTGGGCGAGCACCGAGGGCGCGTGGACGCCAGCATCCGCGAGAAGCGCAGCGATACGGACGAACGGCGCACAGCGCTCGCGGGGCGGCGGCGCATCCATCACGATCAAGGTCAGCGCGTCGCCGCCTGGCGGATACGGCGTTGCGAGCGTCACCCGAAAATAGCGGCGAAAGCTCGCGTCCTCCGACGCTGGAGCGAGCGCATAGTCGCGCGTACCCAGCACGGCAGCGAGCCAATCGGAAAGCGCGTCGGCGCGCGCGTCGGCAGATTGCGTATCGTCGGCCAGATTGTTTCCGTTCGACACCGGCGTAGCCGATGTCGTTGAAATCGCTTCTCCCGCTTTTGTGTGCTTTTTCTACGTGCTTTTCTACTAGAATGCCAGCATTTTAGCAGGCTGGCAGATCCACTTGCGTTTCCCTCCGCCGATGAAGTGGTTCACCGGTCCGCTGGCGGGGCTCGTCGCTGTCGTCGGTGCGGCCTTGCCCGTTTCGTGCGCGCATGCGGCAGAGCTCGCGCTCAAGCCATCACCCGAATTAGCGCCGCCGGCACCCAAGAGCGCCACCGCGCCACCGGTACGGCCGGGTCAACCGCGACCGCCCGCGACACCGGCGCCCGAAGAGGCGCCGCGCGGCGTTTTGTTTCTGCGCGCCGATCGAATCGACGGTGGGGAGGATCGCATCACCGCCGAGGGCAGCGTAGAGCTTCGT
>VBCG01000063.1 GCA_005881895.1 Betaproteobacteria bacterium
TTTAGGATTCACCGCCGACGATCGCACGCGATGGGAACAGATGACGCGCGAAGCGAACGGCATCATTCTCGTCACCGGTCCCACTGGGTCCGGCAAGACCACGACGCTTTACTCGACGCTCAAAGGCATTGCGACGCCCGAAGTGAACGTCTGCACGATCGAGGACCCGATCGAAATGATCGAGCCCGCGTTCAATCAGATGCAAGTGCAGCCGATCATCAACGTCGATTTCGCCAACGGCGTGCGCACGCTGCTGCGACAGGATCCGGACATCATCATGGTGGGCGAGATCCGCGACCACGATACCGCCGACATGGCGGTGCAGGCGGCGCTGACCGGCCATCTCGTGCTATCGACGTTGCACACCAATGATGCGCCGACTGCAGTCACGCGGCTGCTCGATCTCGGTGTGCCTTCCTATTTGCTCAACTCGACGCTGCTCGGCGTAATGGCGCAGCGGCTCGTGCGGACGCTGTGTCCCCACTGCAAGCAGCCGGGCGAGGCGCCCGACGACGAGACTTGGGCCGCGATCACGTCGCCGTGGCGCGGCGAAAAGCCATCGCAAGTGATGCGCCCGGTCGGTTGTCTTGAATGCCGAATGACCGGCTACTACGGACGGATGGGCATCTACGAAGTGATGCTGGTGACGCCGACGTTGCGCCGCTTGATGACGCGTGAAGCCGACGACCGCGCGATTCGCGAGCAGGCGTTCAAGGACGGCATGAAACCGCTGCGCGTTTCGGGCGCGATGAAGATTGCTGCGGGGCTCACCACCGCGGACGAGGTCGTGAAGGTCGCGCCGCTGGCGTAAACAATTTAGGTTGGTGGATCAGGGAGGCCGGCGTGCAAACCGGCGAAGGCTTGTCGCGCGTCCGACGCGCGGGCGAAGTGGTGCTGATCGGCGCCGTGTATTTTATCGCGGCCAAGGCATCGCTATTGCTTGCGATCCCGCCCGGTTACGCGACGCCGGTGTGGCCGCCCTCCGGAATTGCCCTGGCCGCTGCGCTGCTGTTCGGCACGCGCATCTGGCTCGGCATCTGGCTGGGCGCGGCGCTCATCAATGTCACGATCGAGGGTTCCCCGCTACTCGCGATGCTTATCGCGACGGGGAACACGCTCGAGGCGATCGCGGCTGCCGCGTTGGTCCGACCTTTTCTTGATCGACAGTCGCGCCGCAGGGCCGCCCCGAAGCGCGAATTACTCCCCCTCGGGGGGCAGAGGGCAGAGCGTAGCGGCGAAGCCGCAAGCGTGGGGGTCCATCATTGGCGTTTTCAAAGCGGCGAAGACGTTATCAAGTTCGTTGCGTGCTGCGCATTTTGCGCGTGCATCGCCGCCACGGTCGGTGTCGGTTCGCTCGCGCTGTCGAATGTTCTCAAGTGGTCGGACGTCGGAGCGAATGCGTGGACTTGGTGGCAAGGCGATGCCTCGGGCATGATCATCGTCACGCCGCTTCTATTGAGCTGGAGCACGCGCCTTGCCCGGCCTTGGCCGCCAGCGAAAATCATTGAAGCGATCGCTCTGTGGCTGTCCCTCGGCTTTGCAATTCTTCTGATCTTCGGCGGGATCGCTGCAAACGGAATGTCGGTGTCGTTTGCCTTCCTGGCGCTTCCGTTGGTCGTATGGGCCGCGATCCGGTTTTCACAGCGCGAAGTCACGACCGCCATTGCGATGGTGTGCGCAATTGCCGTCTGGCACGCCGTGAAGGGTCGCTATCCGTTCAGCCCCGAATCGGCCAATGCATCGCTCCTGTTCCTGCTCGCCTATACCAGCGCGTTGGTCATGACGGGTCTTGCCATCAGCGCGGTGATCGGCGAGCGCGAACGCGCGATGGCGCAATTGCGCCTGGCGAACGAAAGTCTTGGACTGCGCGTGGACGATCGCACGCTGGAAGCTGAAACGATCAATCGGGCGTTGCGCGAAGAGCTCGCCGAACGCGACCAGCGCGAGGAAATCCTGCGGCAAAGCGAGGAGCGCTTCCGTTTGTTGGTGGACGGCGTCAAGGACTACGCGATCTTCATGCTCGACGCCTCCGGCAACATCGTGAGCTGGAATACCGGCGCGCAAAACATCTACGGCTATGCCGCGTCGCAAATCGTCGGCACACACTTTTCGCGGCTATACACGCCCGAAGACATCGCCGGTCAGCGGCCCGCACACGAGCTCTCGACGGCCCGCGCAGATGGACGTTACGAGGAGGAAGGGTGGCGCCAGCGGATGGACGACAGCCGCTTCTGGGCGAGCGTGATCACGTCCGCGCTCTACGGCAGCGACGGCCGGTTGCGCGGGTTTGCAAAGGTTACGCGCGATCTCACTGTTCGCCGGCGGGTGGAGGCGTTGCAGGAGAACGAACGACAAATGAACGAGTTCCTTGCCATGCTTTCCCATGAGCTCCGCAATCCACTTGCATCAATCGTCAACGCTCTGGATTTGGCTCGGCACGAGCCCGCGACGGAGCGGACCGAAGCCCGAGGCATCATCGAGCGGCAGGTTAAGCACCTTGCGCATATCGTCGACGATCTACTCGACGTCAGCAGGATCACACGTGGAAAAATCGAGTTGCGAAAAGAGATCCTGCCGGTAAACGATGTCGTGCTGCACGCGGTGGAATCCTGCCGCTCACTGCTGAACGCGCGCGGCCATACGGTCGATGTGAGCCCTTCGAATGAGGAGCTGTGGATCAAGGCGGACCCGACGCGGCTGTCGCAGGTGATCCTCAATCTGCTCAACAACGCGGCGAAGTACACGCCGGCGGGAGGACGCATTTCGATCTCGGTCAACGGTGACCACGACGACGTCGTGCTGCGCGTGCAAGACAGCGGCATCGGTATCTCAGCGACGCTGCTGCCAAAGGTGTTCGAGCTCTTTGTTCAAGGCGATCGCTCGCTGGATCGGGCGGCGGGCGGATTGGGCATCGGGCTCACGATCGTCAAGCGGATGGTGGAACTGCACGGGGGCTCGGTGAAAGCCGTGAGCGCCGGCCCGGGTCAAGGCAGTGAGTTCGTCGTCCGCCTGCCCCGCGTATCAAGCGAGGGCGTGACGCGGCCCCCGCTAGCCAGGCTATCGCTCAGTCAAGCTGCGGGGCTTCGCCGCCGGCTGCTGATCGTCGATGACAATCTCGATTTCGTTAGCTCTCTCGCAGCATTGCTCAAGGAATTCGGCCACGACGTGCGCACCGCGAACGATGGTGAAGCGGCGATCACGGTGGCGGCGGATCACACACCGGACGCCGTGCTGCTGGACATCGGGCTCCCTGGAATGAACGGCTACGAAGTCGCCCAAAGGCTGCGCGGCTCGAACATGCTCTCGGGCGTGACACTCGTTGCCGTCTCGGGTTACGGCCACGAAGAAAATCGCCGGCGCGCGCAGGAAGTCGGTTTCGACCACTACCTGGTGAAGCCGATCGACGCGGCCGAGCTGATCAACATTATCGACCGGCTTCCCGAGCCCTCGTAGCACCTATTGCGATATCGTTTGGAACGCGGAGCGCAAAGCCGATGGACAACTAACCCTCGGATTTCCGCGGAAATCGGCGGGTGGTCCGACCCGCGTCGCTCACACTATTGGGAACGGTCTGCCGGGGAAAAATACACGTAAACGCCCTCCCGCTGTGCTCGTGTATAGGCTATCAACTGGGGGTAAAGCTGCGATTTCGCCAGGCGTACGCGCCATTGATAGCTCGATGGCTTCGATTATCCAGCCCTTGTCGGCAAGGAGTGCGCGCGCCGCGTTTTCAGCTTTGTCCAAATCTTTCGCATTGATCACACATGGGCCGAAACGGCCGACGCCTGGTGCCGCCGTCCGTCGGACAAAAGGATTGCCTGCCTGTCGCCAAGTACATACCGTCGCCAAACGAACATCGACGCGTCGACACGCGACTGCGTTGAAGGTGCTCGGGCGGGATTACGTCCTGTTCGTTCAGCGGTTCGAGGGCATGCTATCGAAACGGATAGCACGCTCTGACCCCGTGATCTCCACCGTCGGGCGCGCGCCGCGCACTGCGACAGGCCGCCAGTCAATGTCCTTGGTCGGCATCCCCGCTGCGGCTGCCGCAGCGCGCGAGACAACGAAGCGCGTGGAGCTCGCTGCGGCGACGTCCCGCAACATCTGCGCCGCGAGCACCGTGTCGCCGACGGCCGTTCGCGCGCGGTGGTGGCCATAGCCGACGTAACCGATTGCCGCCGGCCCGGCGTGGATGGCGAGCGCGTAATCGGCGGTGAAGCCAAGTTCGCGGACGAGATCCGCATTGAGGTCGGCCAGGCCGCGCTCAATCTCCGCCGCCGCCACGAGTGCCTGCCGACACGCGATCTCGAGATCGGTCGCAATGCCGAACGTCGCCGTTGCGCCCTCGTTGTCGAAGCGGCCGGGTAAGCCGCCGGCCTCGGCGATGGCGTTGCCGATGGCTGCGAGGAAACGGTCGAGCGCATAGACCACATCATGCGACGACTGTGGCGCGTGCGTGTCCGCCTTCCACGCAACAAGCTTGATGAACAGCACGGCGACATCGCGCTCGACCACCGCCGGCGGCGCCTCGCGTCCCGGCTGTACTGCATCCGTCGCGTCGAGCAACGGGACGACGGCGACATCGGCGACCGGCCGAAGCTGGCACGCGAGTCGGACGTCGGCGGGCGCGCGTATGCGCTCAAGCGTCCGACGCTCGTTGTCCGACGGCGGAGGAAGGTTCGCGGCACCGGCGATCACGCGGACGCGGCAGGTCGAGCAGCGTGCGTTGCCGCCGCACATGGACAAGTGGGGAATGCCGAAGCCGCGGCTCGCCTCGAGCACGGACCAACCGCGCGGCACTTCGACGGTCCGCTGCGGATAGGCGATCGCAACCAGCGACTTGCTGCGCCGCTCGATGTGCGCGCGGATCTCACGCGCGACGAATACAAGCCCGATCAGCACGAGATAGCCGGCAAGGAGTCCGTCGCGCAGCCGGCCGAGCGCGATCCGCTGCGCGGTGTCAGCAACCTCGGCCGAGGCGAGCCACGCGGGATCGGCCGCCAGCACCGCGAGTTCGCGACCCATCGCGAGGAAGCCAAGGCCGGCGAGCACCGGCAGGAGCAGCGCCGCGCCGAACAGGGCGGGGCGCAGGCGCTGGTACAGCGCGCGGCGGCCGAACGCGAAATCGATCCCGAGACAGCCGTGCAACCAGCCCGGCGCAAGCAGCGCGAGTTGGCGTCCCTCATTGTCGGACGTCCATAGCCCCCATACGATCCGCGTGTAGGTGGGGGACAGGCCATAGAGTTCGGTCGCCAACCGGGTGGCCGCGACGTGGCCGATGACGAGCAGCGGCATAGCGAAGCCGAGTGCGATCCGCAGCGCCTGCACCGGCGGCATCCGAAGCGTGCGTCGCTCGTAGACGGCGACGAACGCAAGGGCGATATGGATGCCCGCCGCGCCGTACAGCAGCGCGGTCCCGGGCCAGCTATGCCAGACGGCGACAGCGAGGCGCAGCGCGTGCTCGGCGACGGCGACCGAAACGAGACCGAATGCGTGATCGACCAAATGCACGGACACATAGGCGAAAAGCACGAGGCCCGTGGTGAGGCGAAGCTCGCGGCGGGTCACACGGAAGGTGGTCATTCGCTTGCGGGTAATGGATTACGCAATGCCAGGTTCCAACCCCGTCGCTCGCCAGTCCTTCACAACGAATGCCATAACGGGTCGGGTTCAAATCAGCCGACGTTCGATTTCCTCCGCCAAGTGCGAAATATTGCCGACTTGAAGTACATAAGCAGCCTGTGGACATGCCGGTGAGGCGTGGGCCACTTGCCGTGGACGACTGCGCTTTGTCGTCCCATCTATTTCGACGTGCGCGTCCTTCACGTGCATCGGCGCGCCAGCGCGATCGATCGAGTTCATTCCGGCCTTGCCAAGTGTCCACGCCATCCGCAGCGTGAACAACGGTATCGCGCGACGGGATGCAAAATGCTGATCCACCGCTCCCATGCATGCCGACGCACGCGTAGCAAGGGCGCGGCACAAGATGGGCACGCTCGCGAAGGGTTCGGCGAATCACTCGCCGATGGATCCGGCAAGCCAGGCTCGCGCTCCATGCGCCTTACTATGGAAATCGTGGGGCGATCGTTTCTCACGTCCGCGGTGACCTTCAGTGCGAATTTTGCCGATGTGTTGTAAGACTTGCAGCCACTTACTGTGCAAGTCGGGGCCGACGCAACAACTTAACGCGAACGACGGGTTTTCGGTTGATCTCCTACAGACGGCGGTTGGCGCCGCGTATTACACAGTGACTTGCCCGAGGCGAAGTCGTGGGCTCGGGTAACAAAGAACAACGCTGCCATGGGCATGTCGGTCCGCCAGCCGCGGATTTACCTGGTTGAAGCTTCGGCAATCCTGCTGCGATTGCTGCGCGAGCTGTTGCAAAGCGTCGGAGCGGAGGTCATTGGTCAGTCAGATAGTGCGCGAATTGCGATTCGCGAAATACGCAGACTACGTCCCGATGTCATCATCGTCGACATAGCGTTGCAGCGTGGCAATGGCTTTGACGTCCTGCGCGCTCTCGGCGAAGAAAAGAATTGCGATCGTCCCGTTCGTATCGTACTCACCAATCAATCGTCGGCCCCATACCAACACGCGGCAAAACGCCTGGGCGTAGATCATTTTTTCGACAAGAGCACCGAAATTCTCGAGATGCTTAAAATCGTCGTCGCGTCGATGCACGCAAATGCGCAGCCGGTCGAAAACAACGCCGAAAGGATGATCGGTTCTATGGAGCGGGTAGAGCACTCGCCGAATCTATCGCCGGGCGCAAGCGCAGCCACTGCGCTAGCGCGTGGGTCCGACCCTCGGCGAGCTTAGTTTTCGGAAGACCGTCCGATCGCTTCCTCGATTACGCGCATCAGAACCCTGAAGTCATACGGCTTCAGCATGGCGATTGCGCCGGCCTGAATCGCGTCATCGGCCGCTTCTGAATCTCCGGTCACGAAGGCAACTTTCAGTGACGGATGCCGCTGTCGTGCGATGGCGCGAAATGCGATGCCGCCGATGCCCGGCAGGCGGATGTCACAGAGCACGAGCGACACGTCGTCCCGCTGATCGAGTAGGCGCAACGCTTCTTCGCCGGAAACTGCACTGATGATTTCGTAGCCCATGATGGCCACCACGTCGGCCAGAGCTTCCCGGTTGTAGGGGTCATCTTCGACAAGGAGAATCGCAGGCATTGCTCGTTTTGGCCGGTGGCCGATTCGCGACACGCCGCAAACGAGGTCGCTGTCGATCAATAGACTACACTAACAACGCCGCGACTGTGCGGGGCTGGTCGAACGCGATTGGGCGCTTTCACAACCGGGTATACTGTCATACCGCTGCGGGAATCCCGTCAAATATAGCGACTTGGCGGATGGGGTGGGATTCGAACCCACGGAGGACTTGCGCCCTCGCCGGATTTCAAGTCCGGTGCATTCGACCGCTCTGCCACCCATCCCGAGTTTGTCCGTGTGTAAATTCGCCCGCGCCGCTTGAATTTCCGCTATGGCGCCGGCA
>VBCG01000065.1:0-2671 GCA_005881895.1 Betaproteobacteria bacterium
GCGACGTTGCGTAGTCCTCCAAGGGTCAACGCATTCATGACGCTGTCACCGCTGCGAGGGATCGAGAATGAAAACGTGGCGCCAGGACCTTCGTTGGGGCGTGCACAGAGTCGGCCCTGATGACTTTCGATGATCGATCGACTTACGCCAACCCGACGCCCATTCCGCCCTCTTTGGTCGTGTAGAACGCTTGAAAGAGTCGCTCGGGCGCGTTCTCACCGAGACCAATGCCTGCATCTTGCACGGTGAGGCGAACACGATCGCCTCCATCGGCTTCGGTCCGGATCGTCAACTCTCTGGGCCGATCGTCGACTTCGCTCATCGCTTCGGCGGCGTTCCGAACGAGATTCAGAATCACTTGCTGAAGTTGGACTCGGTCACCGGTGACAGAGGGAAGATCGTCGGCGAGCTCGGAACGCACGATGACGTGGCTTCGCTGAAGGTCGCTCAACGAAACCGCGATCACTTCCTGCGCAGCTTCGTTGAGATCGATTGATTCGATGTTCGCCTCCTTCTTGGCAAACAATGCACGAAGGCGGCGATCACATCGGAAGCGCGGTTCGCGTCGCGAATCGTGCGTCGGACCGTTTCGCGCGCCCTCGACATTCGGAGTATCCGCATTGAGCATGCGCATACACGTGTTGGCGTTCGTCATGATGCCAGCCAATGGCTGGTTGACCTCGTGCGCGATCGAAGCCGTCAACGCCCCGAGCGTCGTGATTCTGGATACGCGTGAAAGCTCGGATCGCGCGTTGGCAAGCGCTTCTTCCGACAGGCGGCGTTGCGTGACGTCCTGAGCCGCGCCGATGTACTCGAGGCCGCCTTGTTTGTCGCGCGTCGCGTGCGCACTCACGTGCAGGTATTTGACCGAACCGTCGGACATCTATAGACGATGCTCGAATTCGAAGTCACCGCCGGCGCCTCGCGTCTTCTGAACGACGTCATTGAAGAACGCGACATCGTCCGGATGAATGCGGCTGCGAATCAGATCGAGAGTCACGCAGAATTCGAAAATACAGTAGAGCTGCTCGGACCAAGTGATCTCGCCAGTGGGCAACCGCCACGAAAAGCTGCCGACGCGGCTGAGACGCTGGGCTTCTGCCAGGAACGCCTCGCTGCGTTTCACGGCGTCCTCGGCCTGCGCACGCTCGATCGCAATGCTCGCAATGTGCGTGACCTGCGCGATCAGTTCCTGCTGACGCGGCGATGGGCTCGCCGGTTTGCGCTGATACACGCAGAAAGTACCGAGAACGCCGCCATCCCGCGCAAATATCGGCGTGCTCCAAACCGATCTCAGTCCGTGCGTCAGCACATGTTCGCGATAGTCAGAGCGATGCCAGCGCGGGTCCGATTCGATGTCCTCGGCGCTTACCTATTTCTTCACGTAGGCCGCTACGCCACACGGCGCTATCCCGCAATGCACGGGCAAACCTTCGATTGGAGCGATATAGCTGACCGGAAGAGACGGTGCGACGCCGTACAGAAACGTCGGGCCGGTCCAATCGATCGGGTACACACCGCAATAGCATTCGGGGGCGGCGTGTTCGACGAAGTTGCATAACGCATTGAGCACGTCGAGAAGCGGTGAACCCGACGCGATCATCTCGAGGAGCCGTTTCTCGCCGGCCAGCAGCGTTTGCGACCACTTTCTATCCTCGATCGACTCTCTCGCAACCCGTTTCTGCTCGGTCAGCAGCCGCGCCTCTTGCAGGCTGATCCAGCCTTGATTTGCCGCCACGCGAAGGAGAAGTCCCTCGGTCTGTGTAGGAAAGTCCGCTCGCTCCGAACCGGCGACCACGACGCCGATCTCACCTTGCAATCCCATTCGAACGGGCACAACCGAAATATCAGCATCGCCGCTTCCGCCCTTGCTTCGCCGAAAGACGCAAAACGATTTCACGGCACGATCGGTGACGCGCAGTTGCAAGCCAAGGACTTCCGTGTCGTAATACGTTGCACGCGTTGCACGTGCAGGCAACGGCAGATTTTCGAATGAGGTTTTGTTGAAGCGCAGACGAAACGGTGACGACATGGCGGCTCTCCGGGGTTAGGCCGGGGTTACACACAGGCGCGAATCCAGGCGTAACGACGGCAAGTCTAGAAAAGCCGGCTTCGATTAAGTACCTGATCCAGCGAAGACTGGCATGCCATGGCGAAGTCGAGCGTACTCCTAAAACGCGCCTGAAAATCCTTGTGTCGGTGGTTCGATTCCGCCCTTGGCCACTAATCACTCCTTGGATCATCGTTACGACGTCGTCGTCATCGGCGGCGGCATCATGGGTTGCAGCACAGCCTATTTTGTGAAGCAGCGGGCGCCCGGTGCCGATATTTGCGTTATCGAGCCGGACCCGACTTACGAGTTCGCCTCGACGTTGCGAGCATCGGGTGGCGCGCGCGTGCTGTTCTCTTGCCCAGAAAACATCGAGATGACGAAATGGAGCATCGAATTCATTCGGCGCTTCCCTGAGGCGATGGCCGTCGGCGACCGTCAGGCGCCCGTCGACTGGGTCGAAGGCGGATATCTATTTATCGTGCCGCCAGCGGCCATGACGATGCTCGAAGCAAACTACGAGACTCAGCGCCGGCACGGATGCGTAGTGGAATTGTTGAGCCCAGCGCAATTGAAGGAGCGTTTTCCTTCGATGCGCGTCGACGATCTGGGTGGCGGCGT
>VBCG01000065.1:2925-10305 GCA_005881895.1 Betaproteobacteria bacterium
GGAATCCACTCGAGGCTCTTCCCTATGTGAAGGATCTGGATCGCCTCGCTTTTCGCTCCGAAGGAAAGGGCTACTCCGGTGGACTCGTCAATGGCAACGAACCCCGAGGTTTCAATTTCGACATCGATCACGATTATTTCGAGCGCGCGGTCTGGCCGGCACTGGCGCATCGCTTCCCACCGTTGGAGTCGGCGCGATGCCATCGCACGTGGTCGGGCCTGTACGAGCAATGCGAATTGGATGGGAATCCGATCATCGGCAACTGGCGCGGACACCTCGACAATTTCTTCGTCATCGCGGGATTTTCCGGCCATGGAATGATGCACGCGCCCGCCGCCGGACGCGGTCTGGCCGAGCTCATTGTCGACGGCGCATTCCAGACTCTGGATTTGTCGCGCCTCGACTACGGCCGCATCGAACGCGGCGAGCCCTACGCGGAGCGGGGAATTCTGTGAACGGTGCGGTTCGCCAGCGTTGCAGCATGTTGCGCCGCTGCTCGATCCCATCCTCCACCCAGCGCTTTGTAGAGTTGCACGACCGTCACGAGACTGTTGCGTCGCGCCTGCACCAGTAGAAGCTGCGCCGTGTACAAACTGCTCTGCGCGTCGATCACCTCGAAATACGATGAGTAGCCAACTTCATAGCGTCTCAGCACCCGCGCGCTCGCTTCCTGCAACGCGTTGACTTGCTGCTGCTGCGCGCGCAGTTGCTCGTCGTAACGCTGCCGTGCCACCAGCGCGTCCGACACTTCTCTGAATGCCTGGGCGACGGCGTTTTGATATTGAAGCAAGACTTGCTCCGCATGCGCTTGCGCCGCTTCGACCTGGTGCCGATTGCGTTGCGCGTTGATAAGCGGTTGCAAAACGTCCAAGCCAAGCGACCACACTTTCGTCGGTCCCGTAAAGAGCTTGGTGAGCTCGAGGCTTTCCCAGCCGAACGAGCCGGTTAGCGAGATCGTCGGATAAAGCGCGGCCTTAGCGGCGCGGACATTCGCGGTTGCGCCCGCGAGGCTCGCTTCGGCTAGACGAAGATCTGGCCGACGCTCAAGTAGCGAAGACGGAAGGCCGGGAGGCACATCGGGCGGAGCGGGAAGCGCTTCGAGGTCGACATCCGGACGCGTAATAGGTGCGGGGTTCTCTCCGAGCAGAATGCGCAATCGATTCTCCGTTTGCGCTATCTGGCGTCTCAACTCGGCCGCGGTTGCTTCGGCGGCCGCCAGGCTTGCGTCAGCGCGATTGACGTCGATGCCGGCCGCGGCGCCGTTACGGAGCTTGCTTTGCGTGAGATCGAGAAAACGTTGCCGAACACCGACGGTGCGCTGCGTGACGCGTAGCTGCTGATCGAAGGCGATCAAGTCGAAATACGCGGTGGCCACATCGCCGACGAGGCTCGACGTCACGCCGTCGCGGGCGTACTCGGTCGCGAGCAGATTTGCCCGAGCTGCATCGGAAAGACTGGCGAGCCGACCCCACAAATCGAGCTCGAATGAAACTTGCCCGTCCGCGGTGAACAATGCGCCGGTGACGTAATCGCCGCCCTGGAATACGCGGCCGCGTTGTGCATCGAAATTCGCATTGGCCTGTGGAAATTGTGCGACGCGTGCAATGGCGGCCTGCGCGCGCGCTTCGGTAACGCGGGCGGCGGCAATCTTGATGTCGCGATTCTGTTCGACCGCCGTTTTCAGAAGCTCCCGCAGCGTCGGATCGCGATAGATATCCCACCACGACAGATCGGCGAGCGACGCCGTTCCCCGCGCGCCGGTCTCATCGCGAAACACTTCGGGAACATCGAGCGCAGGCCGCGAGTACTGCGGTCCGACGGCACAAGCGGCTAGCAGCACCGTAATGGTCGGAAGAAACCGACGCAGCGTCACGATTTGTTTCTCCCGTGCTCTCCCGACGGTGAACCCGATGCGGTGCTACGCGCAGGCGCTTGTGCCTCGTCGTCGCGAAAGGGCATCTTCCGCTCGCTTACGCGCTGAACGATGACGTAGAACACCGGAATCACAACAATTCCCAGGAGCGTCGCGAACAGCATCCCGAAAACGACTGTCGTGCCGATCGACTGCCGTGCGCCGGCGCCCGCGCCGGTCGCGATCGCCAACGGAAACGTCCCCAGGATGAACGCGAACGACGTCATCAAAATCGGACGCAGTCGCAGGTACGCGCCTTCTTTAGCGGCTTGCACGATCGACAGCCCGCGCTCGCGCGCCAGCTTGGCGAACTCCACGATCAGGATCGCGTTCTTGGCGGCGAGCCCGATCAGCATGATCAGGCCGATCTGCGCGTAGACGTTGCTTACCGACGAGCGGAGCGTGAGGCCTGTGTAGGCACCGAGCACGCCGAACGGGATCACCAACAGAATCGCGACCGGCATCGCCCAGCTCTCGTACAGCGCGGCGAGCACGAGAAACACGAACATCAACGACAGCGCGAAGATGTAGCCGGTTTGACCGCCGGTTTTTTTCTCCTGGAATTGCGCCCCGGTCCATTCGTTCGTGTAGCCGGCGGGAAGCGTCTGTGCGAGCTCCTCCATCGCCTGCGCCGCCTGTCCCGAGCTGTAACCTTGCGCGGGCGAGCCGTTGATCGTCGCGGCGCGATAGAGGTTGTAGCGCTCGAGATATTCCGGACCGCTCACGGATTTTTGCGTCAGCACCGATCCCAGCGGAATCATGTCGCCGTCGGCGTTGCGCACGTAATAACGGTTGATATCGGCGGGATCGGCGCGTGCGTAGCCTTCGGCCTGTGCCTGGACGCGGAACGTCCGGCCGAACAGGTTGAAGTCGTTGACGTAATAGCTCCCCATGAACATCTGCAGCGTGAAGAACACGTCGCTCAACGTGAGGCCGTTCGACTTCACCTTGTCGCGATCGACCTCGTACTCGATCTGCGGCGTGCGATCGTCGTAATTCGCGAAGACGACGCCCAGTTCCGGTCTCTTGCGTGCATCACCCAGCAAGCGCTGCAGCAATTGGGCGAATGATTTGGCATCGCCACCCCCGCTATCCTGCAAGATGAACTCGAAGCCGCCCGTCGTGCTGAGGCCACGGATCGGCGGCGGATTCAGCGCCAGCGCGTTGGCGTCCTTGATTTCGCGATTAAGACGGCCACCGAGCGCACGAAGAATTTCCGGACCGCTTTGCCCGCCTTTTTCCCGCTCGCTCCAAGGCTTGAAGCGAATGAACGTCGTGGAGTTGTACGACGTCGTCAGTCCGGTCAGCAGGTTGAAGCCGACCAGCGACGCAACACCTTCGATGCCGGGAATTTCGTGCGCGATCCGGTTCAACTGATTCACTGCAGCGTTGGTCCGCTCGAGCGATGCGCCCGGAGGCAACTGCAGGATGACGAACATGTAACCCTGATCCTCGTCGGGGACCAAACCGGTGGGGCGGGTCTTGATGAGGCCGTAGAGCACGCCGAGCAGCACGGCAAACGTGAGCGCGACGAGGGCAGCGTGACGCGCGAGCGTGATGACCGAGTCCGTGTAGCGGTTGCGAAACGATTCGAACATCCGGTTGAACACGCCGAAGAAACGCGCCAGCGGTCCCGGATGATCGCTATGGCGCGCGGGACGGAGCAGCAGCGCACACAGCGCCGGCGTCAGCGTCAACGCCACGATTGCCGATAAGAGCACCGACGTCGCGAGCGTTAGCGCGAATTGTTTGTACAGTTGTCCGGTCAAGCCGCCGAGAAACGCGACTGGAATGAAGACCGCCGCAAGCGAAAGCGCTATCGCGATGACCGGTCCGCCGACATCGGCCATCGCTTGCTTTGTGGCATCGACAGCCGACACGTGCTCGGCATCGAGCCGATGCTGTGCGGCTTCGACAACGACAATCGCGTCATCGACGACGATGCCGATCGCGAGCACCAGGCCGAATAACGTCAGCGTGTTGATCGAAAACCCGAGCGCCGCGAACGCGGCAAACGTACCGACCAGCGACACCGGCACCGCGAGCATCGGGATCAATGTCGCCCGCCATGTCTGCAAAAACAGAAAAACGACCAACATCACGAGCAGGAATGCGATGCCGAGCGTTTTCACGACTTCGCGCAGCGACTCGGTGACAAACGGCGTGGTGCTGTAGGGAACCGACCACAGCATGCCCTCGGGGAACCGCTGCGCGAGCGTGTTCATCGATTGCGTCACTTGCTTCGCGACATCGAGCGCATTGGCGTCGGGCTGCAGGAAGATTCCGACGAACACGCCCGGCACGCCGTTCTCCTGAACATTGATGCTGTAGTCGGCGCCGCCCAGCTCCACGCGCGCGACATCGCGCAGGCGGACGATCTGCCCGCCCGTCGCGCCGCGCAAAATCATGTTCTCGTATTGCGCCGCGTCGGTGAGCCGGCCGCGCACGGTCACCGAATACTGCATTTGCTGCCCGGTTGGAACCGGTGGCACGCCGATACGGCCGGCCGGCGCGACGACGTTCTGCTCCTGCACGACTCTCTGAATATCGGTCGCGGTCACGCCGAGTCGCGCCATCTTGTCGGGATCGATCCAGATGCGCATGCTGAAATCGCGTGCGCCGAAAATGCGCACGAGACCGACGCCCGGGATTCGCGCGAGCGTGTCCTGCAGATTGAGCAGCGCGTAATTGGAAAGAAACGTCGTATCGAAACGCCGACCGGGCGAGGTAAGCGCGATCACTTCGAGAAAGTCGGTGGACTGCTTGCGAACGATCACGCCTTGCCGTATCACATCGGCGGGCAGCGAGCTCTGCGCGACCGCGAGCCGGTTTTGCACGTCGACGGCGGCCAAGTCCTGATTCGTGCCGACATCGAAGGTGACGATCAGGTTGTACGAGCCGTCGTTGGCGCTCTTCGAGTCCATGTACAGCATGCTCTTCGCGCCGTTGATCTGCTGCTCGAGCGGCGCGGCGACCGATTGCACGACGACATCTGCGTTCGCGCCTGGAAATGTGGTTTGCACCTGCACTTGCGGTGGAACTATTTGCGGATACTGCGCGATCGGCAATCCGAACCCCGCGAGCGCGCCGGCGAGCGTGATGATCAGCGAGATAACCGTCGAGAAAACCGGGCGGTCGATGAAGAAGTTGAACACCTATCGACCTCTCGGCGCCTCAAGTGCGGGCAGCGAAGCGGTGAAGCCGCAAGCGTGGGGGCTCATTTCGGTGTCGGCGGCGTCGCCGGGGGCGCCCTGACGGTCTCCGGTTGCGCCGCCTTGTTTGCATCCGGCCCGGCGGAGCCGGGCCCTTGCGTTGCAATCACCGGCTTCACAACCGCGCCAGGGCGCACTTTCGAAATGCCGTCGACGACCACCAATTCATTTGGGTTGAGTCCCTTGTCAACGAGCCAGTCGTTGCCGATCCGTGTCTTCGCGACGATCTCGCGGGGCGACGCCTTGTTGTCGGGTCCGATGACGAACACCGATTGGGTCCCCAACAACTCGGTGACCGCCCGTTGCGGCACGCGGACCGCGTTCGCATTCTCGCGCGCGGGCACGATCACACGAACGAATTGTCCGGGCCGAAGCGCATGGTCGGGATTCGGTACGGCGATGCGGATCTGCAATGTTCCATTCTTGGGATCGACGGCGGCGTCGACGAAGTCGAGACGTCCGCGCTGCGGATAATCGCTGCCGTCGATCAGCTTCAATTGAAACACCGCGGGGTTGTCGGTCGGCTTGCCCGAAGGATTCCCCAATTGTTGCTTGAGCTCGATCAGCTTTTGCTCGCCGACGGTGAAATTGACGTGGATTGGGTCGACCGAGTAGAGCGTGGTCAGCAGCGTCGTCGACGCGTTGACGAGCCCGCCGGGACGAATCAACGCTTTGCTCACGACGCCATCGCGCGGCGCGCGCACGGACGCGTACGCGAGATTCAACTCGGCCGTGTGGACGAGAGCCTGCATCGCTTGCACGCTGGCGGCATCGCTCCTTTGTTTTGCGAACGCTGCGTCGTAATCCTGCTTGCTGATTGCTTGATCGGATACCAGCGGCTCGGCGCGGGCGAGATTCTGCTTCGAATTTTCCAGCGACGCTTGCGCCTGCGCGAGATTGGCCTTCGCCTGCTCAAGCGCTGTCGCGAACGGCAGGCGGTCGATGACGAACAGCAAATCGTCTTTCTTGACCGTGGCGCCGTCGGTGTAAGTTTGGCGCTCGAGAATACCGCCAACGCGCGCGCGAATCTCCACGGTGTCGATCGCTTCGGTCTGACCGACGTACTCTTCGAACACCGTAACCGGCGCCGGCGCGACCTTGATCACCGACACCTCCGGCGGCGCCGGCTGCGGCGGCGGACCTTTCTCGCCGCACGCCGATAGCACTGACAGCGCGAGCAGCAGCGCGCCCGCTCGTAAGCGAGCTTCGATCAAGGCTGGAAACGCGCACATGTTGACCTTTATTTTTTGCACGTGAGCCGGAAATGCCGATGAAGCCAGACGCTGCGCAGCACCGCGCGGAACGCACCCAGCAACGGTGCGGTGCAAGCACGGCACACAAGAAACGCGATTCTATATCCAGCCCCACATAGCGCGGGATCGCAGTTTTTAGCCGCCACGGGCCGTTCACGCTTCCCGTGGAGGCAACGCGAAGTTTCACATGTCGGTCACGTGCGTGCAAAAAATGGGCGGTAGCGTTGGGGTGACAGTCAAGCAACGTCGTTGTTGCGTGGCTTTTCCCTCTCTCTTCGCGCTACGTCAGGAGCCACTCGATGGAGTATTTGAAACGTCTGATCACGATCACGGTTGCGGTCGGGACTGCCGCCACGACGTCTTGCGGCTATGCCGTGAGCGATTCCGGTCAACACAAAGGCGATTTGGAATGGGTCAAACACGTGGTTGTCATTTACATGGAAAACCATAGCTTCGACAACCTGTACGGCCTGTGGGGCTCGGTCAACGGCAAAGCCGTGAACGGTCTCGCGAACGCCGACGTCGCTCGCATGACCCAGGTGAACCAAGCCGGTGTGCCGTACCAATGTCGCACGTTGAAGCCGGTCAGCTTTGTGAAGCCGATTGGCGAGAATTATTCGATCGGCGCGCGTGATGCCCGGGTGAACGATTTCTCGAACGCAGTGAGGGCCGCCTTTTCGAAATGACGTCACGGCGATTGCCGGGCAATCCGGTAATCTGGTGGGATGCGTACAACGCGAAGTCAAAAGTGCTCGACTTAACGGGCGTCCGCTGGCTCGCTTCCGCTGCTTTGTTGCTGGTCCTTGCATCCGGCGGCGCCGCGGCAGAAGACTATCCGTCGCATCCCATCAAGTTGCTGGTCGGATTCTCGGCGGACGGCGGTTTCGACATCAATTGCCGCCATTGGGCGCAGCGCTTGTCGGCGCGACTTGGGCAGCAGGTTGTCGTGGAGAACCGTCCCGGCGCTTCGGGCGAGCTCGCCGTCAAGCAGGCAATGGCATCG
>VBCG01000066.1 GCA_005881895.1 Betaproteobacteria bacterium
GTTCGCGATCGACGCAGAGATTTTTCACGACAGCAACCTCACACGCGCGCAATACGCCGCGGATATCCGTGCCGATGCCGCGGCGGGACTAAACGTTGAGGCAAGAGAATTGTGGGCGCCCACCGGGAATGACACCTTCAACGTCGCCGCCTTTGCGCGCGGCGAAGTTTACCGGCGTTACCATGGCCTCAATGACGTCGTTGTGGGTGGCCGCGCCGAGCTTCGCCACAAATTCGTGCTGGGTTACGACGCGCCGTGGTTCCTCGTCTCGATGGAAGGCTCGCACGACGACTACAACGACACCCTGCGCGACAGCAATCGGTTTCTCGCCAATATGGAACTCGGCACGCGTTTCACGCGCAGATGGGATGCGGCGGCGGGCGTTGTATACGACCGTCGTTATGACAATCATGGCGAATCGCTCGTGCCGGGCATTCCCGGAACCGTGTTCGATCTGCGGGGATTTGGCGGTTACGCGCGCGTCGGGTACGCGTTCAATGAGATTGTGTACGCCGACGCGAGGCTCGGTGTTCGCCGCGGCGACGTCGAGTCGACGGCCCAGCAGAGTCTGCCGATCTTCCTTGTCTCGACCGCAATTGCCGCGGATCCCGTATTCGGAAGCAGCGATCTTTATGCATATCGTCTTCGCGGAACGACATGGACCGGGTCGGCGATGACGAGCATCGCACTCGACGAGCGGTCATCGATCAATTTGAGTTACGCTGATGAACGCACGTACGCGGCCTATGGAAACCAATACAAGAGCCGTGTCGTAAGCCTCTTGCTAACCTACCGCCCATGAATACGTGTCGACACGTAGCGATCGGTGCGCTCCTCGCAGCGATCGGCTTCGGCGCCAGCGCAGCGCACGCGCAGACTTCCGAGATCGTCGCTGCCGTGGCGGATTCGCGCGGCAAACCGGTCGCCGACGCCGTCGTGGTCGCCGTGCCCGTGGAGGCCAACGTACGCATCGTCGCGCGAATGCGCGACGCGGTGGTCGATCAAGTCGGCAAGGAGTTCGTTCCGAGAGTGATGGCAATCTTTGTCGGCACGACCGTCACATTTCCCAATCACGACAATGTTCGTCATCATGTGTACTCGTTCTCGCCGGCGAAGCGCTTCGAGCTGCCTTTGTACTCCGGTGTCCTGGCACAGCCGGTCGTATTCGACAAGCCAGGCGTCGTCGTCCTCGGCTGCAACATTCACGATTGGATGATCGGCTACATCTACGTGTCGGAATCGCCGTACTTCGCTAAGACCGCAAGCGATGGCAAGGCCGTCATCAGCGACCTGCCGCCGCACGTCTACACCGTTCGCGTCTGGCACCCGGACCAAGATGAAGCGGAGGACACCACGCGAAAGAACGTCGACACCACGCGAACTCCGCACGTCGACGCCGCATGGCAACTCCGGTTGAAGCCGGAGATCAAGATTCGCCGCGCCCCGATGGGTGAGCGCGGCGGACGCTACTGAGCGAGGCAGCGAGCCTCGGACGGCGGTCTCAACGCTTCGGTAACTTGATGCGTGACACCGTCCAGCGCGTCACGTCCGTTTCCCACTCGGCCGGGCTCCCGGTCAGCGGAAGCGCCAGGTTCGTCACGTATATCCAGTCGCCGACGATCACCGGGCTCGCAGGGAATAGCAACCCGTTGGGCGTTCCGTCGCGATTGATGCCTTGAAATTCGCCGAGCTTCGCGATGACTCTGCCGTTCTCGTTGAGCGCGACGATCTGATCACCCTGATTCGCCGCGACCCACAGGCGTCCGCTGTTGTCGAACGTGATGCCGTCGGCCCCATGAACGCTTTCGGTGAACACGGAAATCACTTTTGTGGCCAGATCCATCTTCAGGATCCGATTGTCCCCGGTGTTCGCGATGAAAAGCGCCGTCTCATTCACGTTGAGCGCAATGCCGTTCGCGCCAAAGGGCGGAAAGCCCGCGGTCGCCAGGAGCGGATCGTGCACGACGGTCGTCACCACGCACGGTTTCGCGCAGGTCGCGACGTTGTCGATCCGAAAGATCGCGCCCTGGAACGAATCGGATACGTAAAGGCTGCCGTTGCGCGAGAACGTCATTGCGTTCGGCGCGGGAAAGCCATTCGATCCGAAAGTAATCGTATCGTTGCTGCCGTCGGGATTCCCGACGGTGCGCGGTCCCGGCGCGCCGATCGATGGCAGTGTCGCGACGTCCTCGACTGCCGTTGTCGCATCGAAATCGGCCGCGATGCGCTGCACCTTCGAAGCGCCGAAGTTGAGGATGTACACCTTACCGCGTGCCGCATCGAAATCGAGCCCGAGCAGTGGCGTTCCGCCGAAATCGCGAATCGCGCTAAGGTGGCCGTTTTTCGAAAACCGCACGAGCTTGTTCGCATTCGGTCCAAAGTCGAATGTCGCAACGAAGATGTCGCCCGTCGCCGGATCGGCCGTGATGCCTTCGGGGAAGCGGACACCGTCGGGCAGCGTCGCGAATGGGATCGCCGCATTACGGTTCAGCACTAATTGATCGGCGGCTTGCGTGATGCCGATGCCACTCGATATCGCGCCGACCGCAACCGCGGCGAGCAATAGCTTCTTCATGATTTCCTCCGTCATTTGTTGTTGCCTCGACCGCTTGTTGTTGGATCCCCATTCCATTCTGGGAACCGCAGGTGGGTGCTGTCAAACGTGGCGTTCGTAGGCTACAGCGACGCGAGGCCGCGAACGCAGGGCGCGAGCAGTCGCCGCCGTTAAGAAGGGTGGTGTGCGATGTGACTTCGCGCTTTGACGTCGCGTGGACCTTCCGCCGAAAGCCCGAACAATTGTGCAAGCCCCGCGAGATAGTCGAGCTCGCCGATAATCATTGCGTTGTTGTGACTTGCGCCATCGACCAAGAGCAGCTTTTTCGGTTCATGCGCCGCTTCGAAGAGCGCCGACGAAAAACGCGACGGAATCAGATGGTCGCTCGCGCCATGCGCGATGAACACGGGCATTCGGACATGGCCGATCTTCGCGAGCGAGTCGAATTTCTGTGTCAGCAACAGTCGCGTGGGCAACCAGTCGTACGTCATCGCAGACGCGACGTCGGCCAGCGTCGTGAACGTCGATTCGACGACGAGTCCTCGCGCACCGTCGCCTTCGCCAACACGCGCCGCAAGATCGATCGCAACCGCGCCACCGAGCGAATGTCCGTAGATCAGGCGTCTGGCCGGATCGGGTTGTTGCCTGACAAGCCACTGCCACGCCGTCATAGCGTCGACGTAGACCGTTTCCTCCGACGGCAAATCGCCATCGCTTTTGCCGAAGCCGCGATAGTCGATCGCGAACACGGCGAAGCCGAACTTGTGCAACTGTTCGATGCGGCGGAGCTGTCCAGTCAGATTCCAGCGCGCGCCGTGAAGATAGAGGATCGCCGGCGCGTCGGCGCGCTGCGCGGGCCACCACCACGCATTGATCTTCGGCGCATCCCTTTCCAGCCCGATGGGCAAGTAGACCTCTCGCACACCATCGGGAACACCGGAAAACCACCCCGCAGCAACGCGGGATGGACGAAATGTCAGCTCGCGCTCGCGATACTCGAGCTGCATGCAGCCTGCGGCGAATGCAGCCAGCACGCCGCCCGCGACCACGACGCGCATTAGCGGCGGGTTGGGCCAAAATCGTTGAGGCATGAATCGGACGTAGATAGAAACGACGCCAAGGATAACGCGAGAGCTTCGCCATCGGTGGACACGCCGGCGTGTCGCGCAGAAAAAGAAGTGTGATAATGCTCGCGGCGCAGCCGTCCGCTAACGCTGCTGCGCGATTGCGGTACGCCGGACGTGGCGCTGCCGGCAAGGGAGGTAGCATGATGCTGAAGCATGCGGTTATCGCGTCGATCGCGATCGCAACGGCTGGATGCGCATCGCTCCCTGAGGGCGATCCCAAGATGGACGCCGCGCTAAAGCAATTCGAACCCCGGCCGGAGGTCGCAAGCGTCTATATTTATTGCGACGAATGGATGGGCACTGTCTTTACCAACGTCGCCATCGACGGAGAGCCGCTCGGTCAGCTCAGCACCTATACATACCTCCATACCGAGTTGCCGCCCGGCAAGCATTCCGTCACCGTGTTGGCGAACAACGCCGATACTGTCGAATTCGAAGCGCAGGAAGGAGCGCTCCACTATATTTGGCAAGAGAAAAAATCGGGATGGCCGCTGCCCGCAATCAAGCTCCACCTCATGTCCGAAGCCGCCGGACAAATGGGAGTCGGCCGCACCGATTATCGGGTGCCATCGCATCGTGCCGAGGGTCAAAGCGGTCTCAAGGCCGCTGCAGTCGCAGGTATCTCCGCCGCGATCGTCTTTCCGCTGGTTTTGTTGTACGCCGCTCCGGGCCTTGGCGCTGCGGCCGTCATGGCGGGCGCTCATTGAAGAACGCCGATCTTGCCTTTCTATCCCTTGCCGACCTGTCGCGCCTTCTCGCCGCACGCAAGACGTCGTCGCGCGAGATCGTCGACATGTTCCTCGCGCGCATCGCAGCGATCGATGGCCGCCTGCACGCATACATCGATGTCTACGATGACGAAGCGCGGGCGCTAGCAAAGGCCGCCGATCTGGAGCGTGACGCCGGCGTCGTGCGCGGACCGCTGCACGGTTTGCCGATCGCGCTCAAGGATCTATTGCATTTCGCGCCGCATCCGACGACCGCCGGATCGAAGAGTTGGCTTGGGCGGAAGTCCGACTCGACCGCGAGCGTTGTCGCACGATTGATCGCAGCGGGAATGATTCCGCTCGGCAAAACGCACATGGTCGAATTCGCATTCGGCGGATGGGGCCGCAACGAGCCGATGGGCGCGCCGTGGAACCCGTGGGATCTGGCGATCCATCGCGTAGCGGGCGGCTCGAGCAGCGGCTCGGCCGTCGCGGTCGCGGCAGGTCTTGCACCGGTGGCGATCGGTTCGGATACCGGCGGCTCGATTCGAATCCCCGCAGCATTATGCGGATTGACCGGTCTCAAGCCGACTTACGGCATCGTTAGTCTTGCCGGGGTCGTTCCCCTTGCGACGACGCTCGATTCCGTCGGGCCGCTTGCCCGAACGGCCGAAGATGCCGCGCTTGTCATGGCCGGCATTGCCGGACCGGATCCCGCCGATCCGGCAACGCTGACCGCCACGTTGGTCGACTTTGGCGCGGCGATCGAACGGCCTGCGGACATCAAGGGCACGCGCGTGACCGCACTCGCCTTCGAACAGCTGCCGGCGAACATCGATGTCGACGTACTGGCGGCGTACGCTGCGACGATGCAATTGTTGCGCGATCTCGGCGCACACGTCGAAGAGGAATCGTTTGCCTTCGATCTCGAGGACGTGATGCTGCGTAACGGCCGCATCATTGCTGCCGAAGCCTATGCCGTTCATCGCGCGTACATCGAAGACGCTGCCTTGGAGATCGACCCCGGGGTGCGGCAACGCACTCTCGCGGGCAAATCGGTGAGCGCCGCCGAGTACCTCGATGAGTTGGCGCACCGCCGTCGCGCGGCCGCGCGTTTTGCTTCGTGGATGATCGGGCGCGACGCATTGCTGACACCGACATTACCGATTACCGCGGTCCCTGTCGTCGACGTCGACGAATCGACGACGCCGCTTGCAACGTTCACGCGCGCCGCGAACTATCTTGGCGCGTGCGCGCTGTCGCTGCCCGTGGGACTGTCACGCGCGGGCTTGCCGATCGGCATGCAATTGATGGGGTCTGCTTTTGCCGATGCAACGCTCATTCGCATTGGACTCGCGATCCAGCGAGAGACGTCTTGGCACCTTCGAACACCACAGATTCCAGTGCCCTGACTGGCAAAAAACCTCTGCCGTCGATCGTTAAAGTGCTGAAGACAGCGCCGCGGTGCAATGGGCGCTGCCTCGAGAGGTTGTACGCTGGAATCTAAGATAGGATCGAACAAACGCTTTACTGCGTGTTGCCGGTAAACGATGTCCAGGCCTTCTTGAATTCATCTGCAGTGAGCTTGCCGTCGTGATCGGCGTCCGCCGCTTGAAATGAGCTATCGAATCCCGACAGGGTCTTCGTGTCGTCCTTCGTGACGTAGCCCTTGTTGCTGGCGTCCAGCTTCTTGAACGCCGAATCCGACATTTCCGACTTGCTGGGCGCTATCCCTTTCACGCTGCTCGTCGAGCCGCTGGGGCTCATAGTTTGTCCCGAGGGACCGGTCGGACTCGCGCTATACGCGCCGGAGCTGGTGCCCGGACTCGAGCTCGACCCCGTATCCGCCGCCGCCGGTGGACGCGTCGTTGTCGACGCGCCGGATTGATCGCCCGAAGTCGATTGCGCGAGCCCCTGGCCCGCAAAGCCGAGCGCGCCGGACATCAAAAGCACCGCGACCAGCGGCTTGTTACGCAAAAAATGCTGCTTCATCGAAATTCTCCTGTTTCAAGGAATCTGTTGAACGTTCGTCACACGTGCCCGCGTCGAGTGTTCTTTCGACCTCCGCTCTCGTCGTCAAAACCCGAGAGAGCGGGCAGAGAGCATGCTCAATTTAGATTGCGTCGGCGGCAAACAAAGTTCCCCGGATGGCGTTGGTATAATCTGCGTTCGCCGCGATCCTTCGGGAGCGGCGTTTGTTTTTGAACTTTTTACATGGCTTTGACTGCAGTTCCGACCGATGAGTAACGGATCCTTTCCAGCCGATCTTGTGCGCGACGTCGCCAACAGGCGCACGTTCGCGATCATTTCGCACCCTGATGCCGGCAAGACGACGTTGACCGAAAAGCTGTTGTTGTTCGGCGGCGCCATTCAGCTTGCCGGCACGGTCAAGGCGCGGAAGAGCTCGCGCCATGCGACATCGGATTGGATGGAAATCGAGAAGCAGCGCGGAATCTCGGTAACCAGCTCGGTGATGCAGTTCGAGTATGCGGGACATACGATCAACCTGCTGGATACGCCGGGGCACGAAGATTTCTCGGAGGATACGTATCGCGTGCTCACCGCGGTCGACGCGGCGGTAATGGTCATCGACGCGGCAAAAGGGGTCGAAGCGCAAACGATCAAGCTCCTCGACGTGTGTCGTCTGCGTTCGACGCCGATCATCACGTTCGTCAACAAGATGGACCGCGAGGTGCGCGACGGGCTCGCGTTGATCGAGGAGATCGAATCGGTGCTGAA